>JAIOJS010000563.1 GCA_019911795.1 Thermoanaerobaculia bacterium | reverse complement strand
CGCAGTCGCCATGCTGCCGAGTACGTTCACCTCCGCGACCCTCGCGGCGCCGGCTTTGAACCGGAGAGCCTCCTGTCCGGCTATCGCTATGACCTCGGGATCGTCCGCTACGAAGAGATCCGCGACAGCGGCACCAATTTCTTCTTCGAGTGGCTACCGGCCGGAGAGTACACGATGAAGTATCGCCTCCGCGCCAACATGGAAGGTGTCTTCCGCGTCGGCCCGGCGACCCTTCAGTCGATGTATGCGCCGGAGTTTGCAGCCTACTCGTCGGGGAAGGTGCTGTCCGTAGTCGACGCCGCGAACTAGCTTCCTAGGGGCACCTCAAGGGTTGGATCCATTGAAGCACTCTCCCGATGGGCTTGGACTTCTGCAGCAGGGGCGAAGAGCCAATGGGGAGGTTGGCCTTCCAAGAGGGTGGTCCAGTATCGCCCCTCGCGTCCCCCACCACCCAGCGTCCTTGCCAGGGTGCCAGCATGACCCAGGGAGCTCTCCACAAGCGGACCCCAAGAACCATCGGGCTCCACTACCTTGCAGTCAGTCGCTAGTCATCTCGGGACGCCCTACTTGGCGTAGTGCTCTGCACCCAGAAAGTGCAGAGACACGTAGGGTTCATCTCCCACCACCCAACTGTCGTGTGGCGTTGGCGGGACATAGAAGACGGTACCCGGAGTGAGGTCGTCGATCGTGCCATCGGCATAGGCAGCCACCGCGTGACCAGAGAGCACCATGCCAAGATGCTCGACAGCACAGCGTTCCTCTCCAATCGCAGCGCCCACGTGCTCGGACCACTTCCAGCCGGGCGAATACGTCGCCCTACCGATCGTCATCCCAGCCAGGTGAAGGATCTCGAAGCGTCCAAGATGGAACTCACGAACCTCGTCCGGCTGCTCGAAGCGCTTCAGAATTGACTCCATCATGGCCTCCTCCTTTCTCTATGTTCCAACCTCGTCGGTCGAGAGGCTCATCCTGGATCCGCACGGCGATCGACGAACGTCGCCGCGGAAAAGTGCTGGAAGATCACGACGGACTAGCCTGCCGCAGGCCAGCCTCCTCAGAGCCCGGCCCCCTCAAGACTAGCCCGCCAGAAGTCGGAGTGCGAGGTTGATCAAGATCGCCACGGCCAGGCCCAGAGCCGAGGTTCCCCCTAGACGACGAAGTGCGAGGTCCGCCTCATCACCACGCAAGCCCCTTTCCGCAACCCTGCGGGCGGCTCGTTCGGCCCTCCAGATGTAGAGCCGGTTCGCGGTGAACGCCAACGGTACCCTGGCGAGCAGGAGAGCCCCCAACGAAATGACGCTTGGCAGAACGGAGTCACCCTGCTGGAGAAAGACTCCTCCGATCAAGAAAAGGACCAAGCCCAGCACGAACTCTAGAAGGTACATCATGAAGCCGACGAGGTAGAGCTTCCGCCAGAAGCACCAAGACGTGCCGACCAGGAGAGCGGGAAAGTGAAATCTCAGTCTCTGTCCCCGCTCCCAACGGTCCACCTGCCTTTCGTAGTACTTCGATGCTGGCACCCCCGGTTGGTGGCCCGTCATAAAGGCTACGAGTTCCTCCGCGGTCGCTCTCGCCTCGGACTCCACCAGGCTGGTCCGAGGAGGCTGGTAGGGGTCCGATGTCTGTTGTGGGCTCCCTACCTGATCGTCACGCACGTCTCATCCCCTTCGGAGGCCTCGCGACTCAGAAACTCACCATGCGGATGTGGATCCACTCTCAAAACCATCGAAGAAGATACCGTCTGCGGCGTCCAGCAAGCCGAAGCCCTGAAACGGCGAGGTCGGGTGTAACCGCAAATCGTCGGGAAAAGGCTGTTGTGCCGTCCAGAAGGATGGATTCGCCGACGGGGGTCGATCGGTGTTCGCCTGGACACAACGGTAGAGGGTACCGCCGCCGGGCTGGCCGTTGTCTACCACATAGTCCCCGACTTCGTAGTGAACGGCCATGCCGTTGATATCGACATCGGTCCAGATCTCGAGACGATGGTAGTCAAAGTCGGACGGAAAACCCGAGTCCATGAAGGTCACGGGACTGAAAGATCCGTTCAGACTCCCCGTTTCCGAGATATTGGGGGAAGGGTTGTCGGGGAGGAGGCCCTGGGGACCGGACCAGGTGTTGTCGGTGAACACCATGGGCAAGTCTGGATTGAAGGTCAAAATGACCGTGTTCGAATCGTTGGCTCCAGGATCGAGCTCCGTGTAGTGAAAGTTGATCTCGCGGAACCAGTTGTCGGACATGACAAGTTCAGTGTTCATCAGGTCGTTCTGGTGAAGGTAGATGCCAAAATTTCGTGAGTGGGAAAAGTAGTTCTCGCTGAAGGTCACCTTGTCGCCGGGGAAATGGGTATCCCCCGAACGGAGCTGGGGGAAGAACTGAAAGAACGACGAGGCTCCTCCGATGAGAAGATTGTGGTGGATCGCGACGTCGCCTTCGCGCACCCCGAACTGACCACCGTTGTCTTGGAAGTTCTGGAAGGGATTCTTCCAATCGAGAGCTCCAAACAGGAAGACATTGTGGTGGATCTCACTCCCTCGTCCCACCTGCCCCACCTGGATCAGCTCGGTCCCGGCGCGCAGAATCCGATTGTTGTAGATCTTTAACCCCGGGAACTTGTGCTGCGGCGCCGATTGGGTGCTGCCGAAATAGAGCCCCTCGCTCCCCGTATCGTGGACGTAGTTGTCATGGAACCGCACGTTGCTCATGTGCGCTTCGCCTTGGTTGTCGGTCTTGAAGAGGGCGCCGGCGAATCCAACCCGAGTAATCTCGACGAAATCAACTTCGAAATCGGTCGCGAAACTACCGACAACCAGTCCCGAATCACCCGTCGTCTCGAAAGCATCGTCGATGAAAAAGCCGTAGGTTCCAGAACTGTTGGCGTAGCCTCCCGCGTGACCGGGAAACGCCTCATCGCCCGTCTGGTCCAGCGGATCCCAACGCCCAGTAAGTCTCCAGTTCGACCCTCCCTGCAGGGTGATGGCGTGGCTGGTGGCGCCCAGCCCGCCAACCTTCACCTGGCCTCCGCTGTTGGTGATAACCAACGGCCGGGAAGGATCGCGACTAGGGAGGTTCCCGAGCAACAAGGCGGCCCAATGCCCGGCCGGAACATACAGCCGGTCCAAGGTACTCCAGTTCACCCCGGGGAGGGCCGCCTGTATGTTGCCGTAGTAGATCCCATCCCCAGGCGACGGGGCCGGCAGGGTAAAGGTCTCCAGATCGCCCCCAAAGGCGCTCCCGCACCAAAACACCATCAAGACGGCAACGCGGAAGCTTCGCCGCATCAGCCTGGATTCGTCCCGGATCTTCAGGATCCTAGACCTTCACTCGCGGCCTCGTCCTCCGAGGGTCCTCTGGGATACTCGATCAAGATTCTGGCGGCATCCAAATCTTCCGGCGTCACCGTCGGCTCCACGGAGGCGTTGTGCGGATAGACTTTGCCATCGAAACGAAGTCGCACATCGCCCTTGCCACGGGAATAGACGATCAGGTCCTTCCACTGGTGCGATTCGGACGACGAAATTCGAACCGGATCACCGACCACAGAACAGTCGGAGATCAGTTCGAATCCCTCCTGGGTTCCGTGGAACATCATCAAGGTGCAACCGCCCGACCCACACCAGCCGGGAGACGACATGAGGACCACAAGGTCGTCGACGCCGTCACTATCGAGGTCGGTCAGCGCATGCAGGTACTGAGAAGTCGAGGGTTCGTTTAGCTGCTCCAAGTAGCTATCGACAGCTCGTTGAACGTCGTGCGAAGGATCGGTCGCCCAAACCGGCGCCGAGATCGTCGTCAAGGTCAAGGTTAAGACCGAAGAGAGGAGAAGAATTCCGGTGGATACTAGGCTGTTCTTCATTGAGCGATCCAAGTCAGGTAGTCGACAGCGTGGTCGGATGGGGATGTCGTCGGGGGCGAAGTCAAGACGCGCGAACGCGGTAGCCGGTTGGTATTTTCAAGAGAGCGCCACCCCAAGGTCGACGGCGAGAGCCCACCCAACTGTCGTCGATCTGGCGTTAGCGGTCTCCGACTAGATCAGCCCGCAACTCTAGCACTCGCAGTTTTCGTCACCCAGTCGATGCCCGAGCGTTCTGCCCATCTGCCATCGGTTTGTCACACCTGACAGAATCGAGACTCATGTGCGGACGCTACACCCTCTCGACCCCGGGAGCGCTCCTGCAGGAGCGCTTCGATCTCGACCACGAACCGGAGTCCATGGCGCGTTACAACATTGCGCCCACCCAGGAGGCTCCGGTCATCGTGGCCACCGCTCAGCCTGGTCTTCGTCACCTGGAGACGATGCGCTGGGGCTTGGTCCCCGCCTTTGCCAAGGATCCAACCCAGGGGGCTCGCGCCATCAACGCCCGCAGTGAGACAGTCGCGAGCCGCCCCAGTTTCCGCGACAGCTTCGCCACTCGACGCTGTCTCGTCCCTGCGGATGGGTTCTATGAGTGGCAAGGACGCGGGGGCGCCAAACAACCGTTTCATGCCAGGCGCAGGGATCTTGCGCCTTTCGCCTTTGCTGGACTCTGGGCAGAATGGAGGGAGCGTTCCACGGACACCCCACTACGCACCTACACCATCATCACCTGTCCACCCAACGAACTGCTGAGCACCCTGCACGATCGAATGCCGGTGGTACTACCATCCGCTGATTTCTCGCCATGGCTCGACGAAGAAACGGACGCCGAGGAACTCCGCAGCCTGCTCGTGCCGGCGCCGGAGGACGCTTGGGAGGTGGTTCCAGTCAGTTCCCGTGTCAACTCAGTGCGCAACGACGATCCGAGTTGCCTCGGACCGCCGGAACAGTCGTTGCTCTTCTAGCAAGGAGAGCTCCCTCTAGGGCATGAGGCTCTTGCCGTCGAGGCCTTCCGGCACTGCCACGCCGTTGAGTTCCAACACCGTCGGCATGATGTCGCCGATGTAGGGACGCTCGGCATCGAGCTTGACGTTGCTAAACAGAACCCCATCGACCAACGGTGGGTAGACCGAACAGTGGTCACCGCTCCAATACTGGGTGTTGGGTTCGACCACCGTCTTGCCGATGCCACCGAGAGTGTCCTGCCAACCGACGCGGTATCCGTCGCTATTGGATGGGATCAAGTCTGGAATGATCAACGGATCGAAGACCCCATGCGCTTCCTCACGCGTGAAGACGTGGGCCACGGGATGAAGCCCCGTATTCTCGTCGACGTAGGCGACCAACTGCTCCTGGAGTGCGGCGCGCAGGGCTTCATACTCCTCGCCCGGTTTGACGATGCCCTGCTTCTCGCGGCCTTCGAGGTTGATATAGATGTTGCCAAGACCAAGGGCATAGGCGCGGGTACGGGTCCAGTCGACATTGACGAAGAAGTCGCCCTGATCAAACAGATCCTCGAGATTCTTGCGCTCGACGTCCTCGCCGTTGAGGGTCATGTAGCCATTCTTGACCAGCCACGTGTTGTAGTTCATCCCCCAACGGAAGGAGGCGAAGCCGTGATCCGACGAGACGAACAGGCGCGTCCCCTCCGGCATGCGTTTCATGACCTCTCCCACGATGCGATCCATCGTCTGGTACGACTCGAGGATGGAGCCTCCGTAAAGGGCGGCCTGTTCGGCATCGTAGCCCGGGTGTCCCTCGTCGAAGAGTCGCCACATCATGTGTTGGACCCGATCGGTAAACTCAAAGTAGTGGACCAGAACGTCCCATTCGTCGCTTTGTTCCAGAGTTCCGTAGAGCATCTCCTCGAACTTCGACACCGTGTTGTGCACGTCCTCGAGGAAGACATCCTCCTCGATCGTACCCTCGTCGAAAGACCAGGTGTCGATCGCCCATCCGATGGTCTTGAAAAGACCAAAATCATCGGTCAGGTCATCGACGAACTCACGCGGGGTGGTGATATCGACGATCGGCGGCAGCCGCTCGGGATCGAACTGAATCGGGGATAGGTAGAGACGTACCTCGGGCTCGACTGAAAGAAGCCGGAAACGTCCGATGCCGTTGAGCTTGATGGCGGCGTTGATCGGAAAGGTGAAGCGAACCCAGTCGCTCCACTCCCCCGGTTGCATCGTCAACTCCTGATCGGAGACCTTGATATCGAGCGATTGGCGATCGTCAGCAACATCGAGGGTCATGGGAAGGTTGATGTAGCGCAGCTTGCCCGGCTCCGAGAAGAGACGGTCCGGTGGGCCCTTGATCTCCGTCTCGATGGTGCCTCGGTTGTCGACCAACTCGACCACCTCGACCGAGAAGTCTCCACCACCGCGTCCGTTGAAGAACAGTTCGGAGGTGAAGTAGAAGGGCTTGCCAATGCGGAACGAGAGGTCAGGAGTACCGAGTCCAGAGAGCATCTCACCATTTTCGAAAGCCTCGGGCGGGAAGTTCTGGGGCAGGCGTATAACCCGAACACGCTTGCCCTCGCGTCCCATCAGCTGCCAGAAGGTATCGCCCTGGCGAGGATTGGTAGCGGTTGGGATCTCAGTCGGCAGCAGCCGACTTGCGGCCACACCACTGGCAACGCCCGCTGCAGTCCCGAGTAGGACGCCAATGATCGCGGCGGTGCGGGTCTTCAGCCGGAAGAGCTTGAGCAGCAGAATGAGGACCAAAGCGAGAGCCAGGGCAAGTCCCACTCCGACGACCATGGGAGTCCGTTCGCCCCACAAGAAGGTCTTGGTACCCTCGGAAACCAAAGCAAGCTGGGGACGATAGGTGTCAGGGTCCCGCTTCAAGAAGTCAAAGATGCCGTGGCGACCCGGCTTCAGTCCGGTGGCATAAGTGGACCACGAGACCGGGGTTTGCGACGGGATCGTCGACTGCAAGGGGACAAAGGTTCCCTCGTCTCGGAGCTTGGCGAGATTGGGTAGCTTCCCTTCATCCATCCAGCGAGTTGCGAGCTTGGCGTCGGCGCCGTCAAAGCCCAGCATGATGGTCTTGGGGGAGTCGTCGGCGATGGCCGGGGCTACCGCCGCTAGGAGAGAGAATACAGCCAGAGAACACGCGGCGAGATGACGCATAGAGAACAACCTCGGGTCGGTGAGTGGTATCAGGGGAGGGTTGCCCGAAGGCGGTCCGGTTGGACCGAGGGCGGCGCCGATCATAACACTCCCGCCGGACCCTCGGAACTCGAGGCCGCGCCTCCCTCGGGGCCATGCCTCACTCGAAACCGTCTCAGAGTTCCGGCGGTCGAATCCGCAGGACGCAGAATCCAGCTCGTCGTACCATTGCACCCATGGCACCGATCTCGAAATCTCGAAGCCAAGCGATCAAGGCCTCCCAGCAGGCCTCCCCGATGGCCGACCGTGAGTTCATGATGGAGCGATTCGAGGCCCGGGATGCCCGCTTTGATGGACGATTCCTGACCGGGGTTTTCACCACGGGTATCTACTGCTTGCCCTCCTGTCCGGCCCGCAAACCAAAACGTGAGAACGTGGGCTTCTTCGCCGACGCAGAGAGCGCGAAAGCCGCCGGCCTGCGTCCTTGCAAGCGATGCCGTCCCGACGACTTCCTGCGTGGGTACGACCCTGACCTCGAGCTGGCTCGCGGCATCGGTCGGGAGGTGCGGCAGAGTCCCCAGCACTTCAAAACGGTCGCCACCCTCGCCAAGGCCTTCGCCATCAGCACCACCCGCTGCACGGAGATCACCCGTCGCTACCTTCACCGAAGCCCTGGCGACCTCCTGAACCAAGCTCGCGTCGATCACGCTCGGGATCTCTTGATCCGTAGTGAACGGCCGGTCCTCGAGGTCGCGCAAGATGTCGGCTTCGAGAGCCTTTCGGCCTTCAACTCACAGTTTCGACGACGGGTCGGAATGCGGCCCAGAGACTGGCGCCGGCTCGGTGAAGGTGGATCATTCGGGCTCCTTCTGCCGTCGGACTATCCCCACGACTACGTGCTCGGATTTCTCGGACGCGATCCTGCAAGTCCGACCGAGAGCGTGTCCGGAAGGTCGGTGCGCCGAGCCCTTCGGTGGCGCGGGCAACCCTTCATCCTCCACCTGCAGATGGGAGTTCGCAAGGTCACTTGTCGCCTCGAAGGGTCCACCGGATCCGACCACGGGATCTTTCACGAGGCGTATCGCGTAGCCCACCGTCTCCTCGGTCTCTCCACCGACACCTCGGGCTTTCGGAGGCACCTCGAGCGCAACTCCCTCGAAGCCTTGATACAACCCGGTTCGACGGGTCTTCGGATCCCGCAGACGCCCACGGTGTTCGAGGGGTTGGTGTGGAGCATTGTCGGTCAGCAGGTCAACCTCGCCTTCGCCTACCGGCTGCGTCGGATCCTGATCGAGCGAGCTCAGTCCCCTAGCGTCCAGGGTCTCGCCGCCCATCCCACTCCTGACGAGGTCGCCGAGCTATCACCGGAGGATCTCGGCGTCCTCGGGTATTCCCGCCGCAAGGCTGAGTACGTGATCGGCCTGGCTCGCAGCATCACCAACCTGAAACTCGGCGCCGAGGAATTGGCTCGCGAAACTGTCCCGGATGCCGAGAGGATCCTCCTCGCCCAACGGGGTCTCGGTCCCTGGGCCACCCACTATGTGATGATGCGATCGTTGGGCTTTGCCGACTGTGTGCCCGTCGGGGACACCGGATTGGCCACCGCTCTCCAGCACTACTATTCGCGGGATCAAAGACCCAAGGGCGGCGAAGTCCTCGAGCTCATGCAACCGTTCGCACCGTATCGAAGTCTAGCGACCACTCACCTTTGGAGTCACCTCGGAGCCATCGCATGAAGGCAACCAAGCTTGACGCTACCTCGCCCCCACCTGCCTCCTCCGAACGCGAGTCTTCCCGAACCACGGCCCAGCGCCCCGAATGGACTCGTTGGTTCGACTCGCCACTCGGCCCTCTTGGCGCAACCGCCGACGCCGAGGGCCTGATTCGGCGCCTCGAGTTTGTGGACCCCGCGGATGAATCCGCGGCAACCAAGAACAGCGTGGAACCTTCGCTATCGACAGCCGCCGGGGTCGCGCTTGCCGAGGTCGGCAAGCAGCTCGACGAGTACTTTGCCTTGTCGCGCCGGGAGTTCGACCTGCCGCTTCGGCCAGTCGGCACGGCTTTCCAGGAGCAAGTCTGGCATGCCCTTCTCGCCATCCCATTCGGAGCGACGGAGTCCTATGGAGGGCTGGCCCACCGCATCGACAATCCCAAAGCGGTCAGGGCCGTCGGCCGAGCCAATGGCGCCAACCCCATCGCGATCGTCATCCCCTGCCATCGAGTCATCGGCAATGACGGATCGCTGACCGGTTACGGTGGGGGCATCGAGCGCAAGCGGTGGCTACTTCAGCACGAGGGCGTTCTCTTGCGGTTCTAACGCCGTCCTGACTCGTCAAGCTTCGGCAGGATACGCGACTACGCCGAATGCATCCCGAATACAGAAAGGGCCGCGGCGCTCGAAGAGCATCGCGGCCCAATCTTGGGAGCAGTGACTCCAACCCTCCTCAGGTGGCTGGTGCCTCGGCCTCCTCGCCCTCCAGGGTGTAGTCCACCCATTCGAGAAGCGCCATCTCAGCGCCGTCGCCCTGACGGGGCCCGAGCTTGATCACCCGAGTGTAGCCGCCTGGACGGTCCAGGAAGCGCGGCGTCACCTCATCAAAGAGCTTCTTGACGATCGTGCGATCCGAGATCCAGCGACGGACCAGGCGCCGAGCCGCGATGTCGTCCTTGCGGCTCTTCGTCACCATCTTCTCGGCGATCGGCCGCAGCTCCTTCGCCTTGGCGAGGGTGGTACGGATCCGGCCGTGGAGTACCAACGAGCAGATCTGATTGCGGAACATGGCCTTGCGATGCTCGGTAGTTCGGCCGAGCTTCCGGCCCTTGACGTTGTGTCGCATTGTCTAAGTCTCCTGAGTTACGCGATCAGGCCGTGGCCTGAGGCGCGACTCCGCCGGCGAGCATGCCGAGTTGCAGGTCCATCTTACCGAGAGCCTCTTCGAGCTCTTCGAGGGACTTCCGACCGAAGCCCTTGGCCTCGAGAATATCCTTTTCGCTGCGGCTCACGAGGTCCCGAAGGGTGTGAATCTCAGCGTTCTTGAGGGTGTTCACACTACGCACCGAGAGATCCAACTCGTCGACGCTGCGATCGAGCTGGGTATCCAGAGCGGTACGCACAGTGTCGACCGGCGCCGCTTCGAGGGTCGGCATCTCCTTGTCGGAGACGACGAACATCGTCAGATGCTCGCGAAGCAACTGGGCGCCGAGCGAGACCGCATCCTCAGGAGACACCGTTCCGTTGGTCCAAACCTCGAGGACGAGACGCTCGTAGTCGGTGTCGCGACCCACGCGGGCGGACTCGACTTTGAAGTTGACTCGGCGAACCGGCCCGTGAATGGAGTCGATTGGGATCCAGCCGATGCCGAGCCCCTCATCGAAGTTCTTCTCGGCACTCACATAGCCTCGGCCCCAACCTACCTGGGCCTCGACCTGGAAATGGCCCTCTTCGTTGACCGTCGCAATCGGCATGGAACCATCAGCGATCTCGACATTTGGGTCACCGCCAAAGTCGGCGGCGGTCACTTCGGCCGGTCCCTTGATATCGAGGGTGATCGTCCGCGGCTCCTCGCCAGGCATGCGGATTGGTACCATCTTCAGATTCAGCACGATATCGGTGACGTCCTCGCCAACCCCAGGAACGGTGGCGAACTCATGGAGAACACCCTCGATCTTGATGGCGGTGATGGCGGCTCCCTCGATCGAGGAGAGCAGACAGCGACGCATGGCGTTGCCAATCGTCGTCCCGAAGCCCCGCTCGAACGGCTGGGCGATAAACTTTCCGTAGGTCGGCGTCAGTGACTCCGACTCGATTTCCACCCGCTGGGGGCGTTGAAAACCCTTCCACATATCCTAAACTCCTCGCTGCGTCTCGTTTGCTCTGCGCCGAGACGGCTTGGCCAGAGATCGTTCTTGACTCTCGGCGACATGCCGAGCTGTGCGTCGTTGCTCCCTCGCCGGATTAACGGCTGTAGAGCTCTACGATCAGCTGCTCCTGAATGGGCAACTTGATGTCCTCCCGACTGGGGAGGCTTTGCACCTTGCCACTGTAGTTTTCGTCGTCGAGAACCAGCCACTCTGGGATGCCGCGACCGCGGGCACTCTCGATGGCGGTCCTGATGAAGTCATTCTTACGGCTGGCCTCACGGATCCCGATCACCTGTCCGTCCCGTACCTGGAAGGACGGGACCGTAACCTTGCGACCCTCGACCTGGACGTGTCCGTGACGCACCAGTTGTCGCGCCTGGGATCGCGAGGACGCGAAACCGAGGCTGTAGACGACGTTGTCAAGGCGGCGCTCGAGGAGAATCAGGAGGTTCTCACCGGTGATCCCCTTGTGGCGCTCTGCCTGACGGAAGTACTTGCGGAACTGCTGCTCCAGCACTCCGTAAATCCGCTTGACCTTCTGCTTCTCGCGCAGCTGAGGTCCGTAGTTCATGCTCCGGCGGCCTCGACGCTGACCGTGCTGCCCAGGTGGGTAGCCACGACGCTCGATGGCGCATTTCTCTTTGAAGCAACGCTCTCCCTTGAGGAAGAGCTTCATTCGTTCACGCCGGCAGAGCCGGCAGACTGGTCCAGTGTAACGTGCCACGTTCTTCTCCTTGCCTTATCTTCTGTCCCGGCCCTAGACGCGACGACGCTTGCGCGGTCGGCAGCCGTTGTGGGGGATCGGGGTAACGTCTTTGATCGAACGGACACTCAGTCCCGTCGCCTGCAGTGAGCGGATGGCCGACTCACGACCGGAACCGGGACCCTTCACCTTGACATCGAGCGTCCGCATGCCGACGTCGCGCGCCAGCTGTCCGACGTTCTGCCCTGCCATCTGGGCGGCGAAGGGCGTTCCCTTGCGGGATCCCTTGAAGCCAACCTTACCGGCAGACGACCAGGCGACGAGGTTTCCCTCGGGGTCGCTAACAGAGATGATGGTGTTGTTGAAAGTGGCCTGGATACTCACCAGTCCGTGCGGAACTAGGCGCTTCTCCTTGCGCTTGCCGCTCTTCTTTTCTTTCTGTCCAGCCTTGGCCATATCTCGACGCCTTCCTTACTTCCTAGCCAGTTTCTTGCCGGCCACCGCGGAACGCTTCGGCCCCTTACGGGTCCGCGCGTTGGTGCTCGTACGTTGTCCGCGCGCCGGGAGACCCTTACGGTGTCGCACGCCGCGGTACGAGCCGATCTCCATGAGTCGCTTGATGTTCTGTGCGACCTCCTTGCGGAGATCACCCTCCACCCGGATGCTGTCTTGAATCAGCTGACGGACCCGGCGTACCTCGTCCTCGGTCAGATCCTTGACCTTCACGGTAGGCTCAATGCCCAACGTGGTGAGAATCTCCGCCGACCTGGAACGGCCGATGCCGTAGATGTAGGTCAGTCCAATCCAAACTTGCTTGCCCTGGGGCAGATCGACTCCTGCGATACGTGCCATATCTAATCCCTAACCTTGCCGCTGCTTATGCTTTGGGTTGTCACAGATCACCCGCACAACGCCTCGGCGCCGGATGACTTTGCATTTCGTACACATTCTCTTAACGGATGATCGAACCTTCATGGTCTAAACCTCTCTATTCGCCCTGAGCTTGCCTCGCCCCGACTTTGCCTCACGGCGCTCTCCCGACTCAACGAAGTCGGTAAACGATACGCCCACGATTGAGATCGTAAGGCGAGAGCTCAACCGTGACCCGGTCTCCTGGGAGAATCCGGATGAAGTGCTTCCGCATCTTTCCTGAGATGTGAGCCAGCACCTGATGTTTGTTCTCGAGCTCTACTTTGAACATAGCGTTGGGCAGATTTTCGACGACCGTAGCCTCGACCTCGATCGCCTCTTCCTTCTTCGACAAATCTTTCTCCTACCTTGATTCTTCAGCGCAGCTCAAGCTGCAGCGTCGACGCCCAGAATTCTGGGTCCGTCTGTGGTTACCGCCACCGAAAACTCGAAGTGCGCCGAGAGTGAACCGTCCGCAGTACGCGCCGTCCACCCATCAGAATCTACTTTCACTGAACTACTTCCCACGTTGACCATGGGCTCGATGGCCAGGACCAAGCCCGGTCGAAGGCGAAGGCCTCGTCCCGGTGCACCGAAGTTTGGCACCTGAGGATCCTCGTGCAACGAAGTGCCGATCCCGTGCCCGACAAACTCTCGTACGACCGAGAAGCCCGCCGCTTCGACGTGCGTCTGAACCGCATTTCCGATGTCGGAAAGCCGCCCATCCTTCTGAACCTGTTCTATGCCGAGCATCAACGCGGTCTTAGTTACCGTCAAAAGTCGCTCGGCCTCCGGGTCGACCTTGCCAACTGAAAAGCTGCGTGCCGAATCACCGTAGTACCCTTGATACAAGACGCCACAATCGATACCGACGATATCGCCCTCGCAGAGCGGCTTATCGTTCGGAATCCCGTGAACGATGACATCGTTGACCGAAGTACAGAGTGTGGCCGGAAACCCCTTGTAGTTGAGGAAGGCCGGCACTCCACCCGCGCGTCGAATCGTCGCCTCGGCGAATGCATCCAAGTCACGGGTTGTAATGCCCGGCTCGATGCGATCACCTATCGCGCTCAACACCTCTTGAACGATGCGATTGGCAGCGTCCATGAGTTCGATCTCGCCGTCGGTCTTCAGAACCATCTCTTCAAACCTCAGGCCGCCTCAGCCAAGCTGGCGAGGACCGCTTCGGTCACCTTGTCGATCGACTGGTGTCCGTCTACGGTCCTCAGCAGGCCAAGATCCCTATAGTACCCCAAGAGGGGTGCTGTTTGCGAGTGGTAGATTCGAAGTCGTTCTCGGATGACCTCTTCACGGTCGTCAGCACGTTTCCTCGCGAGGGCCCGGGTGACCAACTCCTCGGTCGGAACGTCGAGAAAGACGACACCGTCGAGATGGACATCTTGATCCTGGAGAACCTGTTCTAGCGTCCGGGCCTGCCCCTTGGTTCGGGGGTAGCCATCGAGGAGGAAGCCGTTCCCGGTATCCTTCTGTGCTAGTCGGTGACGGACAACTTCAGCCATCGTCTCATCGTCCACCAGGGCACCGGAGGTCATGATCGTCTCCACCTTGTTACCCAAGTCGGAACCTTGAGCCACCGCTTGGCGCAGCATCTCACCGGTGGAGATCGCTGGGACCCCCAACCGCGAGGCGAGCACCGCCGCTTGCGTTCCCTTGCCCGAGCCCGGAGGGCCGAACATCAGCAAGCGAGCGCCGGCGAGGTTCCTACCGTCGTCCACGAATACGTCCCCGCTTCATGAAGCCCTCGTAGTTCCGCATCACCAGCTGGCTCTCGACCTGCTGCAGGAAGTCCATCGCCACCCCGACGATGATCAGGAGCGACGTTCCACCGAAGTAGAAGTTGATTCCGAGACCCGTCGTCACGAACGAAGGTACAAAAGAGTCCAACGCGGGACCGATCACAGGAAGACCATCCAATTTAATACCGGTGAGGAGAAACTCGGGGAGAACGGTGACGGCAGCGAGGTACAGCGCGCCCACCGTCGTGATGCGCGTCAGGACGCTGTCGATGTACTCCGAGGTGCGCTTTCCAGTACGAATACCCGGGATGAACCCGCCGTACTTCCGCATGTTCTCTGCAAGATCCACCGGATTGAAAATGATCGAAACATAGAAGAAGCTGAAGAAGACGATGGCCACGACCTCGAGAAGGTAGTAGAGCGGTTGTCCCCAACTGATGTGATCGGCAATTCCTACGGCCAAAGCCGACTCCGGCCAGAAGGAAGCCAACGTGGTCGGAACCATGACCACCGAGCTGGCGAAGATCACCGGGATAACGCCACCGGTGTTGACCCGGAGCGGCAGGTACGTACTCTGGCCACCGTAGACCTTGCGTCCCATCACGCGCTTGGCGTACTGCACCGGAATACGGCGTTGCGCTCGTTCCATGTAGACAATGAAGGCAGTGACCAACACCATAAATACGATGAGTATGAGGACCACAACGATACTCAGAGCACCGGTCTGGAGCTTCGCAAAGGTGTCGACAATCGCGTTCGGGAGTCCGACGACGATGCCGGCGAAGATGATTAGCGAGATTCCGTTGCCGATACCCCGCTCGGTAATCTGTTCGCCGAGCCACATGACGAACACACATCCTGTGGTCAGAGTGATCATGGTCATCAAGCGGAAGCCCCATCCAGGGTGAGGTACGAGCGACGCTCCACCCGGTGTCGAGGTTCGCTCGAGGAAGATTGCGATACCCAGGGACTGTACGGACGAAATCAACACCGTGCCGTAACGAGTGTACTGAGTAATCTTGCGACGTCCCAGTTCACCTTCCTTCGAGAGTTTCTCGAGGTAAGGCCAGACCACGGTGAGGAGCTGCAGAATAATCGACGCCGTAATGTACGGCATGATGCCCAAGGCAAAGACCGCAACGCGCGACAGACTGCCACCCGTGAAGGTGTTCACGAAGCCGAGGAAGGTTCCTTCGGTGAGCTTCATGAACTCCAGCAGAGCCTGGGGATCGACCCCAGGGGTGGGAATGAAACAGCCCACCCGGTAGACGGCCAGCATCAAGAAGGTGAAGGTCAGCCTCTTGCGAAGGTCCGGAATCGCGAAAATGTTGCGGAAGCTTTCGATCACTTGCCGTACTCCTGGCACGATCCGCCAGCGGCCTCGATCTTGGCCCGAGCGCTCTTGCTGAACTTGTGGGCGACCACGGTAATCTTCGAGCCGAGCTCGCCGTCACCAAGGATCTTCACGGGCATGCCCGAACGAACCATCCCCTTGGCGGCCAGAGTCTCCGGCGTGACGTCCCCCTCGAAACCCTCGAGGTCCTGGACGTTGATCACCTGGTACTCGGTACGGAAGATGTTCGTGAATCCGCGCTTCGGAACGCGACGGATCAACGGCATCTGACCACCCTCGAACCCGGTCCGACGGCTGTAACCAGCGCGCGACTTCTGTCCGTTGTGACCACGACCGGCGGTCTTGCCCCAACCCGAACCCGGGCCGCGGCCGATCCGCTTCTTCTTGTGCTTGCTGCCCTCAGCGGGCGATAGCGTATGCAGCTTCATGACTAGTCCTCGACAATCTGAACCAAATGGGAGATCTTCGTGACCATCCCCCGAACGGCGGGCGTATCCTCACGTTCGACGACGTGGCGAATGCGACGAAGGCCCAAACTCTGCAACACATCGCGCTGCTTCTTGTTGTACCCAATGGGGCTGCGAACCTGTTGGATTCGGAGCGTCTTGCTGGCTTTCTTTGCGGACATTCTCGACTCTCTCCCTTGCCTAGGCCTTTGCCTCATCGTCGGTCGCGTCGGCGCCTGAATCCTCGGAGGCGGGCGCCTCCTCGGCTACGGCCTCGGCAGCCTTGGCTTCGCTAGTCTCATCCGCGACGACGGCAACCTCTTTGGTCTTCGACGTCTCAGTGACCGCCACCTTAGCCTCAACCTCCACAGGTTCCTTGTCGGCTTTGGTCTTCGCGGTCTCGGTCTTAGCCGTTTCTGGCTTGGCCGTCTCGGCCTTCACCGTCTCAGCTTTGACCGCCTCGGGCTTCACCGGTGCCTTCTTGTCGGCTGCAGCTTCGACCACCACAACCTCTTCGACCACAGCCTCCTTGGCTGCTACCGGTGCAGCGGGAATCCGGTGTTCGAGACCTCGCTGCTTCAGCACCGCGTTGTGCGAACGCAAGCTAGTCAGAGCTTGGAAAGTTGCCTTGACGACATTGTGTGGATTCTTGGTGCCCAGGGACTTCGTCAGGATGTCCTGAATGCCCGCACACTCCATCACAGCACGAACTGCGCCGCCCGCGATGACTCCAGTACCGGGAGAAGCTGGCTTGATCAGCACCTGTCCAGCACCGTAGCGACCCACCACCTCGTGCGGCACCGTGGTGCCGTTGAGGGGAATCGTCACCAGGTTCTTCTTGGCGCTGTCGATACCCTTGCGAATCGCCAAGGGCACCTCGCGCGCCTTGCCGGCGCCAAAGCCGACGCGACCGTTGCCGTCACCAATCACTACCAGGGCAGAGAAGGAGAAGTTCTTACCTCCCTTGACTACCTTGGTGACGCGATTGATGTTAACAACCTGCTCGTAGAATTCTGAATCTTGCTGGAAGTCCCGGTTCACCGGATTGCTCCTTGATCTATTGTGCGACGGCCAGTCGCTCTGTCGGATCCTGGCCTTCGTTGGTCTTTAAAGTCGGAGACCCTGGTGCTAAAAGTCCAGACCCTTCTCGCGAGCCGCCTCGGCGAGCTCCTTGATGCGGCCATGGTAGACGTACCCGCCGCGGTCGAAGACCACCTGCTTGACGCCCTTGCCCAAGGCCCGCTCCGCTACCGCTGCTCCTACGAGCTTGGCGGCTTCCTTGTTGCTCCCCGCGGTGCTTCCCTTGCGGAAGCTCGGCTCCAGCGAGCTGGCCGATGCCAGCGTCACTCCAGCGCGATCGTCGATCACCTGCGCGTAGATGTATTTCAAGCTCTTGAACACCGCCAAACGTGGGCGGGCAGCGGTGCCGTTTACCGAGCCACGGATCCGGCGATGAGCCCGTTCCCGACGAGCCTTCTTCGCCTTCGTCTTCTTTCTCAACTCCATGACGCTCTCCTAGGCTCCGGTCTTTCCGACCTTGAGTCGCAGCTGCTCATCGGCGTACCGAATTCCCTTGCCCTTGTAGGCATCGGGTGGACGCAGCCCGCGAAGCTCGGCGGCAACCTGACCGACCTGCTGCCGGTCGGCGCCGCTGACGCTGATGTTCACATTCTTCTCGATCGCGACCTCGATGCCCTTCGGCACCGCGTAGATCACGGGGTGTGAGTAGCCAAGGGCCAAATGGACCTCGCTCCCCTTGACCTCACCGCGGTAACCGACGCCGACGATGTCGAGGCGCTTGCTAAAGCCCTCATGCACGCCCTGGACCGCGTTGGCTACGAGCGACCGCATGAGGCCATGTTGCGAACGAGCCGATCGCGACTCGCTACCCCGCTGGACCTGAATCTCATCATTCTGGATATCCAGGACGATGCCATCGAGGAGCTTCTCGGAAACCTTCCCCTTGGGCCCCTCGGCGGTGAAGACTCCGTCCTCGACCTTGACTTTGACCCCTTTACTAATGGGGATCGACATTCTTCCTACACGTGACATCGTCTCTCTCCTACCAGATCTGGCAAAGGAACTCGCCGCCAACCCGCTGCTCGCGCGCCTGAGTATCGGTGAGAAGTCCCTTAGAGGTCGAGATGATCCCGACTCCGAGGCCGTTGAGGACCGGCTTGATGTCGTCGGCACCGCGGTAGACGCGGCGGCCGGGACGACTGACGCGTTCGATGCGCTGAATCGCCGGTTGCCCCTGTTGGTCGTAGCGCAGAAACACGCGCACCTGGTTGCAGGGAGTCGCCTCGAGAAGGTTGTAGTTGCTAATAAAGCCCTCGTCCTTGAGCAGCCGGCAAACCTCCAGCTTCACCTTGGAAGCGGGAATGTCCAACCGGTCTTTCTTGGCTAGATGGGCGTTGCGAATCCTCGTGAGGAGGTCCGCTATGGGATCAGTCATCGACATCGAAATCTCTCCTCAACCTACCAGCTGGACTTGGTGACGCCCGGCAGGTATCCCTGCAGGGCCAACTGGCGGAAACAGATCCGGCAGAGAGCGAACTTGCGTAGGTAGCCGCGAGGGCGGCCACAAACCTGACACCGGTTTCGCTGCCGCACCTTGAACTTTGGCGTCTTCTTAGTTTTTGCGATCTTTGCTTTCGTGGCCACGGCTCTCTCCTTCTTATCCTGCGAACGGCATGCCGAGCTCGCGAAGCAGGAACTTCGCCTGCTCGTCATTGCTGGCAGTGGTCACGATGGTGACGTTCATTCCCTTGTTGGTATTGACATTGTTGAAGTCAATCTCGGGAAAAATGAGATGGTCCTTGACGCCCAGGGTATAACTCCCTCGGCCGTCGAAGCTCGTTCCCGATACGCCGCGGAAGTCGCGGACACGGGGCAGAGCAATACTGATCAATCGATCGAGAAAGTCCCACATCCTCTCGCCACGAAGGGTCACCCGACATCCGATCGGTGTTCCCTCCCGCAGCTTAAAGGCAGCGACCGAGCGCTTGGCGCGGGTCATGGTCGGCTGCTGGCCGGCCAAAGCCGCCATCTCTATCATGGCCTCGTCGAGAATCTTGATATTGCGCGAAGCCTCTCCAAGACCCATGTTCAGGGAGATCTTCTCGAGTCGGGGTACCGCCATGACGTTGCCGAGACCGAACTCTTTGAGGAGTTTCGGAGCGATCTCCTCGCGGTAGCGCTTCTTCAAGCGGGACTGGTAACTGGGAGCGGTTGTTTTTTTAGCCATGTCGTTTCTCTCCTCAGCTCAACGTGGCGTTGCAGCTCTTGCAGAAGCGCACGCCGGTGCCATCTTCGAGCCGCTTGCGACCGGTCCGCGAGGGCTTGTTGCACTCGGGACAGATCACCATGAGATTGTCCAACCGGATCGGCGCTTCCTTCTCGAGGATGCCGCCCTGAACCTGCTTCTGGGGGTTGGGTCGGGTGTGCTTCTTCATGAAGTTCACCCCTTCGACGATGGCGCGTCCGGCCGTCGGCATCACCTTGAGCACGCGCCCTTCGGCGCCGCGGCTCTTGCCGGTGGTCACAACGACCTTGTCGTCCTTCTTGATATGTACTTTTTGCATGTCCAGCCTCAGAGTACTTCTGGCGCCAGGGAGATGATCTTCATGAACTTCCCTTCGCGCAACTCGCGAGCCACCGGTCCGAAAACACGGGTTCCGATCGGCTCCTTGGAATCGTTGATGAGCACCGCCGAGTTGGTGTCAAAGCGAATGTAGCTACCGTCGCTACGGCGCTTCGCCTTGCGGGTCCGCACTATAACGGCCTTCACAACCTGCCCCTTCTTGACGGTACCGTCGGGGTTGGCCTCCTTGACGGAAGCGCTAATGGTGTCGCCGAGTCCGGCATACTGTCCGGTCGAGCCACCGAGAACGGTGATGCAGAAGACCTTCTTAGCCCCGGAATTGTCGGCGACGTCCAAGACAGATCCCATCTGAATCATGAAATCACCTCGGCTTGCTTGAGCACCTCACGGACCCGCCATTGCTTCGTCTTGGAGAGCGGTCGGCAAGCCATGATGACTACCTCGTCTCCGACGTTGCAGGCGTTGGCCTCATCGTGCGCGTGATACTTCTTGTTCCGTCGCATGTAGCGCTGATACAGGCTATGCATGATGGTTCGCTCAACCTGGACGACGACAGTCTTGTCCATTTTGGTGCTGACCACCCGACCTATGAGGGTCTGACGGGCTTCTATGTTGTCTTGCTTATCGCTCATTCGCTATTCCTCGACCCGGCGGGGATCTAAGCCTGCTTCTCGTTGAGAACAGTCAGGACCCGGGCGAGATCTCGCCGTACCGTCCTGATCTTGGCTGGCGACTCGAGTTGTCCAGTCACCTTGTTCAGACGCAGGGCAAACAGCTGGTCGGCCAGCTCCTTCTCCTGAGTCTGCAACTCTTCAATGGTTCGTTCGCGTAGTTCGTTGGCCTTCATCTTCCAGCCCCTAGAGAATCTCGTCGTGACGCGTGATGTATCGCGTCTTGATACCGAGCTTGTGCATTGCCAAACGGATGGCTTCCTTCGCGACCTCGGGCGAGACGCCCTCGATCTCGTAAAGAATGCGGCCCGGCTTGACGACCGCGACCCACTCCTCGGGGTTACCTTTACCCTTACCCATACGGGTTTCGAGTGGCTTCTTCGTGATCGGCTTGTCGGGGAAGATACGGATCCACACCTTACCGCCACGCTTCATGTGACGAGTCATCGCAATACGAGCTGCCTCGATCTGTCGGGCAGTAACCCAACCGGCCTCGAGAGCCTGAAGACCGTAGTCTCCGAAGGCGATGTAGGTTCCGCCCTTGGCCTGGCCGGAGCGCCGCCCCCGATGACACTTGCGATATTTAACTTTCTTCGGCATTAGCATTGCCGTATCTCCCTATTCCGTTCTTTCCGAATGTTCTGTCCAAAGACTGGCGCCGACCTCGGTCGTCGGCTTGGTGATCGCCCTGCGATCGAGAGCTTCACCCTGTCGCTACTGTCCAAGTGAGCGTCGTGCCTACGAGGCCCGACGGCTCTTCTCCTTGAGCAGGTCGCCCTTGTAAACCCAAACCTTCACGCCGATCTTCCCGTAGGTCGTTCCCGCCTCGGCGAGACCGTAATCGACGTCGGCCTTCAGGGTGTGGAGCGGCAAGCGCCCCTCCTGATACCACTCGGTGCGGGCGATCTCGTTACCGTTCAAGCGACCGGCGACCATGATCTTGATGCCCTTGCCACCGAAGCGGAACGCGGACTCCATCGCCTTCTTCATCGCGCGACGGAAGGAAATCCTGCGAACCAACTGCTGGGCGATGTTCTCGGCCACCAGCTGAGCGTCGAGCTCAGGCCGCTGAATCTCCTGAATGTTGATATGAACCGGCCGACCCATCTTACGCATGAGGTAGTCGCGAAGGCGATCGACCTCAGCTCCTTTGCGACCGATAATGATTCCCGGACGCGAAGTGTAGATAGTGACCCGAAGCCGCTCGGCCGCGCGCTCGATATCGATCTCGCTGACGCCGGCGTGCTTCAATTGCTTCTTGAGATCTTCGCGCAGACTGAGGTCGGCGCCGAGAATCTTCGCGTAATCCTGATCCGCGTACCAGCGCGAGTGCCAGGTGCGATTGTAACCGAGCCGAAACCCGTACGGATGTGTCTTTTGTCCCATAGTTCAGTCTCCTTAAGACACGGCGCCCTTACGGGTATCCAGTTTGATCGTTACGTGACTCTTCCGCTTGAGAATCCGTGCAGCCCGCCCCATCGGTTGCGGACGAATCCGCTTCTCGGAGGGACCCTGGTCCACGAAGATCTCTCTCACGTAAAGGCGATCGACATCGATAGGCTCGTCACGGCTCTCTGCGTTGGCAATCGCCGAATGAAGAAGTTTTTCCAGGGACCGCGCGGCCCGCTTGTTGGTCAACTTCAGAATGCTGGCCGCCTCTTCGGCACCCTTACCACGGATCAGGTCGGCAACGAGCCGCACCTTGCGGGGCGAAGAGCGGAGATAGCGGAGTCTTGCTGTCACTTCCATCGTAATCTCCTAGCGCCGCTTTCCTGCGAGCTTTTCTTTCTTGCCAGCATGGCTCCGGAAGGTGCGCGTCATCGCGAACTCGCCCAACTTGTGCCCTACCATGTTCTCGCTGAGGTAGACCGGAATGAACTTCATGCCGTTGTGTACGGCGATGGTGTGACCGACCATATCCGGCGTAACCGTCGATCGACGGGACCAGGTCTTAATGACCTTCCGCTGCCCCGAGTCATTCATCTTCTCGACCTTGGAGGCGAGATGATCATCGACGAAGAATCCTTTTTTTAGTGAACGCGCCATGGAATTCGGCTCCTACCGCTTCTTACTGCGACGACGGACAATCATGCTATCCGTGCGCTTGTTGCTACGAGTCTTGTAACCCTTGGTGGGCTTGCCCCAAGGCGTCGTGGGATGTCGACCACCGGAGGACCGACCTTCACCACCACCCATGGGATGGTCGACGGGGTTCATCACCACGCCGCGGTTGTGAGGACGCCGACCCAGGTATCGCTTGCGGCCGGCCTTACCGAGAGAAATGTTTTCGTGCTCGGTGTTGCCAAGCTGTCCGATGGTCGCGTAGCACTCGAGGTGTACGCGCCGGACCTCACCCGAAGGTAGGCGAAACTGAGCGTAGTCGCCCTCTTTCGCCATCAACTGAGCTCCAGTTCCAGCGGCACGGACCATCTGTCCGCCCTTGCCGATCTTCAGCTCGATGTTGTGCACAATCGTACCTAGGGGAATCTTGCGAACTGGCAAGGCGTTGCCCGAATTCACCGGCGCTTCGGGGCCAGAGATTACCTCGGAACCCACATCGAGACCGAGAGGCCACACGATGTAGCGCTTCTCACCATCGGCGTAGTGCAGCAAGGCAATACGGGCGGAGCGATTCGGATCGTACTCGATCGAAGCGACCTTGGCCGGAATGCCGTGCTTGTCGCGCTTGAAATCGATCGCGCGATACCGGCGCTTGTGGCCACCCCCACGGAAGCGAACGGTGATCCGTCCGCGATTGTTGCGGGCACCGCCACCGCTCTTTCCCTTGGTTAGGGGCTTGTGCGGCTTGCTCTGGGTGATCTCCTCGAAACTCGAGAACGTCTGTTGACGACTCCCGGGATTCGTGGGCTTTAGTTGCTTGACTGCCATCTTAGACTCCCTCGAAGAAGTCGATCGGCTTGGAGTCGGCGGCCAGACTGACGTAGGCCTTCTTCCAATCCGGTCGCTTACCGGCGTAGCGTCCCTGCCGACGGATCTTGCCGTGGATCTTGGCGATCCGTACCGCAGCAACCTTCGCGCCCTTGAACTGGGCCTCGACCGCCTTCTTCACTTCAATCTTGTTGGCCCGGGTGTCGACCTCGAAGGCGACGATCCCAGACTCTTCACGTTGCTCCATGACCTTCTCGGTCAAGAGCGGACGTCGAATCACATCTTCGACTCGCATTAGCTCAACACCTCCACCAGGCTCTCGAGGGCTTCCGCACTCAACACGAGTCGGCGCCCCACTGCATCGTAAACATTGACCGCCCGGGCGTTGACCGCCTTGAGGTTCGGATGATTGCGCGCGGCGAGAAGAAGGTTGTCGTTACCAAACTGGTCAACGAGCAGAGCCTTACCATCGACGCCTAGACCCTGGAGTCGAGTGACGAGGTTCTTCGTCTTGTGCGAATCGAGACGGAAGTCCTCGACAACGACCAACTCGTCCTGCCGCACCTTTTGGGCGAGCACTGACTTGAGTGCGTTCTTCTTCTCCCTGACCGAAAGGTCCTTGCCGTAGTCCCGCGGACGCGGACCATGGACAATTCCACCGCTCCTCCACAAGGGACTGCCAGCCTCACCGGCACGAGCCCGTCCGGTGCCCTTCTGACGCCAAGGCTTCTTGTTCGAGCCGGCGACCTCACCCCGATGCTTGGTCTTGTGAGTTCCACGACGGATTCCCGCCCGGTAAGCCTCGACCGCAGTATGGATCAGGTGCTCCTTGAACGGATAGTCGAAGACCGACTCCGGAAGTTCGATCTCTCGAACCACCTTGTTCTCGAGATTTCGCACAGATACTTTCATCGACATCCTCTTTAGCCCTTCTTCGCGCGTCGCACCGACACGTAGGAGCCCGTCGCTCCGGGGACTGCGCCCCGTACGAGAACCAGGTTCTTCTCTTCGTCGATCTGAACGATTCGCAGATTCTTGACCGTTACGCGATTACCGCCAGTACGACCAGGCATCCTCGCCCCGGGAAAGACCCGCGAAGGGTAAGCCGACTGACCAATCGAACCCGGCGACCGGTGGTGGTGGGAACCGTGGCTCGCCTTACCGCCTCCGAAACCATGCCGCTTGATGACACCCTGGAAACCCTTGCCCTTGGCCTCACCGGTAACATCGACAAAGTCCTCTACCGCAAAGGCAGAAGCCTTGAGTTCCTCGCCCGCCTGCCAACTGCAGTCTGCGTCGACTCGAAATTCGCGAACCCGACGCATTGCGGCGACGCCGCCCTTGTCGAAATGACCCTGCATCGGCTTCGTCACGTTCTTGGCCGCATTCTTCTCGACGAGTCCAATCTGGACGGCTTCATAACCGTCGGTCTCGGCCGTCTTGCGCTGAACCACCATGCACGGACCTAGCTCCAAGACCGTCACGGGAATCATCTCCCCCTGGTCGCCGAAGATCTGGGTCATGCCCACTTTTTTGCCCAACATACCTTCCATGATCTCGTCCTCTACTTAGCGAAGGCTTTGATCTCGACATCGACACCAGCCGGAAGCTCGAGCTTCATCAAGGCGTCGACGGTTTGACCCGTGGGTTCGAGAATGTCCAAGAGGCGCTTGTGGGTGCGGATTTCAAACTGCTCCCGCGACTTCTTGTCCACGTGTGGCGACCGGTTGACCGTGTACTTGGCGATCTGAGTCGGCAGCGGAATGGGTCCCACGACGTGGGCGCCAGTCCGACGTGCCGTATCGACGATCTCGTGAGTCGAGGTGTCGAGCACTCGGTAGTCGTATGCCTTGAGGCGGATGCGAATTTTTTCGTTTTCCATGATCTAACCTTCCGCAGGGTCGCGCGGGTCGAGTCGCTACTCAGTAATCTCGGTGACGGTGCCAGCACCGACGGTGCGGCCACCTTCGCGGATTGCGAAGCGGACGCCCTTCTCCATGGCGATCGGAGCAATGAGCTCGACGTCCATGTTCACGTTGTCCCCCGGCATCACCATCTCAGTTCCTTCCGGCAGGGTTGCGACGCCGGTGACGTCGGTCGTGCGGAAGTAGAACTGCGGACGGTATCCGCTGAAGAACGGAGTGTGACGGCCACCCTCCTCCTTG
>JAIOJS010000562.1 GCA_019911795.1 Thermoanaerobaculia bacterium | reverse complement strand
CCCCATGCCTGATACCGCCCCACAACACCATCGCCTCGTCATCCTCGGATCCGGTCCCGCCGGATTGACCGCGGCCCTCTACGCCGCCCGGGCTGGCCTGATCCCCCTCGTCCTGGAAGGTAGTCAACCCGGAGGGCAGTTGACGATCACTACCGATGTCGAGAACTATCCCGGGTTCCCCGAAGGCATCATGGGACCGGAGTTGGTCGAAGTGATGCGCCAGCAGGCCCAGCGCTTTGGATCCCTCCACCGCTTTGAAGTGGTCGAAGAGGTTGCCCTCGCGGAACACCCCATCAGGCTCCGCAGTGATGCGGCCGAGTACACCTGTGACAGTCTGATCATCTCGACCGGCGCGACCGCCAAGCAGATCGGCCTCCCCAACGAGATGGATTTGATGGGATACGGGGTGTCGGCCTGCGCCACCTGTGACGGTTTTTTCTTTCGGGACAAGGAGGTTGCCATCGTCGGTGGCGGAGACACCGCCATGGAGGAGGCGATCTTTCTGACCCGCTTCGCCTCCAAGGTTACGGTCGTCCACCGCCGCGACGAACTGCGCGCCTCCAAGATCATGCAGGAGCGAGCCCAAGCCAACCCCAAGATCCACTTCGAGTGGAATCGTGAGGTCGTCGAAATCGTCGGCAACAAGAAGGACGGTGTGTCGGCGGTGCGTCTCGCTAGTACCGTCGGCGAGGAAGAGAAGACACTTGCCTGTGAAGGAGTCTTCATCGCCATCGGCCACCGACCGAACACTGAGCTCTTCACGGACCAGTTGAAGATGGATGCGGTCGGCTACCTCCTTGTCGATGAACCCTCGACCCGCACCAAGATCCCAGGCGTCTTTGCCGCCGGCGATGTCATGGATCCCTCCTACCGCCAGGCCGTGAGCGCCGCCGGCTCGGGGTGCAAAGCCGCGATCGATGCCGAGCGCTACTTGGAACTGCAGGAGTGACGATGGCAGCGCAGCGACCGACGACCCTGGGCGAGCTTCGCGACAGCGGCTACACCTCGCGCTCAGTCAAGCAGGAGATCCGCTCCAATCTACAACGTCGCCTGCGGGACGGTGGGCAGCTGTTCCCCGGTGTCTTGGGCTACGATCGGACCGTGATTCCGGGCGTTGTCAACGCCCTCCTCGCTCACCACGACTTTATCCTTCTCGGTCTACGTGGCCAGGCCAAGACTCGGATACTCCGTGCGCTGACCACGCTGCTCGACGATGAGATCCCGGTTCTGGCCGGGGCTCCGCTCAACGACGATCCGCTGGCTCCGATCTCCCCGCGGGGGCGACAGCTCGTCGCCGAGTGGGGAGATGAGGCCGCCGTCGAGTGGCTGCCCCGCGCCGCTCGCTATCAGGAGAAGCTGGCCACTCCCGATGTATCGATCTCCGATCTGATCGGCGACATCGATCCGATCAAGGCCGCCACCCAGAAGCTGACCTACGCCGACCCCGAGGTCATCCACTTCGGCATCATTCCGCGCACCAACCGCGGCATCTTCGCTATCAACGAGCTGCCCGACCTCGCTCCCCGGATTCAGGTAGGGCTCTTGAACATCCTCGAAGAGCGTGATCTTCAGATCCGGGGCTTCCCCATCCGCATTCCCCTCGATGTTCTCCTCGTCTTCTCCGCCAACCCCGAGGACTACACCCATCGCGGCAGCATCATCACGCCGTTGAAGGATCGCATCTCCTCGCAGATACTCACCCACTACCCCAAAGACGTCGAAGTGGCCATGGAGATCACTCAGCAAGAGGCCTGGCGTCAGCGAGAGGATGACGAGGTCATCGTCCTGCCCGAGATCACTCGGCGCCTCATCGAGGAGATCTCGGTTGCGGCTCGAGACAGCGACCTCGTGGACCCAGGCTCCGGAGTTAGCGCGCGAGTCGCCATCTCTGCGCTCGAACTGCTCGTCTCCAACCTGGAGCGCCGAGCCCTCGCTACCGACGACGACCCAGTGTATCCGCGCGTCGCGGACCTTCACATGGTCCTACCAGCCCTCACCGGAAAACTGGAGATGGTTTACGAAGGGGAGCAACAGGGCATCGAAATGGTCGCCCATCGGATCATCGGTCAGGCACTCTCCACCGTGTTCCAACGGAACTTCCCCGCCGTAGACCGCTCCGCCGGTTCAGGCGGCGAGGGCGACACCGGACCCTACGCAGAAATCCTCGCCTGGTTCGCCGACGGCGGTGAGATCACGCTGTCCGACACGCAGCCCTTTGCCGAGTATGAAGCCGAGCTCCGGCGGGTTCCGGGTTTACTCGATCTCGTCGAGGACCTCGCCGGATCCCCCGAAGGCAAGGCACTGCTGGCGGAGATTGTTCTCGAGGGACTACACCAGCACTCGAAGCTCGCTCGCAATGATCTCGATCGCACCCTCTCCTACAAAGAGATGTTGAAGTTCCAGCTGCTGCGGCCAACCGGCGGGCGCAACTCAAGAAACCACAGCGACGAGAACTGATGGCTCGACCGAGTCAGCGAAACGGAGGGCTGCCGATGAGGTCGCTGCGCGCTGAGTACCCAGCCCAGAATGGTGCTGGACACGACGGTACCGAACGCTGCCGTCGCCCGAGTCGTCGATGAGGCATCGATACCTCCACCTCGACCCGGAGCTTCTGCGCGGGCTAAAGATCGACGGCGATCTCCGCCGTCTCTTTCAGCAGCTCCTACTTGTCACCGGTGGTGACACCGAGGAAGCGATGGCCTGGATGCGCTACCTTCAGGAACAGGGTCGACTCGACCCATCCGTCGACCTCGAAGCCTTCTTCGAGAGCCTCGAGGAAGACGGGGTAATCGGCCGGGCCGAAGACGGCACCCCGGTGCTCACGGGCGCCGGCGAACGACGACTTCGCAAGAGCGCCTTCGAGGAACTGTTCGCCAACCTCTCCAAGGGAGGTCCGGGGCACCATCCCGTCACCGCGGCCGGGGAAGGCGTAGAGCGCCTCCCCGAAACTCGCCCCTACTCCTTCGGCGACGATGTTCATCTGATCGATCCGATGCGATCCGTTCACAATGCCCTCACTCGCACCGAGGGAACTCTCGAACTGCGCGAGGAAGACCTCGAGGTCTACGAAACCGAACACTCGACCGCCTGCGCTACCGTCCTCGCCATCGATATCAGTCATTCGATGATTCTGTACGGGGAGGACCGCATCACCCCCGCCCGCAAGGTCGCCCTGGCCCTGGCCGAACTGGTCCAGACGCGCTACGCCAAGGACGACCTCGAGGTGATCCTCTTCGGCGACGAGGCAACCCGCGTGTCACTGGCGGAGCTGCCCTACATCGCTGCCGGTCCCTACCACACCAACACCCGTGAAGCGTTGCAGATGGCGCGTGGCATCCTGTCGCGGAAACACCACATCAACAAGCAGATCATCATGATCACCGACGGCAAGCCCTCGGCGATCCGCGAACGGGGAACGATCTACAAGAACCCCTTTGGGCTCGACCTGAAGATCGTCAACCTCACCCTCGAAGAGGCCGACCTCTGTCGCCGCCAAAAGATCGTCATTACCACCTTCATGCTCGCTACCGACCCGACCCTGACCGACTTCGTCGAGAAGCTGACCAGAACGAACCGTGGACGGGCCTTCTTTGCCTCACCCTACAATCTCGGGGAGTTTGTTCTCGCCGACTACATCGGCAACCGCCGACGCATCGTTCGCTAGCCGCGCTGGCGTCTGTATTTTGCCACGGGCTGCCAAACTATCCTCGCTCGCTTGTCAGACGCAGGGTGCATCTGCCACACTCGGTGGGCGATTCCGCACAACCTATGAAGCCACCCAAGCCCCTGCCGCAAATTTCCCGTCGAGCCCAGGTTCCCATGTCGGACCGAATTTCGAGGTCGAACAGAGTCCTCGGATCGGACAGTGTCCTCAGATCGAGCGAAGGTCCTAGGTCGAACCGAACTCACTTGTCTGGCCAAGTCTCTATGCCGAAGGGTGTGCTCATGGCAAACCTCATGACGAAGAAGGCCCTCATGCCAACAACGGCGAGATCTCTCCGTGTTCTCCTGATCGCGCTCGGACTGTGCCTCACTGCAACTT
>JAIOJS010000561.1 GCA_019911795.1 Thermoanaerobaculia bacterium | reverse complement strand
CCATCGGAGAGCTACCGACCGCCTTTGATGGGACCCCACCGCCGGCTTGGGACTGGCGTTCCAGCGGCAAGATCGCCGAGGCCGCCTACTCCCGCAACCAACCCTCGGAAGTGCCTCTCTCCCGCGGAAGCCGCGATCGTTCGGTCCGAATCCTGGGACAGTACAAGGGCGCGATCTTGCTGCTGGAGACGCCGCGTGGCTTGGTCCTCATGGACCAGCACGCGGCCCACGAAAGAGTGCTGTACGAACGACTGGCCCGGGCGATGGAGGAGGAGGAACCGGCGGTTCAGCGTCTTCTCGTTCCTAAGTTGCTCGAACTCAGTCCGGCGGAGCGTCTGATCCTCGACGAGTTGGTGGACAGCCTTGCGCCCCTGGGATTCCTTCTGGAGCGGCTTTCTGGCGGTGATCTCGCGGTCACCGGGGTGCCCTCGGTTCTCGACGACTCCGAGGCGATAGGCATGCTGATGAACCTCGCCGCCGAGGTCGACGGCGAGGCTCCGGACGCCGAGAGCCTGAAGCGACAGGTCCTCGAAGCGGTAGCGGCCGAACGCGCGTGCAAGTCGGCGATCAAGATCCACCACGCTCTGCCGATGCAACAGATGGAGGAGTTGGTGGAAACTCTCTTCGCCTGCGACGACCCCTACGCCTGTCCTCACGGTCGTCCGACCCTGCTCGAGATGACCGATGCCGAGCTCGAACGGAGATTTGGACGGCGATGACTGTCGAGGACAACACTCAGCCCCAGCGAAACCTCGAGGATCTCGAGGACCGACTCGGGCATCGGTTCTCCGATCGGAACCTCCTCGAGACTGCCGTGACTCACCGCTCCTGGGCCAACGAGCGCGGCGCCGAGAGCCACTACGAACGGCTGGAGTTTCTCGGCGACTCCGTCCTCGGTCTGATCACGGCCCAGTGGCTCTATGAGCGCTTTCCCCTCGAAACGGAGGGCGACCTCGCCCTGCGTTTGAGCTACCTGGTCAGTGCACCGGTTCTCACTAGGATTGCGGAAGAATTCGGGGCGGGCGCCTTCCTACGTTTCGGAGTCGGCGAGGAGCGCTCCGGCGGGCGGCAGAAGGACTCCCTCCTTGCGGACACGGTCGAGGCGCTTCTCGGCGCCCTGTACCTCGACGCGGGACTGGATCCGGCACGGCAGTTCATCCTGCCCTTCTTCGAGACCGAACTCGAGCAGTCGGCTCAGGGTGCGAAGGACTCCAAGGACGCGAAGACCAGCCTCCAGGAGAGACTCCAGGCGGCGGGGAGTCCCCTTCCCGAGTACCGGTTGGTGGGGGAGAGTGGCCCCGATCACGAGAAGACGTTCGTCATCGAATGCTGGGTCGGCAGCGCTCTTCTCGGGACGGGCGAGGGTCCAACCAAGAAGAGGGCACAGCAGGTCTCAGCGGAAGTCGCCTTGGGAGCCCTGGGCTGATGTTGGGAAGCTAACTCAGCCAACTAAGGGCTGCCAGTGCGGATGGACCGTCGCGTCACGCCGCCGATTCCGGCACTCACTGCAATCCTATAGACTCTGCGGCTCAACCCCGGGAGGAGTCCTGGGGAACGAATCCGAGAAGGGGTACTCCATGACGACCGCAAAGACCGATATTACGATCCGACACCTGGCCGAACACGGCGGCGAGCTGGTCACCCTCCGGGGCTGGCTCGAAGGCGGCCGCTCGAGCGGAAAGATCGCCTTCCTCAAGGTCCGCGATGGGAGTGGCGTCGTGCAGGTGATCGTCAGCCGCAAGGAGGTCTCCGAAGATGCTTGGGAGGCAGCGAAGGGGGTGACGCAAGAGTCGACGGTCGAGGTCACAGGCACCGTCAACCTCGACGAGCGAGCCCCCGGCGGGGTCGAGCTGCACGCCACCGAATTCAGCGTGCTCTTCCTTACCGAGGACTATCCCATCACCCCCAAGGAACACGGGGTGGCCTTCCTCATGGAACACCGTCACCTGTGGCTCCGGTCCAGCCGGCAGCGCGCCGCCCTGCGGGTCCGAAGCGAGGTGTGCCAGGCGATTCGTGACTTCTACTACGAACGCGACTTCACCCTGATCGACTCGCCGATTCTGACGCCGGCCGCGTGCGAGGGAACCTCGACCCTCTTCGAGACCGACTACTTCGGGGACCCCGCTTTTCTGAGCCAGTCGGGCCAGCTCTATCTGGAGCCGGCCGCCGCCGCTCTAGGGAAGGTCTACTGCTTCGGTCCAACCTTCAGAGCGGAGAAGTCGAAGACTCGGCGTCACCTGATGGAGTTCTGGATGGTCGAACCGGAAGTCGCCTTCCTCGAGTTCCCCGGTTTGTGCGAGTTGGCAGAAGAGTTTGTCCAGTACCTGGTCGGTAGGGTCTTGGAACGCTGCGCCACCGAACTAGAGACTCTCGAGCGGGATACCGCCGTCCTGGAGCGCTACGCCAGCGAGCCCTTCGCTCGGACCACCTACACCGAAACGATCGACTTCCTGCAGGCTCAGGGTCAGGAGATCGCCTGGGGCGACGACTTCGGCGCCGAGCACGAGACCCTGGTGGGGGAGCACTTTGGTAAGCCGGTCATGATCACGCACTTTCCCAGTGCCATGAAGGCGTTTTACATGCAGCCCGATGCCGACGATCCAAAGCTGGCGCTGGGCTTGGACATCATCGCGCCTGAGGGCTACGGGGAGATCGTGGGTGGTAGTCAACGCATTCACGATCACGATCTTCTACTGCGTCGGATTCAGGAGCACGAGCTGCCGCAGGAGGCTTTCCAGTGGTATCTCGACGTGCGACGCTACGGGAGCTACCCGCACAGCGGGTTCGGTATGGGCTTGGAACGTTTCGTCGCCTGGATGTGCAAGATGAGTCACGTGCGCGAGACGATTCCCTATCCCCGCATGCTCAACAAGATCTACCCCTGATTGGATCTTCAGGCCAGGCGTGGATTGGATCACCCGGCCCGAGATCCCGAGATCTCGAGAAGGCAATCTAGACCGGGACCGATTGGAGGCGGGAGACCATGCCGAGAGCGCAGCCGCTAATTCGGGCCTCGAACTCGCCTAAGGAGCACGGCCCCGCCGAACCTGGTCGCGCGCCGGGACCCTGGCTACAGGGCCTCGCGCTCACAGTTTGCGTGGTGATCTGGGGCACCACCTGGGCAGCCATTCGGGTCGGACTCGACGACGTGCCGCCGTTCACGGGAGTGGCGTTACGGTTTGCGCTCGCCGCTGCGGTGCTCGCGCTCTTGGCGGTCGGAATGCGTGTGCGCCTACTCGGCGACCCCGTCGAACGGCGGATCTGGCTGGTCCACGGCGTCTTCACTTTTACCCTTTCGTACACCGTTACTTACTGGGCGGAGCAGTTTGTGCCTTCCGGCTTGGCTTCGGTACTCTTCGCTACCTTTCCCCTGTTCGTCGCGCTGTTGGCGCATCGCTTTCTACCCGGTGAGCGCCTAGGTGGCATGGCACTGGTCGGCGTCCTGGTGGGATTTTCGGGCGTCGCGGTGATCTTCTCGGAGGACTTCACCTCTCTCGGAGGGCGCCAGGTTCTCGTCGGATCCCTGGTTATGCTGGTATCACCGATCGCCGCTGCGATCGGCAATGTGGCCGTCAAGCGTTGGGGTGCTGCCTTTCATCCGCTGTCGCTCAATGTCGGGGGCATGACCCTCACCGCGGTATTGGTCGGCGGCCTGGCCGCTCTCGTAGAGCGAGATCGCACCGTGGTGTTCTCCGCTCCCGCCGTGGGGTCGATCCTCTACCTGGCGATCTTTGGATCGGCAGTGACCTTCTCGCTGTATTTCTGGTTGCTGCGCTACATGACCGCCACCCGCCTCTCCCTGATTGCCTACGTCATTCCGGTCGTCGCGGTGGCGGTGGGGACGACGATGCTCGACGAACCGTTGACGGTGCGGATCGTGGCCGGCGCCGGGTTGGTACTCGTCGGGGTGGCGCTGGCCAGTCGAAAGTAGGAGTTGCTGCGGGAAACTGGAGGGCAGGCGCCGACGGAAGATGATCCGTCGCAGGCTTGCCTCCAAAGAGAAAGGCGCCGAGCTCACGCCCGACGCCTCCTCTGCAGGGAGTGACTCCCTGGAATCTAGTGCTCGTTGTTGGGGCTAGTACTAGTCGGCGAGGATTTCGTCGATCAGGGGCACAAACGAATCTAGCGGCTGGGCGCCGTTGAGGAAGGCACCGTTGACGAAGAAGGCCGGGGTACCGGTCACACCGAGCTGCTGACCGAGTTGCATCTGCGCATTGACGACATCCTGAGCTGCCTTGTGGCTCTCGCTGGTGCTATCGGTGCTGCAGGTCTTCCAGGCAGCCATGTCGATGCCGGAATCGGCGATCCACTCGGTGGCCTTGTCGACGAGGTTGCCGTTGTTGATGCTGCCCTGGTTGGCGAAGAAACCGTCGTGGAGCTTCCAGAAGGCAGCCTGATCCTGATCGGCGGCACAAACGGAGGCGATCGAAGCTCCCATCGCCCAAGGATGGATGCTGACGAGCGGTAGATTCATGTAGACGACCTTGACGTTCTCGTTGTACTTCTCGAGGATCTCCTCGACGGTCGTGGCGGCACGCGAGCAGTAGGGACACTGGAAGTCGGAGAACTCGATGATGGTCACCTTGCCGTCAGCATCACCGCGGAAGGGCTGGTCAGCGGCCAGCGCGTCGAGCTGTCCGATGCGCTCTTCGTTTTCCTTCGACTCAGCCTCTTTGCGCTTGGCGAGCTCGACCTGAAGCTCTTCGGACGAGCGACTGAGGTCAAACGGAC
>JAIOJS010000560.1 GCA_019911795.1 Thermoanaerobaculia bacterium | reverse complement strand
GTCTATGATCCATAGCTCTTCTGGCGCAGGCTCGAGAGCCCCCACGGCGGTCAAACAGTTTGGCAGGTCGTCGGCATCGTTGTGCACGACGATCAGGATGGCCACGGGGAGGCTCATGGCGTCAGTCTCCAGCCGCTCAAGGCGCCGCGAATCACGTTGAGCAGACCCGAGGCGGCCGCTCCCCGGCTGGTCGCTCGCTGCGGCCGTCGCCAGGGCAGAGCGAGGAGCCGCAGGAACATGCCGGCGACGAGGAAGGGACGCAGAATCCAGCGCCATCGGGTTCCGGCGTGGACATCGAGGTAGCGCTCGAGGTTGCGATAGTAGGCGACGAGGAAGGGACCGTAGCCCAGTGAACTCACCGAGCCGCCGAGACCGTGGACGAAGGTGGCGGCCGGGAGGTATTCGAAGGTCCGCTGGGCAGCGTTGAGGCGAGCCGCGAGGTCGACATCCTCGAACCAGGCGGGTTGAAATCGTGGGTCGAAGCCTCCCACCGCCTCCAGGGCCGAGCGTCGCAGCATGAGGGCGGCAGCCGCCGGCTGTTCGATCCGGCTCCCAGTTGGGGGTTCCCCCTCGGGCCCCCGCACCGGGTCTATCCACAGGGTATGACAGAGGAGCTGCGTCGGTCGGGGCAGTGGACGCAGCTGCCATTTCCATTGCGGGGATCCGTCCTCGCCGATCAACCGTGGTGCCAAGCCGTCGCAGGTGGGGTGTTCGGAGATCGCGTCGAGCAGGGCACGAAGGGCGCCCTCGACCGGGCGGACGTCGGGGTTGAGGATGAGGATCCATTCGCCTCGGGATACTTGAATCCCCAGATTGGCCCCACCACCGAAGCCGAGGTTGGTGGGCGGGGTGACGTAAAGCACCTGAGGATGTCCTTCGGCAGTGCCGGTGCCGCTGTTGTCGATCACGACCAACTCGACTTCGGGCAGGGATGGCCACGCTTCGAGGAGACCCTCCAGAGCCTCCTCGTCACGCCAGTGCACGACGACCGCGGAGAGACGGGGCTCCGTGGTCATGACCGCGCCTCGAAGCGCCGGATCTCCTCGCGCGGAGGATTGGCAGGTCCCTCGTGGGCGAAGTGAACAAGCTCCCGTCGCACCCGTCTCCAGCCCGCTGCGATCCCGAGGGCCGAGGACGGATGACGCAGCAGGTCGCGTAGGTCGCGACGTCGCATCTCTCCTTTGGCAGCGGCGAACTCCCGGCCCAGGAGTCGAGCGACGGTGAGGTAGCGATTGCCGTAGAGCAGAGCGAGCCGCTGCCGCCCAAGCCGGCGTCCACTAGCGCCGCCGACGTGAACGGCGGTCGCCGCCGGCAGGAGGTGCGAGGTCCAACCGGCCGCGCGGAGGCGGACCGCCAACTCGACATCCTCGTAGTAGGTGTCGAGACGGGGGTCGAAGAGTTCTCCGTCCTTCAGAGCGACCTCGGTCAAGGCCGCGCGGCGCATCAGACACGCGGTCGCGGAGACCCCGAAGATCTCCTGTGCCTCGACCGGAGCCTCGGTGGAGGGCCTTCCGTGCCCGAGTTGAACCGCCTGCCAGCCCGGCCGGCTCCAACCGATGCCGGCGCCGTCAAGGGTCGCCGGCGAGCCGGGGCGTAGGTTCACCCCCTGCACCGCGCCGGTCTCCGGATTCTTGGCGAGGAAGTCGAGACAGATCGTGATCCAACCCTCGTCGAGTTCCGCATCATCGTTGAGAAGGAGGACCCAGGGAGCGGTCGTCGTGGCCACTCCGACGTTGTTGGCTGCCGCGAAGCCCAAGCGGCGAGTCGAAGTATGGAGATGATCGTAGAGGCCCCTCGCCTCCTCAGGCAGCGGTTGGGATCCCTGGTGCACGACGGTGATGTCGAGGTCCACCTCACCCTGACGGCGCACACTGCGCAGTGCTCCGACGAGGTAGGGACTGGTCCCCAGGGTAGGCACTACGACGGAGACGGCGGGGTCTATGGCCACCGCAGCTCCGCCCGGTCAAGGATGATTGCTTGGCCTGGGGCAGGCGGGACGTCTTTGGCCAGGCTGGTGGAAACCTCGGCGTCCTCCGAAGACGCGTTTTCGGGTCCCACGCCTTCCGGCTGCCAGATGATGACGAGGGGCTGACCCGCTGGCCAGGCGAGATCATCGAGCTCGAAGTGCTGCCAGTCTTCCTCCGGCCGGATCTGCAGGCGTTCGAGGACCTGGTCGCCACCCTGAACAAGAAGCCAGCCGGCGGGCGCATTGACCCCTTGGTAGGAGAGCTCTAGGTCGAGGTGAAGTCGATCCCCGCCCGCAATGATCGGGGCTCGAAGGGTGTCACCGGGGCGAAGCCAGCGCCCGCCGCGGAAGTTCTGACGGTCGACGGTCCAACGCCGAGGATAGTAGCTCCCGGGGTGAGCCTGGACCTGTGGATCCTCGAACTCGATGGAGTGCGTGGGAAGCGCGCGACCGCCCCACAGGAGTGCGGTGGTCGCCAGGAGCAGGAAGGTCGTGCCGCCCGCCAAAGACGAGCGCCATGCTCTTCGCGGCATCCGCCAGAGGCCGATCGAGCCGAGGGAGAGCAGCAGGGGCGCCAGCCAGCTCGCGGTCGACGTCCGCACATAGCTGGGAAGGAAGCGTCGAAGGTCATCTCCGGTGCGAAGGGAGAGGCGGTCGATCAGGTGGTTGCCGCCGTCGGCAATGTTGTAGGTCCAGCCGGGCACGACGACCTGCGCGATGGTGAGTACGATGGTCGCCGCGCCCAGGGCGGCGAGAAGTAGTCGTCCGCCCGCCTTGGGTCGCTCCTCGAAGAGCGGAACGAGGGCGAGAGCGAGAAAGGGGAGAAGGACCAGGGTGTACCGGAACGGAGGAGACCAACCTCCGAACCACTCCTGACGCGAAGCAACGAGGAGTACGTAAGGTGCGAAGAGCCAGGCGGCTCGTTGGAGGTTGACTTGACGGCGCACGGTGGCCAGCGTCGACGCAGGTATCAGGAGGAGCCAGAGCGGGGCGCAGGCAAAGAGCCCGAAGGCGTTGTCAAAGAACAATCCGAACCCGGCCTTCAGGTAGGAGATCCACGGACGCTGGTCGAGGCGCAGGTCCGCGATCGAGTAGTGCTTCAGGACGTGGCCGAAGAGGCTGATGTTGATCAGGGCGATGGCAGCCGTGACCGCGAGAAGCGCGAGCCCCAGTCCGAGGAGATGGCGTCGGCGCGCCCCGCGGCGGGCGGCGAGGAGGGCCAACATGCCGGCGATGAGGGCGAAGCGGAACTTGAGGAAGGGCAGGGTGAGGATGACGACGAGGACGCGCCAGAGGCGGCGGGAGCCGTCGCTCGCGGGGAAGTAGATGGCATCGAAGGCGATGAGGACGAGGAGCGCGGCGGGAACCTCGGTCCAGATCTGATGGGAGTAGAGGAGCAGCGGTGGGCAGAGAACGAGGAGCGCCCAGGCGATCATCACGGCCTGGTTCTGGTCGTTCCGTGGGTACGTACGACGCATCAGTCGCAGAGACCACCAGGCGAGCGCGGCGCTGAGAAGGATCATCGCCAGCTGGGTGCCGGGCCGGCCGGCGAGGCGGTAGGGGAGGGCGAGGGCCGCCGCGAGCAGGACGTTGTGGCGCGAGTAGAGCGCTCCGTCTCGGCCTACGGGGTCGCCCGGTTGCGGCTCGAGGGCACGGTCCATGAATTGAAGCGAGTCCTGGGCCTCGTAGTTGTTCGACAAGTCGGCGTCGTGATCCCAAGCGAGGCTGTGGGCGACGAGTAGGTAGTAGGGCTCGTCTCCGTCGGGAGGACGCTGAGCGGTCGACCATGGGGCGATGGCGATATAGACGATGAGCGGCAGCCAGAAGGCCACCGCACTCGGGCGCTCCGGCGGACTGCTTGCCACCGCGCGCTGGACGGGGCCGCGAAGCGACCAGACCAGGGCGCTGATCAGCAGAAGGAGGGCCACTATCGCTAGCTGGGGACCGAAACGGAGATCGCCATGGGTTGCGCCGGTCGCGACCAGAAGCCACAGGGGCGAAGCCAGCCAAAGAGGACCGACTGGGATCGCCTCCTGGCTGCGTCCGAGTCGCCAGAGAGCGACGACCAAGGCGGGAGCGAATCGAACGGTGGCCGCCAGCGCCCCGTCGGCGGGGAGGCCTAGGACCAGGGGCAGGCTCCAACCGAGAGCGAGGGCCGCCGTGATCCAAATTGCCTCGTGGGGAACGCTTTGCCGGCTCACGGCGCTACCTCGACGCGACGGATCACCAGGGTGACCTCGGCGGGCAGGTGTGGATTGCGAACCCATCTCAACTTGGAGGCGGCGATCGGCTCGCCGAGGTCCCAGCGATGACGATAGCTTCGACCCAAGCGTGCGCCGGGGAAGGGGCCGTTCGACGCAACCCAGGTGAGTCCGATCTTGGCGCGACCCGTGGTTCTGGACCATTCTCCCGTCTCGATTCCATGACGGAGGGGTAAGGCTTGGAGGAGCGATCCGTCGGCGTCGCGAAGCTCGAGGTGACCGACGGTAGCGCCGGGGCCGAGGGCCTGCGTGTTCGTCAGCATGGAGTCGACGACGACGGCGTTGACGAGCCCCCCTTCGATCTCCAGGGCCCGCGCCGGGTGCTGGAAGTCGAGTTGGAACGGAGCGACGGACAGCGGCGCAGTCGTCGGTCGCGGCAGCGCGACCAGGGCGCTCGCGGCCAGGAGTCCGATGCCGATCCCAGTCGACTGGATACCTCGGAGGGGAACGGTTCGCGACAGCCCTACCAGGCTCGCGAAGATGACGAGGAGGGCGATAGCCGAACCCATGCCGGAGCCGAGACCGAGGAGGTCGAAAGTGCTGCTCAGGGGAAGAGGACGCGACCAGGGAAGGGTCGAAAGCAGGGTCGACAGGAGGAAGAGCAGGCCGGTCCAGGACAACTGAAGTCGCCAGCTCTCGGTCGTCGTCTCGAGTCGCAGAGCGAGCCAGGCCAGTGCCACCGCGAGGCCGCCGATTCCCGGGAGAAGAAGAACTCCGAAGAGGGCGAGGAGAAGAGCCCGCGCAGTGGTGAGCACCCCCGGCCGGCGGCGGGTCAGGAGCCCGGCGGGAAGGAGGAGGGGCAGCAGCCAGAGGAGCGGAAGCTGAGACGACGTCGAACCACCATCGAAGAATGGCGTGTTGATGAGAATACCCAGGGCGGCGACAAGGGCAGCCACTCCCCACCTCGGCGTCAGCCAGGTGACCGCGCAGACGACGGCGCCCATTAGCGCCCAACGCGGGTCCCAGGCCCATGCCGCGATGAGGACTCCAACTCCAAGCAGACTCCATGGGCGAGCTAGCGTTCCGTGCCAGGCCATCACCAACAACGAAGCGGTCGCTACCACGACGATGGCGGCGGTTACGGTGAGGGTTGGCCCACCGCCGACCAGGATGGCGAGCATCGCCGCCACCGCGGTACCTCCGCGGCCGCGCTCTCGGGAGAGCAGCCAGAGGGCGACGGTGAGGAGCAGGATGGGCAGCAGGACTCGCTCGGCCAGGGTTCTCATCTCGAGGCCGGAGAGGAGCAGGGTCGGTCGCCAGAGGAGCCGGAGGGCCACCAGGCCCAGTCCGATTCTCCACCATGAGGGTTCTTCGCCCGCTGCGACGGATCGATAGAGAGCAATTGCGGCGCCGGCGACCAGGGTGAGAGTCACTGCGGCCAGACGGGAGGGACCAGCGGGGATGAACAGCGCGGAAGCGACGAAGGCGAGGGCGGTGACGGTGGTGATGCGAGCATCGCGGCGGCTCAGTGCCACGATGGCCAGGAGTGTGGGCAGACCGAGGCGAACCAAGAAGAGGGTCTCGGCTCCACCCGTCGCTCCCTCTGCCGATCCGAGAACGGCAAGGCACAGGAGGGCGGCGGCGATCACAGTGATGCTGGCCCAGGTGCCGTCGGGGCGCCCCTGGTCCTTCGCCATCACCTCTCGTTCGCCGTCGACGGTTGGGCGGCGTGGAGGGTCAGCGACTCGGGAGCGAGTCGTAGGACGAAGGGGGGATGTAGGCATCAGTGGGCTCGGCAGCCCGCCGATTCTACCTTGTCCGAGGATGATCCTTCTCGATCTGCGTTGCGTCGCTCGCCGTTGGAAGAAGGGGGAAATCACGGCGTCTCGGGGGGTTTGAATCTTCGCGAAACCCTCGTTACACTGCGTCAAATGCTGGCTCGCGAACTCCTCCGCCAATCCCCCGACCGAGTTCGTCAGGCTCTGACCGACCGCTCGGCCGATCCTGCACCGGTCGATCTCTGGCTAGGTCTCGACGCCGATCGTCGGCGCAACCTGGTGGAGGTCGAAGAGCTGCAGCGGCAGCGAAACGAAGCGAGCAAGGCGATCGGTGAACGAAAGCGTCGCGGTGAGGATGCCAGCGTTGCAATCGCGGCAGTGGGTGAGACCAAGCAACGGATCGACGCCCTGGAGAAGGAACTCGCTGGGATCGACGAGAATCTACGCGCGGTCGAGCTGGCCCTGCCGAATGTGCCGAGCCACGACGTCCCGGTGGGTCCCGACGAGAGTGCCAATCGACTGGTTCGGACGGTGGGTGAGATCACCGCCTTCGACTTCGAGCCCCAAGCGCATTGGGATCTCGGCCCCGCCCTCGGGATTCTCGACTTCGAACGGGGTGCCAAGCTAGCGGGGGCTCGCTTCACCGCGTACTTCGGACTCGGGGCTCGTCTCGAGCGCGCCCTCATCCAGTACATGTTGGACCTGCACCTGGAGGAGCACGGCTATACCGAGGTCCTGCCACCGTATCTCGTGTCGAGCGATGCTCTGGTCGGCACCGGGCAATTGCCAAAGTTCGCCGAGGACTTGTTCAAGGTAGAAGGCAATGATCTCTACTTGGTACCCACCGCCGAAGTACCGTTGACCAATCTCCACCGGGAGGAGATCCTCGAAGCTGCCGACCTACCGCTGCGATACACCGCTTACACGCCCTGTTTCCGGGCCGAGGCGGGATCGCATGGTCGGGATGTCCGCGGCCTGATCCGACAGCATCAGTTCAACAAGGTCGAGCTCGTTCAACTCGTAGAGCCCGAACGGAGCGACGCCGCGCTCGAGGAACTCACCGTCCACGCCGAGACGATTCTGCAGCGCCTGGAGTTGCCGTACCGAACGGTTTGTCTATCGACCGGCGACATGGGGTTCTCGGCCGCCAAGACCTACGACATCGAGGTCTGGCTGCCGGGCCAGCAGGCCTACCGGGAGATATCCTCCTGCTCGAATTGCGGGGACTTTCAGGCGCGCCGGGCGGGGATTCGCTATCGCCCAGCCGAGGGCGACAAACCGACCTATGTCCATACCCTCAATGGCTCGGGCCTGGCGGTCGGCAGGACCCTGATTGCGATCCTCGAGAACTATCAGCAGGCCGATGGTTCGGTGGTGGTGCCGGAGGTACTCCGTAGCTATCTGCGGACCGACCGCATCACTGCGTCCTGATCGCTCTGCATCTTGGTCACTCGATCTTGGTCACCCTGGGCCTTGATCGATTGACGGTGGCCTGGCGGGTCCGGTAGACCAAGCTGGCACCGTGGACCCTCCGATCCACGCTCAGCAGTCCACCTCGCACTCCTGGTCGCCCTCCAGTTGAATTGTGGTGTGACCGATATCGAATCGCTGCTGGAGCAGGGCGACCAGATCCCGTCGCACGTCGTCCTGATTACGGTCGAGGACGTGAGCGTGGGCCGACAGGGCGATGAATCCACTGGTGATGGTCCAGATGTGGAGATCGTGCACTCTGAGGACGCCGGCCACTGCCTCCATGGAGGCCTGGACCTCGGTGGTGTCGAGATGACTAGGCGTACCCTCCATGAGAACGTTGACCGAGGCGCGGAGCAGTGACCACGCGGATCCCACGATGAGGAGGGCGATGAGGACCGAAGCCAGGGGGTCGGCCCAGACCCAGCCATAGGCTGTGATGAGGATGCCGGCGACGATCGCCTGAAGGCTACCCAAGGTGTCGCTCAATACGTGGAGCCAGGCGCCCTTCATGTTGAGCGAGGCGTCGCGTCCGGAGTGGAGGATCGCCATCCCGCCGAGATTGATGATCAGTCCACCGACGGCGACCCAGGTCATCATCGTGCCCTCGACCAAGGGGGGATCTTTGAATCGGTCCCAGGCTTCGATGAGGATGAAGACAGAGATTCCGACCAGGGTCAGGCCGTTGGCCAGCGCCGCCAGGATTTCGGTGCGGTGATAGCCGAAGGTCAAGACGGGGGTGGACACCCGCCGGGACATGCGGATGGCAAAGAGGGCGAGGGCGAGGGCGGCGGCGTCGGAAACCATGTGCCCGGCGTCGGCGAGCAGGGCCAGCGAACCGCTGAGAAGCCCTCCCACCACCTCGGCAATGGCATAGAGGACGATGAGGGCGAGGGTCCAGGCCAAACGCGAGAAGCCGCGGTCGCGGAGATCGTGCCCGTGGCCATCAGCGCGCCCGTTGCTATTCGCCGCGCCGTGATCATGGGCATGAAGACGGGATCTACTCCTGGCCTCCTTCGGTGCGGGTTGACCGACACCGCCCGTCACGTTGGAGTGGTCTGAGGGCGGGTCGGGCTCAGAGTTCAACGTCGTGTCCCGCTGCCACCAAGGCATCGCGTGCGATCCCGAGAGACTCCTCCTGAATCAAGAGGTAGTCGGTGTCGAAGGTGGAGAGGGCGAAGATGCTGACTCCGGCGGCGGCAAGGACCGCCGTCAGGTCCGCGAGAATCCCGGTCCAGGCAAAGTCGAGGGTCCCCACCACGCCGAGAGCTCTATAGCCGTGCTGGGCCTTCCAGTCGCGGCCCACCCACTGCTCGGGGATCACCAGGGAGAGCTCTCGCGGCGTGCGAGTGACGGCGAAGAACTCGGCTCGGCTCAGCCAGGCGGGCAGAGCTCGGTCGGGCTCCTGGCGGCAGATAGAAAGCCGCCCGGGTTCCAGGCGCAGCTCGAGGCGTTGGGGACGTTCGCTAGGGGTCTCAGTCATTGTCCAAGGCTATACCATGGGATCGTTCCCGATCCGAGGAGGCATCGAGTAGACCTTGGTGTACCATCGGGCGCCGTGAGTAGAGGGAGACGCAGGAAGAACGAACTGTCACGTCGGTCGCACCGTACTGCGGGGCGAAGCGGCAGCGGCGGAGCCGACCAGGTCGGAACTGCGGCACCTCGTGAGCTACGGTGGGCGGCTGGAATCACCGTAATCGCGACGCTCCACCGGCTCTTCTTTCTCCGTTCGGACGCGTATAGCGATTGGCCCTACTCCTTCTTCTACGAAGGAGATTCCGAGACCTTCTTCCTTTGGGCGCGATCGATCCTCTCGGGGGAGACCTACGACTTAGGGCTGCCGTTTCATCCACCGGGCTTTGCCTACTTTCTGGCCGGTGTCCACGATCTCCTCGGTGCGGGCTCCGAGGCTGCGGTGATTCCTCACCTCGCGGTGCGCAGTCTCTGCGCACTGCTCGGGGGCGTAACGGTCGGGTTGCTGTATCTGCTCGTTCGACCCTATCTAGGGCATTGGTGCGCCCTCTTGACCGCTGTCCTAGCGACCTACCATTTTGGGCTCTACGTCCTTTCCGTTTCTCCCGTCACCGAGGTTCTCTATCTCACTCTTTTGATGGTGGTCCTATTGGTCTACAGCCGTGGCTTGGTCCATCCCCTGTCAGTCGCGGAAACGGTGAAGCGTCCGCTTCTCAGTGGCTCTCTGTTGGGGATTCTTCTCGGACTACTAGCTCTGACTCGGGCGGAGTCTCTCCTCCTCGCCCTTCTGCTGACGGCGGTAGGCGTCTTCGGGGCGGACCGTGACCTCTCTGCTGCCCGGCGCTATGGACCCTGGGTTCTGGTGGGGCTCGGCTGGATCCTCGCCGTCTCGCCCTGGGCGCTGCTCAATCACCGCAATCTCACCGGTCTCAACGAGGACCTGGGGGCCGAACTGGTGGAGCCGCTGCCGACCTTCGTACCGCTGACGATCTACGGACCGATGAATCTAGCCCTCGCCAATCACGACGGAGCCGACGGGACCTTTTCGCGGGATCTCATGTCGTCACAGAAGATGACCGGCCGTCTGGAGCTTACCGACCCACAGCATCTGGAGTTCATTCTCCACGGCGACCGGATGGCCCGCGAGTGGATCATCGGCCATCCTGGAGCCTTTGTGCGCCTGGTGGGCGCGCGCTGGTGGCTTACCGCTCAGGCCTGGTCTCTCGGCTGGAGCCAGTGGAACTGGCCCGGCGGCTGGGTGGGTCTGCGGCGACCGGTCGACATGTTCGCTCCGGACTCCAAGGCGGGTATGATTTTTCTTCCCGCCGCCCTGGTGGGCTTCTTCCTCGCCTTCCGAGCGGGGGGGCGACCGCGACGGTTTGTCGGCCTCGTCGTCCTCCTGGCGACGGTGGTCGCGGTGTCGACTGGGATGTTCTTCGGCTATATCCGACAAGGGATGCTGTTGATGCCCTTCGCTCTATCCGGTCTCGCCGTGTCGTTGGCCTGGGTGACCCGACGGGGGGGCGACGGCTCAGGGAACGATCTCTTCGCAGACGCGATGCCGCGGAGAGCTGCGATCGGCCTCGGCGTGCTCGTCGTCCTACTCTTTGCCCTCGAACTCCACGGGGCGGGAGCGGATCGTCGCTTCAAGGCGACGGGTTCGGCCTCGGGTCCACGCGGGAAAATCAATCGCGACTTGCCGGTCCGACTCGAACCCTTGCCCTAGACTCGAACCCCTGCCTTTGACTCGAACCCTTGCCTTTGACTCGAACCCCTGCCCTAGGCGAGAGCGGAACGATCCCCGGAATTCCAAGGATCGACGCCTTAGCGAGGCCGTGGTCCGGGTGTCCCCGACGGGACAGTTTCCAGGATGGTCTCTCCTTGAAGTTGTCGCATCAGCAGGCGTGCGCGTTGGCTTTCGGGGTCCTCCAACAGCTTGCGCTGGATCTCCCTCAGAATGCTGCGCCGACGCTGGGGATTCTGGGCATCCAGGGCCAGACCTTCCGGGTCCTCGGGGCGCACGAAGCGGTATTCGTACGACTCGATCAGGGCGCGGTTGCTCGGGGTGCGCAGGAGGAGGACCATGGCGACGTCATCCCAGTGGACCAAGGCGAAGCGATCCCGCGAGAAAAGCGCCTCGTTCGAAGTCATCCAACTCACGGTGGGTTCGGTGGCCGGGGGCACCGGAGCGTCGAGAACGGGCCGTCGCCGCGGGTCGTAGCGCACCAGGGCGCCTTCGAGCTGGTAGCGGTCGAAGAGTGCATCCCAGCCTTCGGCGCCGCGGCGAGCGTTCGCCAGCTCCGCGAGAAAGGTCGGATTCAGCTCGTTGCGTCCGTCATTGAAGATGCGACGAGGTGGATAGAGGCGCCACAGCATGTAACCGCCGTAGGCGACGTTGTTGTAGAGATTGCCGATCTCGGGATGGGCCTCGACGAAGTCGACGGCTTGCACCGGAAATCGGTTGGACTCGAGGCCAAGACCGAAATGGTAGACCCCTTGCCGGGGCCTGAGAGGACCCGTGGTCGGGGGAGCAAGGCAGTAGAGGATAGCGAGGCTGGCGAGGGTCCAGGGCAGCCAGCGGCGCCAGGGATGGCGAATCGAATGGGCGCTCTGTGGGCCCTCCGATGAGCCGAGGAGGGCGATGCAGGAGGCGATGTGAAGGGCGGCTCCGACGACGAAAGGAGCGAGGTGACGGACAGAGGTCGATGCGAGGACGGCCAACGCTAGGGCTACTAGGCCAGTTCCTAAGTCGGTTCGTCCGGTGCGCCGCCGGGTCAGGATAGTGGCGAGGACGAGCACGACGAGAGCGATGAGATAGCCGACTTGCGGCTGCTTCCACATCGGCAGCCACTCTGGATTGATCCCCGGGATATCTTCCAGCGCCTTCGCGATCTCGGTGGGAACGAGCCACAGGCGAAGGCCGGCCGGGTTGAGCAGGGTCGCCGCCGCGATTCCCACCGGCAGACCGAGGGCGATCCACCAGGTGAGGCTGTCATGTCGGAGGTTGCCCGCGCCCTCCCAGCGGCTTCCGACCAGAAGGGCCGCGGCGACGACGGGAGCCATGAGAACGGCCGGGTGAGCATTGGCCCAGAGGACGACGAGACCGATCAGGGGCAGGATGCTGGCGGCGCTGGGTCGCCGACGAACCTCGAGGAGGAGAAGGAGGAACACGCTCAGGAGGACGAGAGTCAGGAGCTCCGGTCGCAGGAAGAAGCGGGGTCGTGCGATCCATACGGCGGCGCCGGCGATCAGGGCGGTCGAGATCCGAGAGGCTCCCAGTCGACGACAGGCGATCCACAGGACCCAGGCGAGCCCGACCACGGCGAGGATCCTGAGGACCGACAGAGCACTGAGACCTCCCATCCTCTCCAGCCAGGCGAGGCCGACCTGAAACAGCCATTCGTGATCGACCCAGCGATGTCCTTCGGCGGTGAATCGGAGCGGGTCAGGGTTCGGGAGACGTCGGTGGTCGAGGATCCAGTGCCCAGCCGCGAGATGCCAGAAGGTGTCGTAGGAGCGGATCTTGAACGTCGCCGCCAGGGTGGCGAGGGCGAGGAGGGGGGCCAGACTCCAGCGCAGGGACGCGCTCGCGTCGGTTGCCATCCCGGTCGTGGTTGAGGCGGGGTCCGCCCGACGGTCCGCTCGGCCGTCCGTCAGATCGTCCGCCCGCTCGGACACTCTCGTTAGGCCCTCAGGAGCTTGCGGGCGCGAGCGAGCACGTTGTCGACGGTGAATCCAAAGTGAGTGGCGAGGTCACTGGCCGGAGCCGACGCGCCGTAGCCTTCTTGCCCGATGATTGCGCCCTCGGGTCCAACGTAGCGCTCCCAGCCGAGGGGGAGACCGGCCTCGACCGCGAGGCGGCGCGTCGTCTTGGGGGGCAGGACCCGGTCCCGATAGTCAGCGGGCTGAGCGTCGAAGAGTTCCCAACTGGGGAGGCTCACGACCTGACTGGCTACTCCCTCCGCGGCCAGCTGTCGATGGGCGGCGAGGGCGAGATGTACCTCGGAGCCGGTGCCGATGAGGAGGAGTTCGGGATCCCGCCCGTCCGGGCTGGAGGCCAACACGTAGCCACCGCGCGGTACTCCGTCGCTCGACAACGCCTCGGTCTCGGCCAGCGTTGCCAGTCCCTGCCGGGTCAAGCAGAGGGCGGTGGGTCCGTCGTTCCTCGTCATCGCCAGGCGCCAGGCTTCCAGGGTTTCGTTGGCGTCGCAAGGACGCAGAACCACCAGGTTGGGGATCGAGCGGAGAGATAGCAGTTGACTCACCGGCTGATGGGTGGGGCCATCTTCGCCGAGGAAGATCGAGT
>JAIOJS010000007.1 GCA_019911795.1 Thermoanaerobaculia bacterium | reverse complement strand
GCACCGATGGGACTCCGGCCGGAACCTCCCTCGTCGCTGACCTGAACGTCGGCCCCGCCTCCTCGCTACCCCGCGATCTCGTGGTCCACGACGGGACGATCTTCTTCGCGGCAAGCGACGGTGTAAACGGGTCCGAGCTCTGGCACCTGGAGTCCCAAGCGAAGGGACCAGCGCTCCTCCAGGACATCCACCCCGGCCCGGGTTCTTCCTCACCCAGCTTGCTCTCCGTCGGCGACGATCGCCTATGTTTCACTGCGACCGACGGGGTCCACGGCTTCGAACTGTGGAGCCTGTCCCTCGATTTCCTCTTCGTCGACGGCTTCGAGTCCGGCAGCACCGAGGGTTGGTCGACGACGAGCCCGGTGGTCCGTTAGAGGGACACCAGACTCTGACGCTCACTCAGCCAGGAGGTCTCGCCCGTCCCTCTGCTACGATCTTTCAATGCCAGCGACTCTCATGTCGTACTCGGAATTCGAGCCAGCCCCCGAGCTCAAGCCTTGGGTGGCGTCTTACTGGAGCTTCAGCGTCCAGGCCGATGCCAAGGAGATCGAACACTGGATACCGTTGACAGGTGGGGTCCTCCTCGCCTTTCCCCTCCTCGGCCCGCCGGGGGTGAGTGGGCCGTCGCTCCTCCCGATGAGGACCCTCGTCCGTGGGGGTGACGTTTTCAAGGGAGTGCATTTCTGGCCGGGCGCCGCTGCCTCGCTTCTCGGACCCTCACTAGACGGTCTACGGGACCGGCATGAACTGGCGGCCTCACTCCTCGATGTCGAATGGCTGAACAACCTGCAACGGCGCTTGGCCAACGAAAGCGAACCGGCAACCACCGGGCCACACTTCGACGCGGCGCTCCTGCCACGGATCACATCGGCAACGCCCCTTGACCCGGTCGTCATGACCGCCGTGTTCTGCTTGATCGCATCGCACGGCCTCCTCCGCATCCAGGACCTGGCCGACGAACTCGGGATCTCGTCGCGGCAGCTCCGGAGACGATTCCGCGCCGTCACCGAGCTCGCCCCCAAAGAGCTCGCCCGCATTCAGCGAATCCGTTCGTCTGCGGTGGAGGCAGTGGTCGCCGGAGACCAGCGATGGGTCGACCTGGCCGCGTCGGGAGGGTTTGCCGATCAGGCCCACCTCGTCCGAGAGTTCCGACAGATCCTCGGACTGACCCCCCTGGAGTTCCGAACCCATGCTCGACGAATTGACCACGGATCGCTGATCCGGTAGTTCGCTACGTCGGCCCAGCTCGGTGGCCGATTTCTTCAAGACTCGCGCTTCCCTCTCCAGCTAGGCTGGGTCTGTTCAAAGGAGGACATGACGATGTTTCGAATCACCTGCCTCGCCCTATTGGCCCTCGCCCTTCCATCTAGCGTTTCGGCTCAAGATCCACCGCCTCCAGCCAGCGATGAAGGGCTGGCCGCCATGCAAGAGATCGCTTTCTTGATCGGCGAGTGGCATGGATCTGGTTGGATGCGCCGCGGACCGGCTGAGCCCCAGCCCTTCGAGAGCACCGAAACAATCGAGGGACGTCTGGACGGTCGTGTCCTCCTCGTCGAAGGTCTGCACCGATCCAAGGAGACCGGTGAAGTCGTCCACAGCGCGCTAGCCGTCATTTCGTACGACCCCAAAAAGGGAGAGTATCGGTTCCGCAGCTATCTGGCGGACGGCCGTTCTGGGGACTACTCTGCCCAGTTGGAAAATGGGAACTTCGTTTGGAACATGGACGTGCCCAATGGGAAAATTCGTTACACCATCGCAGTCAAGGACGATGGGTGGAACGAAAAGGGAGAGTACTCCGCCGACGGCGCTAGTTGGAATCACTTCTTCCAGATGGATCTCGAGCGCGTCCAGCGCTAGCTGCCCCCTGGCAAAAATGGGCGCTCCCGTTCACGAGCGCCGTGGAATCAGATGCAAGGCACGACACCGCAGGCGATGCGGTGCCC
>JAIOJS010000559.1 GCA_019911795.1 Thermoanaerobaculia bacterium | reverse complement strand
CATAGCCGACGGCGCCACCGAGAACCCAGGCGCTGGTGACTCGATAGTCGAGGCCCAGGGTCACCCCCGAGAGATCGGCTTCGAAGCCGCTCACCCGAGCGGACTGATCACGGTCGACCGACGAGGCGGTGCCGTTGGCGAAGAATCCCCACCTACCCTCGACGTCGATGTCGTCGGATCCCGTGTCCTGATTCAGGTTCGCCGACGCTGGGGACGAAGCCGTCTTCGGTGCGAGGCCCAGACTCGCAAACGCCAGGGGACTCAGGTCCGCGGCGGGGCGTCCGTAGAGACCGCCTCCAAGGTTGAAGGCAAAGGCGCTTCCGCCCCCTGCGCCGGAACGCAGGGTTGCGAGACGCTGCTGAACGACGTCGACCTGAGCCACGGAGGGATCGACGAGGGCGCTGCCTACCACCAGGTTCTCTTCCGGCGCCAGCGCTTGGAGCGAACCGCGAACGAGTTCGCTATTGCCCTCGAAGGCATTGCCGACGATCTCGTTGCAACGACTCTGTAGGGCCTGGTCGTTGATCTGGCCGGTGGGACAGATGTTCTCGACCAGACGGCCGATCTCTCGTTGAGCCTCATTGGCCGCGAGGTCCTGGAGGACCCCCTCGATAGGACTCTGTGCCAGCGCCGACGTAGCGGTCAGCAGTAAAACGGCAGAAGCGAACACGCGTGCAACCATGGGTCAATCTCCTTGAACCTATCGATCTTGTACTAGCTTTTCGAAGGACCTAGCGAATCTCGAGACGGGGGACCATGCTATGAGTTTCAGGATACTCCCGGCCGCTCAGGCCACCCCGCTTCTAGTCGTTATGAACTCTCAGAGTACCAGAACTATCAGCGAATACAAGCTGTGAAACAGGTCATTGTTCGATGCGGTAGACGCCGCTAGCGTGCCAGTCATGCGCCCAATTCGCCTCCTTTCGCCACCGATGATCCTGGTGTCGACGCTGGCTCTACTCGGTCTCGGGGCGACTGGACTCTGTTGCGGGGCGACTAGCCCAGCGGCCGGCGAGGACTTCTTCGTGGACCCGGTGCTCGGCTCGGCCAGTGGCGACGGCAGTGTCGACAACCCCTGGCGGACCCTGCAAGAGGTGGTCGAAGACGGCCTCATCGAGACTCGTCATTGGGAGTCGCTGCCGTACCAGCCCGGTCTGGCGCTGATCCCAGTCAACCCTGGCGCCCCGGTCCAGCCTGGAGATACTCTCTGGCTTCGCAATGGCTTCCATGGAACGCTCTCGCTTCAAGGTGCCTACAACGCGGCCCCCATCACCATCGCGGCCGTCCCTGGACACCACCCCCAGCTCGACCGGGTTCTCCTATCGGCCGCTCAACACTGGATCCTTCGCGGACTTTCGATCAGCCCCTCCCACGCTCCCGGTCCGCTGAGCCAAGAGACCCTGTTCTTTGTCGAGAACCATGGATTCCACGGACCGTCCTGGGACATCACCCTCGACGACAGCGACCTCTTCAGCATCAATGACGCCTCCAACTGGGGAGCGTCGGAGTGGATAGACCTCGCCTCGAGCGGACTTCGAATCGACGGGGACCGGGTCGAGGTGAGGAACTGCCGGATTCGCAACGTCCGTTTCGGAATCAGCGTCGGTGGCGAGGATGCCCGCATCCGATCCAACACTATCGACGGCTTCTCAGCCGATGGTCTGAGGGGTCTAGGGGATGGCGGCTGGTTCGAGTACAACATCGTCAAGAACTCGTTTGTCGGTCAACCCGAAGACCCCAATCACGACGATGGCTTCCAGAGCTGGTCGGTGGGGTCGGGGGGCGTCGGCACCGGAGAGGTTCGCGACGTCGTGCTGCGCGGCAACATCTTCATCAACAACGAAGACCCCGACCATCCCCTCTTCTCCACTCTTCAGGGGATCGGCTGCTTCGATGGCCTCTTCGTCGACTGGACCGTTGAGAACAACCTCGTGATCGTCGATCATTGGCACGGGATCAGCCTTTACGGAATGATCGGCGGCAGCATCATCAACAACACCGTGGTCGACAATCGGCCCGGAAGTCCGGGACCTCCCTGGATCAGAACCACCGATCACCAGGGAATTCCGAGCCAGGACGTCGTCATTCGCAACAACCTGGCTACCGACTATTCCTTCTCCGGCACCGGTATCGTCGACGATCACAACATAGAGGTCACCGATCTCGAGGCGTACTTCGTCGCCCCCCCTTTCGACCTGCACCTGCGAGCGGAGGCGCCTGCGATCGATACAGGCAGTTCGCTGCAGGCGCCGCCCTACGACGCCGAACGGATACCGCGTCCGCAGGGCGATGCCATCGACATCGGAGCCCTCGAATGGTGCCCCGGCTGTCTGTTCTTCGGTGACTTTGAGTTGGGCGACAGCAGCGACTGGAGCTCATCCACCGGGAACTAGGCGCGGCCCACGCTAGTCCCGTTTGGTTAATCCCGTCCACTTTGGACGGCCCGTTTTCGCCCAAACCACACGGGATTAACCAAACGGGACACTAGAGCCAGGTCACGATCGGAGTTGGGCCAGGGATCAAGAAAATTCTCCGGTCCGAGGCGAAATAATTGCCGATGATCCTCCCATAAAGGGTCGAAACTTCAGCGTTCTCGGGCTGGCACGGGTGGTGCAACGTCCTTTGGCAACCCATGGGCTACAAAGCAGCGGAGCTAGATCCGCACGCCCATCACCGAAGCGCGCTCCGAGAATCGAGAGCAGCGCAGCATACGGAGGTCCGAAATGAACGAGAGCATTCTCAAAGGAAAGTGGCATCAACTCAAGGGCAGCGCCAAGGAGAAGTGGGGCGAGCTTACCGACAACGATCTGACCGAGATCGAGGGGGTCCACGAGCAACTGGTCGGCAAAATCCAGGAGCGCTACGGCAAGGCCCGGGACGAGGCCGAACAGGAAGTTCGCAGCTGGGAGCGAGACGTCGGCCTTCGCTAGCGGCAGTACCAAGATCGCGGGCAGATTGGTGAATCGACCTTAGACGGAGAAAAGCTCCCGATCAGAATCGAGTCAACTTCGGCCCATTCAATTTTCTTTTACCCAAGGAGGTCTCAATGTTGTGGACGATCTTTCTAATTCTTCTCGTACTCTGGGCACTCGGTATGGTCAGCGGCTACACCCTCGGTAGCTTCATCCATGTGCTCCTCGTCATCGCGGTCATAGTTCTTGTTGTTCGATTGGTACAGGGACGCAAGGTACTCTGACGATTCTCAGATCTCTGACGCCTCTGGCGTTATGTTTGCGGGAAGGAGGCTACGGCCTCCTTCCCTGGTTCTGACCAGGACAAGTTTCTGACCAGGACAATTCGTAGCTAGGGCCACTACCTACGTACGATCAGCTACCATCAGGCGGTGAACGCAAAACGCGACGCCGAGGTCCTGATCGCCATGGCCCTGGAGGTTGGCTTTGACGCCGCCGGCATTGCCAGTATCGAACGCCTCGAGCACGGTCAGGCCTACCTCGACTGGTTGGCCGCCGACCACCATGCCGGGATGGAGTACCTGAAACGTCGGGTGGAGGCTCGCCTCGAACCCAGCCATATCCTGGAGGGCGTCGCGTCGGTGCTCTGCGTCGCCATGCGATACGCGCCCCTCGACGGCGACCCTGCCCCCAACAACGATCTCTGGTCGCGAGTGGCCAAGTATGCCCACGGAATCGACTACCACGACGTCATGGGGCGGCTTCTCCGTGAGCTGGCCGAGCGCATCGGAGCCCTCTACCCAGGGATCGAAGCCCGCTGGTACGTCGATACCGGACCCGTGCTCGAACGGGAACTCGCCGCCCGAGCCGGTCTCGGGGTGGTCGGCAAGAACACCTGCCTTCTCCATCGTGACATGGGGTCGTGGTTTCTGCTCGGCGAACTCTTTCTCACCCTACCTCTGGAGCCTTCCGAACCCCTCACTGACCTGTGCGGACGCTGCACCCTGTGCCTCGACGCCTGTCCCACCGACGCCCTCCTCGAACCCTATCGCCTCGACGCCAACCGCTGCATCAGTTTCTGGACCATCGAACACCGCGGAACGCTACCCGGCGAGGCACGAGACATGGTGGGCGACTGGGTCTTCGGA
>JAIOJS010000558.1 GCA_019911795.1 Thermoanaerobaculia bacterium | reverse complement strand
GTCTCCAGGGGGGCGCGAGGGTATTCACTTCAAACGAACAGATCACCAACCTTGACGTCGAGCGCCTTGACCAACTCATGAGCTGAGATGGAGGTTCCATCGGGCCATTCGGCGAGCTCGATGCCGAAGACGCTGCCCTTGGAGCAGAGGACGGCGAGCTGTCCAGCTCTGGTGCCGATGAAGGTGCCGGATTCGCCCGGTGGGGCGTTCATCTTGCCCATCGGTCCGCCCTTCACGATGCGGACTCGCTCGCGGCGGATCATGGTGGTCATGCCCGGACTTGGACTGAGCGACCGGAGATGGTTGAGCACGATCTTGGCTTCGCGCCACCATGGGGCCTGGCAGTGTCGAGGGCCGAAGTTCGGGGTGGTGGAACTGGACTTCTCGTTCTGGGTCTTTCGCTTGATCTTGGTGCCGAGGGCGAGGGAGTCTACGGTCGTGGCGAGGAGGGGGGCGCCGATCTGGGCTAGCCGTTCGGAGAGTTCTCCGTAGGTCTCCTCGGCCTCGATGGGGACGCTCTCGTTGGCGAGGATCGGGCCCTTGTCGGGTTCCTCTCCCATCTCGATGATGCTCACTCCCGTCGAACGATCTCCATGCCACAGGGCCGAACGGATAGGGTGGAAGCCTCGATGTTTGGGAAGTTGAGAGAAGTGCAGCTTGATCCAGTTCTGGGTCGGGATCTCCAGCAGGGATTCGGGGAACTCTCGACCGTAGTCGACGACGATTCCGAGGTCGGGTCGGAGCTTTTCCACCAGTCCTCGCAGCGCCTCGGGTGTTTGATCGGTGAGTTGTCGTACCTCGACACCCTGTTGCGCGGCCCATTGCTCGACGCCGGAGTCGTCGTCTTCGGAAAAGATTCCGTCGGAATCCTCGTTGGACTTGGCGAGAAGAACGACCAGGTCGTGGGCCGACTGGTGGAGCGCTTCGAGACTCGGGATGGCGAGGCTAGAGGTGGTGCAGACGAGGCAGCGTAGTTTCTGGGTCATTGCGACCATCGTACCCCGCCTTGGTGGTTGTTGGTGGGGCGGGCTCCTCGCGGGACTGCCCTGAGAGACTCACTGAGGGCAGTGAGTGGCGAGGCGGTTTGCATCTTCGGTGATTAGGTGGCTGGGTCCCAACGCTTCGGATAGGGCACCCACGGCGCCTACGAGGAGCCTGGAACCCTCCGTCCCCTCGCCGCGAGCACAGGCGGCCGCGCCGAGCAGTGCTCTTGCTGGTTCCAGGCACCAGCTGCCCACCGGAAAGGCCTTCTCGCCCAGGGCTAGAGCGCGCTGGCTCAACGCTTCGGCCTCGGTTACCTGGCCCAGCGTCAGCAAGGCCTGGCCGAGACCGAGGAGGGTAGGGGCCAGGTCGGGATGATCCGTCGGGAGGGCGCCCTCTTGAACTGCAAGCGCCTCCCGGTAACCGGCGACGGAGGCTTCCGCGCCTTCGAGTCGGTGGCGGATCCTGGCGAGGGCCGCGAGGGTTTCGGCAGTGCGATAGTTGTCCTCACCGAGGTGCTGCTGCCGGATCTCGAGGCTCTGGAGCAGGGCCTCTCGAGCGCCTTCGTAGTCGCCCGACAGCTCGAGGGCGCGGGCCCGGAGGAAGAGGTGGCTGGCGAAGCGGGGGGACTCTTCCCCGGCCGAAGCTCTGAGGATGGCAGACGCCTCGTCGAGAAGGGCGAGGGCCTCGGCCGAGCGGCCTTGCTCGGCCACGACGCTGGCCAGGTTGTCCAGGGAGAAGCCAACGTAGGGATGGTCGGGACCCAGGGTTGAGCGGTCCAGCTCTAGCAGGCGCTGGAACAGCGCCTCGGCTTCGGTGTACTCGCCGAGGCTGCGCAGGGTCACCCCGAGGTTGTTCCAACTGGTGGCGATGCCGGGATGGTCTGGATCCAGGATCACCTTCTTGATGGCGAGGGACCGACGGAATGTCTCCAAGGCCTCGTTGTACTTGCCGTCCCTCCGCAACGCCAGGCCGAGGTTGTTGAGGATGACGGCAATCTCGGGATGATTCTCCCCGAAGACGGGAAGGGACAGTGCGAGGACCTTCCGGTGAAGGGTCACGGCTTCCCCAAAGCGGCCCCGATCGCTCAGGAGATTGGCTCGGTTGCCGAGCGTTCCCAGGGTGGTCTCGTGGCTCTCGCCCAGTTCGGTTCGGTAGATCTCATAGGCTCGTTGGTAGAGTTCCTCGGCGATGTCGAGGTCGTCTCCCGCGTAGTGGTTCAGGGCGAGTGAGTTCAGGGTCTCGGCGACGGCTACCGAGTTCGGACCGAGTTTGGCGGTTCGCAGGCGCAGCGCTTCTTCGAAGAAGGGCTGGGCTTCGTCATAGCTTCCCGCCGACGACAAGATGTCGGCATAGAGTTGGATCAACTCGGCGAGTCTCAGCGGATCTCGGGCGGATCGCACCCGGGCCAGGGAGACGGCCCGCTCGAGGAGTGCTTCGGCTCGGTCGTAGCGACCGAGTTGCAGGTACACCCTGCCGATCACGCCGAGGAGTTCGAGCTGGGCATCGGGTTGGTCGGCTAGTTCCTCGTCGATGCGCTGTTCTCCTCGCTCCAGGAGTTCGCGCGCGGTGGCCTCATCGCCCCGGGACTCGTTGGGATCGGAGGCTTCGAACAACCCGACGAGAAAGCCTTGGACCTGTCGTGCCCGGTCGCGCTCCCGCTCGGCACGTTGGTTCTGATGGAGGGCGAGGGCGAGGCTCGAGGAGAGGGCGATCAGTACGGCGAGGACGACCAGGGTTCCGATTCGGTGGCGATCGACGAAGCGCCAGCCTCGATAGGCCATGGAGCGGGATCGCGCCTTGATCGGTAGACCTTCGAGGAAGGCGCGGACGTCCTCGGCGAGCGCTTCGACCGACGCATAGCGCTCCTTCGGATCCTTGGCTACCGCCTGGAGGACGACACGGTCGAGGTCGCCGCGAAGCTGTCGCCGCAGCCGTTCCGGCCGGGTGGATCGATCCTGGGCCGCCGTTCGCCAGGAATCGTCGTCGGAGGTCGAGGAGGGTGGCTGGCACTGGGTATGGCACACCGCCTGTTCGAGTTCCGCCCAGGTGGTGGCCTCTGGGGCATAGGGGTGGCGGCCGGTCAGCAACTCGAAGAGGATCACTCCGAGGGCGTAGACGTCCGTGGCCACGGTAACCGGCTCGCCTCGCACCTGTTCCGGCGCGGCGTACTCGGGCGTCATCACCCGGAGTCCGGCGATGGTGGTGGCGCTGACCTTGGACTCGTCGCTCAGCAACTTGGCAATACCGAAGTCGAGGAGCTTAGGTTCTCCCTTGGCGTCGACCAGGATGTTGGCCGGCTTGAGGTCGCGGTGGACAACGAGTCTGGCGTGGGCACTCTGAACCGCTCGGCAGATCTTCTCGAACAGCTCCAGCCGAGCGCGGACCGGCAGTCGGCGGGCGTCGCACCAGGAGATCAAGGACTCTCCCTCGACGAGTTCCAGGGCGAAGTAGGGCCTTCCGTCGTCGACGACGCCACCGCCGAGAAGCCGAGCGATGAGGGGGTGGTCCAGCCCGGCGAGGATCTGGCGCTCGGCGAGGAACCTTGCGACAACCGCTTCGGAGTCCATGCCGCGTTTGAGGAGTTTGACCGCCACACGTTGCTCGAAGCCGCCCTCGACTCGTTCGGCAAGGTACACGGTGCCCATCCCTCCGCGGCCGATCTCCTCGACCAGTCGGTAGGGTCCGGCGCGTTCCGGGATCGCCTGGAGATCGTCCTCTTCGAGGAGCCGGCTCAGCCGGTCGCCGTCGATCGTTTCGAACCTGCGCGGGCTCTCGTCGTGAGCCTGGAGTAGCGAGGTCAACTCGGCGAGGAAGTCCGGATCCTCCCCGCGGAGTTCTTCGAGGAGCTCGCGACGCTGTGCGGGTGGGCACTCGACCATCTGCCCGAACCGTTCGGCGAGTCGGTCCGCCCAGCTCTCACCGACCCCGTCCATCAGACGGTACCGAATCTCATTCTGGGGGCCCAGATCGGAGTTCGCGACTGAGCCAGGCTTGGGCGAGGGCGAAGTCGCGCTTCACGGAGCGAGGAGAGATCGATAGGGCGCCGGCGGTCTCCTCGACCGACAGTCCACCAAAGTACCGACACTCCAGGACCTGGGCTTGTCGCGGGAGGGTCCTGGCGAGTTCGTCCAGGGCGGAATCCAGGTCGATGAGTTCGGCGGCGAAACCGTCCACCGCCAGCGTCGCTTCGTTCAAACTTTCGGGAAGGTGACCGCCGCCTCGCTTGGTACGGTTGCGGCGGCGGGCCGCATCGACCAGGATTTGCCGCATGGCCCGAGCGGCCGCGGCAAAGAAGTAGTGGCGGTTGGCGAGTGGCACCGCCGACTGATCGATCAGTTTCAAATAGGCTTCGTGGACCAATCCCGTGGTCTGGAAGGGCTTCTGACGCCACTCGCCCGCCAGCTGGCGTCGCGCCATCACTCGCAACTCGTCGTAGACGAGGGGGAGTAGGGCGTCGAGAGATTCTCGGTCGTGCGCTGTTGCCTTCTCGAGGATCATAGTGATCGCCGATTTGGAATTGTCTATGGGGTTTGCCTCCATCACGGTACCGGTGCATTGATGCTACACCATGGTTCTGGTAGGCGTGTGACGTCGACGAAAGGGTGACCGTGGAGAGCCGAGCATCTCCCCACCGGTTCAATCCGGCCCCCTGATCTGCCCTCGGGCGCGGGTTGAGTATCACGGCCAGGCTGAGGTGCTGCCGGATTCGAATCCGTCCGCGAAGAGCCAGGGATACTCGTTCAGCATCGCCTCGACGGCTCCGACGTCACACTGCGCGCCCGCGACTCCGTCACCGTCGATGGGCCGCGACCCGCCGCGCTGATCGAGGTCGGGGGGAGGACAGGCGGTCCCTCCATCGATCGCAAGGCTTCCCTGGAGGGGAACGTGGGTAGCGGTGGGTCCGCCGTAGTACCCGAGTGGTGTGAGGTTCAGATCGCTGGCGGACACGTTGACCAGATCGGATCCCGCCAGTTGGCAGCTGGCGCCTGGACTCTCGATATTGCCACCGAGTGAGGTGACGGTTGGCGCAGCGTTGCAGCTCCCCTCGAAGATCGTATTGCGATAGGTCATGGTGGAGTCCATGGTGTTCATCATCGCGGTCCCCACCGCTGAGGTGTTTCGACTGATGGTGACGTTGGTCAACGTGCCGATACCCGCGACTCGGATCCCACCCGCGGCCGTACCCGCCTGGTTGCCACTGAGGGTGGAGTTGGTCATTTCGATCTGGCCCTCGACATCGATGGCGCCGCCCAGGAAGCCGGCTAGGTTGCCGGAGAAGGTGGAACCCTTGATGATCGCACTTCGCTGGGCAGTCACGAAGAGCCCTCCACCGGTGTCTATGGCCGAGTTGCCCACGACCATGGAATCGATGATCTCGATGGGTCCCCATGCATAGATGCCGCCCGCATCGGTCCCGGAGGAGTTGCCGGAGATCTCCGTGCGGATGAACCGGGTCAGGGAGCCCTCTCCAAAGGTCAAGACTCCTCCTCCTCCAACATCCCCCATCGAGAGGGCACGGTTTCCGACAATACGGCAATCGATGAAATCCGTCGACCCGCCGACGTCCAGCCCGCCGGCGCGGCTAGCTTCGTTGTCTTGAAAGGTCGTATCGACGTAGGTGCCGGTCCCCGCGTCCTGGGCGCCTCCCCCGAAGCCCGTCGCTCGGTTCGAGGAGATAGTTGAGCGTTCCACCGTCAGCATCGCACCGCGGTTGTAGATCCCGCCCGCGCGCACAACGCCTGATCCGCCGCGAACGGTTAGGTCGGCGATCTCGGCATCGGAAGTATGAATGTCGAGGATGCGGTCCCCGAGACCACCGGGACCGCCACCGTCGATGATGGTGAGGGCCTCGCCGGCACCCTCGATGCGGACCAGATCGGTGAGGTCGAGGTCCCCGGTGAAGGAGGCATCTTCGTCGATGCCAGACCGAGTGAGGGTGTAGGTTCCGGCCGGCAACAGGATGAGGTCGGGACCCACGGTCGTGTTCGCGTTGATGACCGCCTCTCTCAGTGAGCAATCCATGGGGACCAAGGTGTCGCAAGCCTGGGCGGGGAACGGGTCGTCGAAGCGATCGACCTGGAAGACAGCGGCTGCCAAGGGGGCGATGGTGGATATTGCGAGGGCGAAGGCGAATATGAAAGCGGCAAGGGAGCCGAACGGGGCCGATCGTCGTGAGGTCATTTGCAGAGTCCTCCTTCAGAGAGAAGCGGGCTAGCAGCGGTTCCGATAGCCCTTCACCTTGTCCTGCGCCTATTGCGACGGGAAGGGGCCAAGGGAATGGCTTTCGGGCCGCGTTGATCGACGTCGGGTGGTGGACAGGCGGTTCCCCGGTCGATTGCAACGCTTCCCTGGAGGGGCACGTGGGTTGCCGTGGGGCCACCGTAGAAGCGGGGCCCCCGCCGTCGATGATGGTGAGCGCCTCGCCCGCCCCCTCGATAGGGACTACATCGGTGAGGTCGAGATCACCAGCGAAGGAGGCATCTTCGCCACTTTCCGACCCGAGTGAAAGCGTAGCTTCCGGCCGCTAGCAGGACTAGATCGGGACCGATTGTCGTGGGGGCATCTGCGTAGTCCTCCTTCTTAGAGGAGAGGGCCAAGCAGCGTTTCCGATAGTCCCTCTACCCGGCCTTGCGCCGAATGCGCGGGAAAGGGCCAAGGGACTCGCAGTCGTCGACTTTTCGACTTGGGTCGTCAGGTGCTCGGGCCGCAGGTAGTCGAAGAGTGCTTGTTGGTACCCATCACATCGGCACGAAGGAGACGTCACCTTCGAGCGAGCGACAGTAAGCGACGACCAGGTCGATACAGCGTTCGACATCGTCGAGATCGACTACTTCGCTCGGGGTGTGCATGTACCGCAGCGGGATGCCCAGGAGACCGCAGGCGACGCCCTGTCGGGCAAGCTGAATGACGCCGGCGTCGGTGCCGGTTCGACCGGGCTCGGGCTCGACCTGGACGGCAATCTTGCGACTCTTGGCCGTGTCTAGCAGCCCCCGGACGACCACCGGGTTGCAGTTGGCGCCGCGGGTGATGGTGGGTCCTTTGCCAAGGGAGATTCGCCGTACTTCTCCTTCGACGTGGTGGGGTAGTCCGTCGGGTTGGTTACGTCGACGGCGAGGGCCACTTGGGGGTCGATCCGATAGGCGCCGGTGGTGGCCCCGCGAAGACCGATCTCTTCTTGCGTGGTCGCCACGGCCACTACGCAAGCCTGGAGCTTCTTCTTGTTCGCCAGTTCGCGCAGTGCCTCGGCGATTACGAAGGCGCCGAGTTTGTTGTCGAAGGCGCGCGATGTCGCCATCGAACCGCGCAAAAGGCTGAAACCGACGTCGTAAGTCACCGGGTCGCCGAGCTCGACCACTTCGAGGGCCTCCTCGCGACTGCGGGCGCCGATATCGATCCACAGTTCGTGGAGTTCCGGCACCTTGGTTCGTTCTTCGGCGGTCTGCATGTGGATGGCCCGCTTGCCGGTCACAGCGGGAACGCGGCCCTTGGCGGTGTGTATCCAGACCCGTCGTCCCGGGATGACGGTGCGATCGTGACCACCGATGGCGTTGACGTAGAGGAACCCCTTGTCGGAAACGTAGGAGATCTGGAGGCCGATTTCGTCGATGTGGCCCGACAGCATTACCTTGGGCGAACCCTTGGGGTTGAGGGTAGCGAAGACAGAGCCCATGACATCCGTTTCGATCTCGGCGACCTCGGCCAGCCGTTGGCGCCAAACCCTGGCTACTGGTTCCTCATAGCCAGAAGGGCCGGCCGCTTCGACCAGCGCCTCGAGAAACTTCAATCGATCTTTTTTCATGGGGGGCCTTTCGTGATGGAGCTGCAGTGGGGCGATCATACAGACGCGGTTGCTCGTAGAGTCCACCCCGGCCGGAGGCAGCTCTGCGCTGGAACGCGAACATCCTCGTGAGCTCTTTGTCCTCGATGCCAGCCCTCGACGACGTGGCGCTCCCAAGGAGTCATGCCGACCCGACTTCTGAGACTCGATCTGGCGTCTACGGGCAGGTCAAGAACGCTGCCGTGTCTTGAATTGGCAGGAAGGGTTGTCCCTGTTCGTTTCGGTAGACCCGAAACTGTTGGTTCTTCGTGTCGGTGACGGTCATCGTCACGTCGACGTCGGTCATGCCACCCGAGAACACCCAGAAATTGTTAAAGCCGGGCAGGCTGCAAGCATCGATCAACTTCACGAAGACTTCCAAGTTCTGTGGATCAAAAAACCAGAAGACACCAGTGTCTTCGGTCAGCCGGTACGCCTGGCCAGAGCCGTGGTTCCCGCCGGGAATCTTCCACTCGGTCTCGACTCGGAAGCGGCCGTCGTTCAGGCACAGGGCCGTCTCGGAGTAGAGGCAGCCGCCCGCGAGGACGAAGTCGATTCCAGAGGTCGTCGAATTGATCGCAACAGTGATCGGAGTTCCGATGGTTGGGCTGCAGGATCCGGAGGGGCAGGGAATATCGTCGTAAACCTCGGCCTCGAAGCTGTCGAAGGGCCACACCTTCACGAAGTACGTCCCCGCTGGGAGGCCACCTATTAGGTATCGACCCTCCTCGTCCGAATAGCTGGAGTTCACGTGGGAACCACTAGTATCGTAGGCTGCGACATCCATCCACGGTATCGGCAAGCCCGTGAGGTCGTCGGTGAGGAGTCCTGCGATACCGCCGAGTTGTTCGAGTTCGAAGTCGATACCCGAAGTGGTGCTCTCGAAGCCCACGACGATCGGAGTACCGGTGGTTGGATCGCAAGCTCCCGGACAGGGGATATCGTCGTAGATCTCGTCAGCGTACTCCGAGTAGGCTTCGGTGGTGACGAAGTAGGTGCCTGCAGCGAGACCGCTGATTGTGTAGTTTCCGTTGGAGTCCAGGTAGCCATCCCCCACGGGGTGACTCGCTGCGTTCCAGGCGGTGAGGTAGCCATTGACAGTCTGGCCCGGGGCACTGCTCGTCACAGTTCCAGTGATCGAACTTCCCAGGGTGAGGGCGAAATCGACCTGAATGGATCCGTTGGTGACCTGAATCGGCGTGGCCCCCGACAAGTCGCAACCGTAGTAGTAGCCCTCCGGGCAGGGAATGTTGTCGTAGACCTCATTGACGTAGCCCTGTACATAGGACGTCCACGCGAAATACGTTCCCGAAGGGAGATCGGTGAAACTGTAGACGCCTTGGGCGTTTGTCACCGCGGAACCATAGTAGTAACCGTCCTGGTCCTCGACTTCTACGTAGGCACCCGCAAGGAGGGCGCCGGAGGTTGCGGCCCGGACCGTACCGCCCAGGGCACCTAGGCTGGCGGTGGTTCCACGGGGCTCGACGTTCTCAGGCTCGGCGCTCAATCGGCCCCGAACCCGCCGTTCGAGCTGCCGCAGTCGCCCGTCGAGTTCGACGATTCCGGCAGACTCGGCCTGACGCTTCAGGAATCGCAGGCGATGAAGGATGCGCGCGTTCCGATCGCTCTCGTCGGCCCGGATCGGACGACTGGCAATGTCCGCCTCCAGAGCCTCGAGATGTCGAACGACAGGATCCTTCTTCTGCGCGGTATCGCCAAGGGCAGGCATGGCCAAGACGGCGAGCAGTAGAAGGATCCAGGACAGGGTGATGGAGCCTGGGAGGAAGCAGTTGAGGGACGGAGGCCTGGAAGCGACTCTTGGCACCGGTGATGTCCTCTTTGGTGATTTGGGGATATGGTGGTGCCCCGACAATAGCATCTCTCCCTTGGTATGTACCAGCAGTGTTGTGAGAGGGACAATCGTGCTGGGCCATTTTGCTTTCAGGACGCGTCAATCCTTTCCTTCTCACGGAAGATCACCTGAATCGTCACTCGTCGCTTGACAGGAACCGTATTTGCGCTAGGATCTTCACTCGCCCAACCAATAGAAACCGACCCCAGCTGTGTCTCCAAAGTAGGAGGCGCGCGTGGATTTGGTGGTCGAGGGCGAAGGAATCAAACATACCTGAGGAGGTAGACTCATGAAGAAGCTTGGAACTCTACTGTCGGCGGCTCTGTTGGTAGTTGGACTGGTCGCTTTGACCGGTTGTGCGAAGGATAGCGCCGAGAAGGCTACAGACGATGCGGTCGACACGGTGAAGGACGCCATGGATGACGCTGGTGAAGCCGCTGAGGATGCGATGGACGAAGCGGGCGATGCCGTCGAGGGCGCGATGGACGAGGCTGGCGACATGGTTGATGAGGCCGGCGATGCGATCGAAGGCGCGGCCGAGGATGCCATGGACGAGGCCGGCGAGATGGTTGATGACGCCGAAGATGCGGTCGACGACGCCATGGACGAGGCGAAGGATGCCATGGATGACGCGAACGATCCGCCGGTTCACTGATTCCAGCGAGGGCTGAGATCGGGCGACCGATCTCGGACCCAGCACACTCACTCGCAAGGGTGATGTGTCGAAAAGAGAAGGACTTTGGTCCTTCTCTTTTTTTTCGTTCTTGCCGTTTACCGTCCATTTAGTCAGCGTCCCTGCAGTGAAGTCGAATTGCCTTGCAATCGGGTTAGGACTGGCGGGTCCGTGGAGCTGCTTGTTCTAGACTGTTCTTATGGCGAATGACCGCGACAACGAGGACCAACTGGTGGGGGTCGGCAAGAACCCATGGCCGCCGGTGGCCCTGGTGTTGGGCATTCTCTCGTTGGCCCTGGTCGCGTGGGTGTTCTATTCGATCTTCGAGATCCCTCGAGGCATTGCACGCTCGGGGCACCAGACGCTGGTTGAATTGCAGGACCTAGCCCGGGCCTTCACCGAGGGCACGGTGACTCACGAGTTCGTGTCGTACACCACGTCGTTATCGGGGACGACGTTTCTTCAGGTCGCGACTTTGGAGCAAGTGGAGTCCTTCGACCTCGAAGATTCTTTGAGTACCCTATGGGGAGTGGTCGAACTGCCCTCGGTGAAGGTGCGAGCGACGGCGCCGGTGACCTTCACTTACTATCTGGACCTCGCCGCTCCTTGGAATCTCGAACTGAAGGATGGGAGGGTGCGTGTGTCGGCGCCCAATCTACGGTGGAACAAGCCGGCGGTCGACGTCTCGCGGCTGCGCTACGAGGTCCTTCGCGGCAGCTTGTTGCGGGACGAGGCGGTGGTGCTGAAGGCGTTGACTCGCGAGATGACGGGGCGCACCGGGGTTCGAGCGATAGAAAACGTGGATCTGGTACGGGAGACGGCACGACGCCAGACGGCGGACTTCGTTCGCAATTGGCTGTTGCAGCAGTACCCGGAGGCGGATCAGTTGCCGATCGAGGTGGTCTTCTCCGACGAGGAAGGGACCGAGGCTCCGCCTCGTCCCCTCGTGACGACTCCGCCTGGGTAGGCTGAGAGGGTTCGCCCAGGTCCGGAAGTAGCGCTAGGTCAGGAGGAAGCGCAGTCCGGCCACGATCCACCAGATCCCGACCAGCCGGAAGATCCAGATCAGGTTCCGGAC
>JAIOJS010000557.1 GCA_019911795.1 Thermoanaerobaculia bacterium | reverse complement strand
GCCTCGAGGCGGGGGTCTAGGCCTTCGGGGGGGAGGCGGTAGCCGTCGATGGCGATGATCTCGTCCTCTGGGCTGAGTCCGTACTGGAAGGCAGGGGTGTCGCGGGGTACTTTGGTGACGATGAAGCGTCCCTCGGTGGGCTTGACCTCGGCCCCTAGCCAGCCCTTGGTCTTTGACTCTCGGGAGCGGTCTGACGGCGCGGAATCGTCGGCGACGAGTTGTAGTCCGTAGTAGTCGAGGGCTTCGAGGTAGGGGAGTTCTCCGGTGCCACGCAAGGTGTAGTCGAAGAAGTTGCTGAGGTCGGAGCGGGAGATCTCGGAGGCCAGGGCTTCGAACTCGGCGCCGGTGAAGCCGATGGCGCCGGAGTGCTGGCGGAAGGCGACGCGGAGGACGTCGTCCAGGCTGTGTCTGTCGCCGGTGGCGGCGCGAATTTTGGCGTCGAGGAGGAAGGAGACGACGGCTCCCTTGACGTAGTAGCTGATGCTGCTGTTGTCGGTGTTGGCGTTGGGTTGGTAGAGCTTGAGCCAAGCGTCGAAGGATGCTTCCTCGAGGCTGCGCACTCGCCGTCCCGGGGTCGCCTGCAGGCGCTTGATATTCTCGGAGAAGGCTTGGAGGTACTCCCGGCGGGAGGACAATCCGGCACGGTGGACGAGGAGGTCGTCGTAGTAGGACGTGATCCCTTCGACCACCCAGAGGGAGCGGGTTGTGTTCTCGCGCTCGTAGTCGAAGGGACCCAACTCCCGGGGGCGCAGGCGCTTGACGTTCCAGGCGTGGAAGAGCTCATGGCTTGCTAGCGAAAGCCACTGGAGATATCCCTTGCGAGTTCGCGGTGTGAAGGGGTCGCACATCAGTACCGAGCCCTCGGCGTGCTCGAGTCCGCCGCGACTGCCGGTGATCAAGTTGAGGAAGGTGTAGCTTCGGTACGGGATCGAGCCGAAGAGTTCGCACTCGACGCGGGTGATACGGGCCAAGTCGTTGACCGCCTTGCCGCCGTCCCAGAGTTCCTGGCCTCCCTGGTCTACGAGTGTGTGGGGAATTCCGCCGATCTCGAAGCGATTGATGGTGGGATTGCCGACGTAGATCGGCGAATCGACCAGGGTGTCGTAGTCCGGCGCGAGAAAGCGATTCGGCCCTCCGGCCCGCTGCGGTTCGAGGAAGGTGACGACTTCGCTCCACTCAGAGCGCAGGACGATGTCGACTTCGTGCCCTCGGGCCACGCCATTAGCCAGGGTCAGGAAGGTGGCGGCGCCGTTGAGGAGGCAGAACTCGGGATCGACGTAGTTGGTGCGAACCGAGAGCTCGTGGCCGTACACGCGGTAAGAAACGGTGACTCGGCGCGCTCCCCAGGTAGGTAGGGTCCAGCGGTTCTTGGCGGTCTTGGTGACCTCCAGGCGATTGCCCCCGGTGGACTCGGCGCGTAGATCCTCGATGTGTTGCGAGTAGTCACGAATCTTGTAGGAACCGGGTGTCCATACCGGGAGCATCAGCTCGATCTGGGGTTGGTCGTCGGTGGGGATCGAGGCTTCGATCTCGACGTAGTGGGTCTCCGGCGATGGGAAGGTGACGGAGTAGCGCAGGGGGTCGCTCATCGGGAGCCCCGGGGAGGATCGAGGTGGGCCTCTGCCGAGTCTCCCATCTCGACGCCGCCATCAGGGAAGTACTCGCTCCAGCGATCGTCGACTTTCTTCGCGAGATCCTCGGACACTTGCAACTCGGTGGGGAAGCCGATGGCGAGGCGAGCGTCGATCAAGATAGGGGGTCGATACGTCACTTGGTTGGCCACGATGGTGGCGTCCGCGGCGTGGATGTCGGTAGCGGGCTCGAAGCGGGTGAAGGTGGTCCACAGGAAGTTCATGCTCGAAGCCACGGCGCGGAGAGGCTCGTCGACGAGGATGAGCAGCGGCCAGTCGGCGAAGGCGGGGTGGGAAGCGATGCGGCGGAGGTCGACCGCGTCGTTCGCGCCGGCTCTTGATTCCGGACCAGCTGGGTAGGTCAATTCGCCGCGCGCGGGGGCCGTGAGGTCGATCCTAGTCATCGAGGATCCACCGATCACCAGACAGCCGGGACAGAAGACTTCGACGGTGTCGATGCCGTGGGGCAGCTCGGAACTGGAGAACTCCCGTGGCAGCTCACGCTTCGCCTCGCCGAGGCCGAGCCAGACCCCCTTGGATCCGCGGTTGACGACAGGACCGGTGTAGTCGAGGGTATCCATCGACAGGTTGCCGAAAACATAGAGATCGGTCTCCGGCTGGGATCGTTCGAGAACGTGAGCGAGAGTGGCCTTGAAGTCTCGAAGATCAACGTGGCGGTCGGTGACGAGCAGGAACTTGGTGAGGGCTAGCTGTCCTTCGCCGAGGATACGGAAGGCAGAGACCATGGCCTCCCGCCGATAGCGGTCCTTGACTACGGCTGCGGCGAGGGAGTGGTATCCCGTCTCTCCGTAGGACCACAGATCGACGACTCCCGGCATGACGAGTGGAAAGAGCGGTGACAACAGGTCCTGGAGGAGGTCGCCGATGAAGAAGTCCTCCTGTCGCGGTTTGCCGACTACGGTCGCGGGGTAGATGGCATCCTTACGGTGGCATAGGGCGTCGAGTTCGAACACCGGATAGTCGTGAGTCAGGGAGTAGTAGCCGTAGTGATCACCGAACGGTCCCTCGGGGCGACGGACGTGAGGGGGCACGTGACCGACGAGGGCGAACTCAGCCTCGGCAAGGAGAGGGTGGGCACCTGGACCGGGAACGCGCTTCAAACGTTCTCCCGCGAGGAGTGAAGCGAGGAGGATCTCCGGGAGGTTCTCGGGCAGGGGAGCGATGGCGGCGAGGATGAGGGCCGGAGGTCCACCAACGAAGACGGTGGCGGGTAGCGCCTGGTTGCGTTCCTCGGCGACCTGGTAGTGAAAGCCTCCGCCCTTGCCGATCTGCCAGTGCATGCCGGTCGTCCGCTGGTCGTGGACGTGAAGGCGATAGATCGCCAGGTTGGATCCTTTGCCCTCGGGGTGTTCGGTATACACCAGAGGCAGGGTGACGAACGGCCCGCCGTCCTTCTCCCAGGTGGTGAGGATGGGGAGCTCACCGAGGTCGACGTCACGGCGAGTGACCTCGGTGACGGGTCCTCGACGTCGCGACTTGAGACCGATCTTGAGGGCAGCGGCGCCGAGATCCCGTGCCTCCCACAGGCGCCGGGGGGTCGGCGGCATCAGGGTTTCGGCGACTTCCACGAGTCGTCGCAGCAACTGAGCGGGTCGTTGACCGAAGGCGAGCTCGGCCCGTTGGGCGGTGCCGAAGAGATTCGTAGCGAGGGGAAACTTCGCCCCGACCGGACGCCTGAAAAGCAACGCGGGGCCGCCGGCTGCGATCACTCGCCGGTGGATTTCCGCCGCCTCGAACCGAGGATCGACGGGGGCATCAATCTCGACGAGATCTCCCCGTCGGCGGAGCTCATCGAGGAAGGTCCGCAGGTTGGGCAGCGATGGATCAGGCATCGGCCAGATGCTACCGCGATCCCGCTCCGATCGGGCGACGGGCTGGGAGTACGAACGAGGACGGCCTCGTGACGATCGCCCAAAACGGCGGTGGGCTGTACTCGACGATCCTCTCTCGGTAGGGGGCGTCAGTGGAACCTTCCTGGCGCGGGATAATGTACCCCCATGGTCGAACGTCTCTCCCTCAACCGTGCCACCGGCAACGCCACGCCTGCTCGGGCGGAGACTGTCGACATCGTCATCGTTGGTGGTGGCATCCTCGGGCTTGCCACCGCCCGAGAGCTGGCGCGCAGAGAGTTGGGAGCGCGGATCGTGCTCATCGAGAAGGAGCCGGCGCTGGCCCAGCATCAGACGGGACGCAACAGTGGCATTCTCCATTCGGGTCTCTACT
>JAIOJS010000556.1 GCA_019911795.1 Thermoanaerobaculia bacterium | reverse complement strand
GAGCACCAGCGCGGCGATATCGATCGTTCACACTGGGGGTGGCGATCTCGAGATAGCGATCAACAACAACGTCGATCTGACCTCGTCGGCCGGCAACGGGATCGACCTGGATGGTTCCGCTGCGGCTGGGACCTTGACCGTCACGAGCTTCGCCGACAATTCGGTGCACCAGGATACGTTCGGCGACGGGGTCACTGCCGACACCGTCACGTTCAGCGATGGCGGAGGCGCCGTCTCCGGCGCTACCCTTCGCATCGGGGTAAATGGCGATGGGGTAGGGGGACGCGGGCTGGTCCTCGACCAAGTTCTCGGCGGACTCGGTTTCTCGGACCTCGACATCGAAGCTTCGGGGGGAAGTGCTCTTACCGTAGGGAATGCTGGACAATCGGTCGGGGACTTCGGATTGACCACTGCGAGTGGAACGCTCTCGGCCATCGGTGGAGCCGGGCTGGACCTCGATCCGGTGACGGTGGGGCTCATCCTCGATGCCGTCACCTCCACCAACAGCGCATCTCAAGGCATCCGACTCAATGACGTCGAGGGCATGCTGGTCATCGCCGGTGGTGCCATCGTCAACTCGACCGCAGAGGCTTTCCTCCTCGACCAGGATACGGTCGTTGGTGGTCTTGTCGCTACCTACAGCGGTTCGATCACCAACACGGTGAACCGGTTACTGCACGTCGACGGATTCCCGGTCGGAACTCTCACCCTGAACGGCTCCACGCTGACGGACTCCGGAACCGGGATCCGTCTGAACGACGTCGATGGCGTTGTCAATGTGATCGCCGCGAGCACCACTATCACCAACGGCAGTGGCAATGGTGTTCTTATTCAAGGAGATTCCGATGGGAGCCTACGCCTTGACAACGTCGCGATCACCAACGGTGCCCTGACCGCGATTCAGATCGACGGTGGAAACGTTGCCAGTGGCACGTTCGATTTCAACAATGTCGATGTGACCTATGAGACCGATGCCCAGAGGATGGTCTCCATCCAAGGGCTCGCCAATGGAGCCTCGGTAGACTTCGATGGGGCGAGCGCGCTCGCCGCGACGGACGGCACCGGGATCCTGGTGACCGGCAACGGCGGGACCAGTGTCGTCGATTTCAACGGACCGGTCGACCTCGGAACGAGCGGAAACCGGATCTCCGACGGAGTCGCATTCCAGATGACCGCGAATACCGGTGGCGTTACGGTAGCCGCGGCCGACGTCGATATCTTCACCTCCGGCCAGACCGCTGCCCTTGCGAGCGGCGCAGGAACGCTGGATCTCGATACGCTCTCCATCGACTCCTTGAATGGAGCGGGCACGAGCCTCACCGGGATCCTCTCGCAGGTTGATGTGGACGCCATCTCCTGTGTCCACAGTTCCAACTGTGTTGACCTCACGTCACTCGCCGCCGGCAGCACGACCACCTTCGCCGGGGTTGGCCTGACCTGTACCGGAGGCAACTGCTTCAACGCGAATGGGGCGCGCACGGTCGAGGTTACCGGGGCCGCGAACACCATCGTGGCCACCAACGCGGTAGGTGTCTCCCTCGTGACCACCACGATCGGCGCCAACAACGTGACCTTCCGAAGTATCGCCTCGACCAACGCAGCGAGCGGGATCCTCCTCAGCTCGACGGGCTCCACGGGGAGCTTCAACGTTACCGGGACCGGCTCCGCGGACTCCGGAGGCATCATCTCTGGCGTCACGGAGGGGGTCAGCCTGACGTCCGCCGACAACGTCTCGTTGACCCAGATGGCGATCGTCAACTCGACCGGTATTGGTCTCGATGCCATGACGGTCAGTAACCTCGTCCTCGACAGCCTACGACTGGACGGTGCCGGCACTCACGGAATCAACGGTGAAACCGTCACCAACTTCACACTGCGCAACGGGAGCGTCGTACGCAACGCGGGAGACGCCGACGAAGAGCACGGGATCCGCTTCAGGGATCTGTTCGGTACCTCGCTGATCGCTGACACGACAATCGAGTTCATGGAGGAGGACGGCATCGAGATCATCAACGACGACGTCGACAACGCCACTATCGATGTCCTGACCGTTAGCAATTCGGTGATCCAAAACAACAACGCGGCTGGGTTCGGGGAGAACGGCATGACGGTCCGGGCCCAGAACGATGGCAACCTGCGCGTCGTCGTCGAGAATACGACGATTCAAGGCTGCGATGGCGACGGTATCAATGGAGCCGCCGACGGTACCGATAACAACGGCTTCCTCGACCTGCGAGTGATCGGGTCGACGATCCAGAACAACGGCGCTCGGGCGATCGCCTTGGGTACCGCCAACAACCAAGACATGGACGTGCACATCCTCGATGGCACGTCGATCTCGGGCAACATCACCACCCCGGTCGTCATCACCGGCAACCAGAGCAGTACCGTCAACGTCACGATCGACAACACCACCGGGCTACCGGCCAACAACATCACCATTACGGGCTCCCAGAACGTTGTGGGTGGGGTCGATGCACGCTGTCTCGAGATCACCGCTGACGACAACGTTTCCATGGTGGTATCGATCGCTGATGTTGCTGCCAGTGATTGCGATTTTGCGGCGTTGAGGGCGATCGCGAGAGACACGGCCAGTCTAGATCTTACGGTTCAGAACAGTAGTTTCACCGCATCCGGAGACGGTTTTGAGGAAGCGGTGACCATCGTGGCGGGGGTCAATACTGCGGGGGACACTGGCCGGGTCTGCCTCAATATGCTGAACAACACCGCCTCGACTGGAGGTGGAATCTTTGATGACTACCGTCTGAGGACCCGTCAGGCGACCAATGTTTTCCAACTTCAGAACTTTGTTGGCAACGGTGCGGTGGCAGGAAACGTTCAGACGTGGGTCAACACCACGAAGTCGAATACCGGTACCGCGTTGATTACGATCAGCGCACCCTTTACGGCAGCACCCGCAAACTGTCTGTTGCCGCCCTGAGTTCGAACAGCGCACGAGAAGATCGAAGTGACTCGAGACGATGTCTCGGTGAATGGAATGGAAGCTCTGGCTTGATGAGAAAAGACAAAGGAGACTCGAATGTCTGAGCCGTTCTTGGCGGAGATACGACTGATGGGCTTTAACTTTGCGCCGCGAGGCTGGGCCTTCTGTGATGGTCAGATCTTGCCCATCAACCAGAACCAGTCCCTCTATTCCCTTCTTGGTACCACCTACGGAGGCGATGGGCGAACCTCCTTTGGGCTTCCCGATTGCCGCGGCCGAACGCCGGTTCACGTCGGCGGCAATCATCCGCTGGGACAGAAGGGCGGGGAGGAAACTCACACCCTGGACACCAACGAGATGCCGGGCCACGACCATCGCCTAATGGCATCGAGCAACGACGGCAGCACGGTGAATCCAACGGGCGAGGTCCTGGCCAAGGCGACGGTGGCCACCTATGTCGATCCAGCCCAGTTGGTCACGATGAATTCCGGCAGTATCGGCAGGGTGGGAGGAAGTCAGGCGCACGACAACATGCAGCCCTACCTGGCCATCAATTTCTGCATCGCTTTGGCCGGGCTCTTCCCGTCACGGCACTGAGAGGAGTAGAGGATGTCTGAGCCTTTTGTCGGTGAGATTCGAATGTTCGCAGGCAACTTTGCCCCGCGCGGATGGGCTTTCTGCGATGGACAACTCCTGGCGGTCTCTCAGAACGACGGACTCTTCAGTCTGTTTGGAACGATCTACGGCGGAGACGGTCGGACCACCTTTGCCCTTCCCGATCTCCGTGGGCGCATTCCGTTGCACGCCGGAGCCGGACCGGGCCTGAGCCAGCGCAGACTCGGCAGCAAGGGTGGGGCAGAGAAAGTGATCTTGACGGTCAACCAGCTACCGTCTCACTACCATGATCTGAAGGCTTCGACCAATGTCCCGTCCGACCGCAATCCCCTCGACAAGGTGACGGGACAGACACTGTCCGACACCTATATCGATGACACCCCGATCGGAGACCTCAGCCCCGCCTCCCTCACCCCAGTAGGGGGCAGTCGATCACACACCAACTTGATGCCGTTCCTGTGCATTCACTTTATCGTCGCACTGTTCGGGATCTATCCGTCCAGGCAGTAGGAGGCAGCTGATGTCCGAACCCTTCCTTGCCGAGATACGAATCTTTGCCGGCAATTTCGCTCCCCGTGGCTGGGCATTCTGTGATGGTCAGCTGTTGCCACTCTCCCAGAACACGGCCCTGTTCTCGCTTATCGGGACAACCTATGGCGGAGATGGCCGAACGACGACGGCGTTGCCCAACCTGCAGGACCGGGCGCCGATGCATCCGGGCCGGGGCCCTGGATTGACCAGCCGCCGCCTGGGAGAGCGGGGTGGGGTCGAGTCGGTGACTCTGAGCGAGGCGCAGATGCCATATCACTCTCATCCGCTGAGAGCGGTTCAGCGTCCCGCTGAGGACAACGATCCAGCCAACCTGTACTACGGCTTGACGCCGGGGAACAATCTCTACGGGGCGGCAAGTGGTCTCGTGGACATGGCCGACGCGGCCGTAACCCCGACGGGAGGGAGCCAGTCTCACAACAACCTCCAGCCTTTCATCGCGCTGAACTTCATCATTGCGTTGGTCGGTCTCTACCCCTCAAGGAGCTAGAGGTGGCGGTCGATGTTCTCTCGAGGTCCGAGTTGCGCCCGGTAGCCACTGGGGACCGCGACCTGTTGGCAGAGATCTACTTCTCGACTCGTCGTGACGAGATCGCGCCCTTGTCCTGGAGTTCCGAGGAGAAGGAACGCTTTCTCCGACAGCAGTTCGAGGCGCAGTTCGAGCACTACCGAAGGTCCTTTGGCGGCATTCACTCGATCGTGGAGGTTGCGGGAGAACCGGCCGGTCGGCTTTGGGTCGAGGAGCGGGACGACGAGATCCGAGTCATCGACATCGCAATTCTGCCGACCTTTCGAGGGCAGGGTCTGGGGACTGAGTTGCTGCGAGATGTACAGCGTCAGGCGGCTTCGCGGGGAGTTCCTGTGCGCATTCACGTGGAGAAGCAGAATCTAGCGATGGAACTGTACCGTCGTCTTGGATTTCGAACGATCGAGGATAAGGGGGTCTACGACCTCCTCGAATGGAGGGGGGATTGATGACGACCATGGTTTTGGATCAGGAGACTCTTCGAGAACTTATTGGAAGCAGGGTGTCCCTGCGTGGAGAGGAGGAGATCGCGGTCCAGATCTCCGAAGTCACGGCCTTGGATTCCCCGGCGACCGACGCAGGCCGGACGCCGTTTTCCGTGATCTTCGTGGCTGAGCCAGGCGTAGCGGACCTTCCTCAGGGAACCTACCCGCTGGTCTGGGAGGAGGGTGAATCGCCGCTCTTCTTGGTTCCCATCGGTCCCGGGACGGAAGGCAGAATGCGCTACGAGGCGATCTTCAATTAGTACGTAGCACCAGCATCAACCTATTTGCAGAGGCTACCAACTCGGGCTTTCGAACCCCATTTCCATGATCGGGGGGCACAGTCCGAACAATCCTTAGGAGAATGTATGTCTGAACTCGAGAAGATCCCCATGACCGTAGTGGCCCCACTGGCTTCCAACTACTCGATCGTAGTGTCGATCGCCGGCAAGTGGATACCGACGCCGAAGGGTGAGGCGAACTCCTACTGGATCCTCGTTATCGACCGGTCCTCGCTCGAAACGAAGTACAACGTCCTGTGGACGGACCCGGACAAAGCTCCTCCGATTCCGAGCGATCTCGACGATCCTCAGTACATGCTGGTGGTGTTGACGTGGGCCTTGAAGACTCCCAACGTCCCCTCGGGAGCGTTCTACGATTTCCTCGTCGACAACGGGGCCGGTGCCGGTCTCAAGACCATCGTTCAGGCCAACACCCAGATCGGATGCGGTACTTTCGTTGCCGTGGCCTATGCCCTGGTCGGCCAGTTGGGGAAGGGGCGACCGACGAGCTACCTGGGTATCGAGGGTTCGATTGTGATCGGAGAGTCTGCCGGGCTCTTTCTACCCCTGGAGCTCGTGCCGGCCGAGATCGACGGCACGGTGACCTACACGCCGTCCCGGTTGACATAGCAGTCTGTGGCAGAAGTGGCTTGGCCGCCTCCGGTCCCATCCGAGACGGGCTTGGTGGCCGTCGGTTGGTGGCGACCGGGTACCGGCCTGAGCCGTGTCGCTGCAGAGATGCTACCGAGGATCGCGGAGACTCGGACGGTCGACTACGTTGGCCTCGGCTATCGAGGTTCGGGCGAGGGCTATCGAGGGGTTAATATTCACCCCTGCGATTTCGAAGGGCGGGACGCCTTTGGAGCCCACGCCACGGCGATCCTCGTCGAGTCCCTTCGGCCGGGGGCAGTCCTGGTCTTCAACGATCTTTGGTTCCTCGACCGCTATCGCCGAGCCATAGCTCCTGTTCTGGGGAAAGGGAGACTCGTCGCCTACCTTCCCCTCGACGGAGAGGTGTCCAATGTCGAACTCGTGCGTCCGCTCCTCGACTATGACGTGGTCGTGGTCTATACCGAGTGGGCACGACGGCAGCTCGACCGGGCGCTGACGGATCTCGGCGGTGCCGATTCAGGCGACGCCCACGCCTCAACCGAGGGTCCTCGGTCCCCTCGCCGCCCGCAAATCGAGGTGATCGGACACGGGGTCGACACGGACGCTTTCCGTCCCAGGCGAGACCTCGCGCGGGCCGACTTCGCCACCGAAGGAAGACTCGAGGCCAAGCGCCGGGTGTTCCCCCAGCTCACAAAACCCCAGGATGCTTTCATCGTGCTCAACGCGAGCCGTCCCTCGCTGCGCAAGCGCATCGATCTCTCGATCGACGGCTTCCGGCGGTTCCGTCAGGAACTCCCTGAGGCACACCGGGACCGGGTCTATCTCTGCCTTCATCAAGCCGTGGGTGCTGAGGTTGAGGAGAGTTCGATTAGGGAGCAGATCGGCGCCTTGGGCCTGGTGGACCATGTCCTCTACCGCACTCCTGAACGACTCTGGTCCGATGAAGAGTTGAACGATCTCTACAACGCTTGCGATGTCGGACTCAACACCGCTACCGGTGAGGGTTGGGGTCTGGTCAGCTTCGAGCATGCGGCGGCGGGCGGGCGCCAGGTCGTGCCGGATCACAGCGCCTGCGCCGAGCTGTGGCGTGAGCACGGTATCCTTGTTCCGGTGTCGCGGAAGGCAGAGTTCTCCTACTCGCCGCTGCGCCTCTCCGAGGTCTCCGCGGAGCACGTTGCGATCGGTCTCCGGGAGGCCTACGATCTGCGCCAAGGAAGGGGATTGGCCGAGGCGGCCGAATGGACTCGAGGCCGTCCCTTTCGTTGGGAGGCCATTGGAGAAAGCTGGCGGGCTCTGTTGGCTGCTCCCGCTCCTGGTTGTTGACACTCTTGGTTTGTTAAGAAGCGCATTCTTGTCGCGTAGTCAGGGAAGAGGAGTGGGCCGGTCGGTGGCCCTCCGAGGACCTAGACCAGGACAGATGAGAGGTACGAAGTATGCGGTGGTTTCTCCAACCCCGGCGTCGCACGTGGCGGTGCGTGGCATTGGCTTTGACACTGGCACTGGCGGCGATGTCGGCGGTCCCATCCTTTGCCAAGGAACGACTCGACCGGACCTACCAGGGACTCAACCTCCCCGGTGTCCCGGTAAAGATCATGTCGGTGGATCTCGACGGTGACGGACGACGTGATCTGGCGCTGGTGGTGGCCTACAGCGAATGGACGCAGATCGCGATCGAGGAGCACAGCGAGATGGAGGGGATCGAGGGCTTGGTCGAGATCCTCACCATCGTTCCTTCGCTGGATGATCGTCGTGAACTGTGGACGTTCCTCGCCGACACCGAGGGCGCCTACCACCCGGCCGGACCTCCACTCGAACTGGGAATCGATGTCTTGGCGGTCGATGTGCGGGCTCCGAATCCGGATGCTGGAGGATACGGCATGGCGGCGTTCCCCCTGGTGGCGCTCACCGATGAGGGAGTCTCTGGAATTCAACGATCCGAAGATGGGACACTGCAGCTGACGCCTCTCGTCGAAGACCCTCCGGTGTTGGCGGGGAGTGGCGTCTTCCTGCCCGGACTCCAGCTCGTGGCTCCGTTGTTTGGGGATGCTCACCTTGATCTCGTCATCCCAACGACCGATGGGCTCGCCCTCTACGCCGGGAACGCACCGGGCTTTTCCACCGACCGTTTGTTGGTACCGAATCCCGGCAACAGCGAGGAAGGCCGCACGCGCCTTTATCCGTTACCGGAGATCCGAGACGTCAACGGCGACGGCGAACTCGACCTGGTCTGGCAGGATCCCGGCGAGGGTTGGAAGAAGACGAGCGTGGCCTACAACCGAGGCGATAGCTTCTCGGAGGCGGTAGAGATTCCACGAGCCGGAGGCGACGAGGAGTCGGTGGTGTACTTTGGGGACGTCGATGGCGACGGAAGGGCTGAAGTCGTCACTGCCGAAGAACTCAATTCCGATGAGGATATGGGGATGCGCGAGGAGATGCGCGAAGCGGAGGCACCGCCCCATCGCTACCGCCTCTACCGCCTGACTTCCGGCGCCACCTTGGGATCAACCCCTTACGCCACCTACGAAGCAGCGGGCCATGCCTTCGCCGGCGGTGATTCCTTCGAGCTCCCGGGCGGCTTCAAGGATCTCGACGGCGACGGTCGCTCCGACTTCATCGCCCTCACCCTGCAACTATCCCTGACCAAGATGGTGGCGGCGCTTGCCACCCATCGCATCTCCCTACCCATGGATTTTCACATCTGGTGTCAGGGCGAGGGAGGCCAATTCCGCAAGGTCCAGGGACTGGATCTGTCGGGCCAGTTCAAGCTCAACCTGGAGAAGATCGAGATCCGTACTCTCCCGATGTTCCAAGGGGATTTTGATGGCGACGGCCGGACCGATTTCGTCCAGATGGGCAGGGGAAAGAAGGTCACCATCCATCGTGGGGGTCCCGACTGCACTTTCCCCGCCAAACCGGATCTCGTGATCGGACTCGAGAAGGAGATTCCCTTGATCGAGTTCGTGCGCATCGAGGACCTCGACGCCGATGGCCGTTCAGACCTGATCGTCATCCAACCGGGCCGGCCCGGTGACGACGCGGCGACGTCGCCGGTGCGCCTCGACCTCTATCTGAGCGGAGGTGCGATATGACCCGGCATTTCAGGGCGCCAGGGCTCCTCGTTCTGTTGGCCGGTTTGTCCTTTTCCGTTGTGGGTCTGGCCGCTGAATCGTGGTCTCGGGTCGATCTGAAGTTCTCGGGACAGGTCGCCGACCTCGTGACCCTTGGTAGCAGTAAGTTGGGCGTCGTGGTGATCGACCAGCGTGTGCCTTCGGTGTCGGAAGGAGAGCCGGTCGAAGGAGACACTGCGAAGGAAGCTGATGAAGAGACCGAGACCTCCTCGACCGCCGAGATCTGGACGGTCGATCTCTCAGTCGACCCTCCGGTGACTCGCCGCCTCGTCGAGGGCCTGAACCTACCCGTAAGACTGGTTGCCCGAAGTGGGGAGAGTGGACAAGTCGGCCCCTTGCTCGCTCTCCTCGAGGAGGAGGTGCTGGACTTCGGTGTGATCGACAGCCGGGGGACGTTTCGGCCACTCCGCTCGTATCCGATCGCGGGTCTCGGTGAATCTCTGATGCCCAACGTACGGGGTACGAAGGCGACGCGTGGTCTTGGTGCAGGTCGGGTGGGGCATCTGCAGTGGTGGCCAGGGAGTGATCTTGGAATGGCTCCAGAAGACCACCCGCTACCTCTCTTGGCGACACCGCGAAGTTGGGGTCTTAGCCTATCCAGCCCCTCGGTGAACATCGTCGCGGACGACGGGGAAGCGCTGTCGTACGTGGTGGGGCCCTTGCCCTATGGACGGCGCCTGCGCTCGGTGGTCCGCGGGAGCGATGGCGAGACCTTTGACGCCTGGTCACTCATGCCCGGGGATGAGGAACTCTACAGTAGCGAGTACGTTGTCATCGACGACAGCCTGTTCCTGTTGACCACTTCGACGACCGAGCGTGGGATCTTCACCAAACTGAAACTGTCCCTCTACCCGGTAAGCCAGGATCGAAGCCGCTCCGGGCTTCCACCGTCGCTGCGCTGGGATCTCGACTGCTACTCCTGGTTCACTCCGACCGTCATCTTTCGCGATACTGACGGGGATGGTCGTGACGATCTGTTGGTCGCGTACGGTGAGGGCCTGGGGGGCGGCGACCTGGTGCTGCAGCAGAGCCGTGGCCTCGGAGGAGGTCGCTTCTCGGTGGTGATGGATCGCAAGAAGATGAATCTACCGGGGGAGGACTGGCGCTATGGCCAGGATGTCGACGGCGACGGTGTGGCGGACCTGGTAGTGGTTTCCGAGGAAGTCGAGGTGTACTCGGGTCGGACCGATCGACGCCTGCTGGAGAGGCGATCGACCACCGCGGCGGCCGCGATCGGTCCGGCCGACGACGGAATCTTGGTGATCTCGGTGGGGACGAATGGCGCCCACGCATCGACGGATCCACTCTCGCAGCGCGGGGGACGACTCCTGGTCGAAGACCTGAACGGAGATGGGGTCGGGGAGATCCTCGTGATATCGAACCAAGGAACGCATGGCGTGCTGACCGTGCTCCGCCGGCCTTAAGCAACCGGCGCGGCGAAGCCTCAGCGGTCTTCGGCGATGTTGTCGCCGAGGCCTCTCAGCCCAGCGAGGCGTACGCCGTTCCTACGCAGGGCCTTTGTCGCTCACAGGCCCACCCCGCCTTGGAACACCAACGTCCCCGTTGGTTCTTCGTCCCCCGGCGACCGAAAGGCAGCCATTGGGACCATGGCGTTCCAAGGCGGGTTGGACCTCCGACCGGCGTGGACCTTGCGGGAGAAGGCGTGAACCTTCCAGACAGCCCGAACGTGGATACTGCGTAAGCCGCCGCAGTCGAGGATCAGTGAGAGGCGTGAGCCAGCGACAAGCGATAGAGAAGAACCGCCGCCCGTTTGGCCTGACTGGAGAGAGTTCTGAGGTCCGCAGTCTCCTCGACAGTATGCCCGCCGGTTCCCATCAGGCCGAGCCCATCGAGAGCCATCGAGACGTCGTTAGCGACGAATGAGATGTCGGCGGCGCCGGCCCGTCGAGGATCAACGGCGGTCACCGGACCGAAACCCAGATCCTCACTCGCCTGGGAGTACATCGCGAGAAGGCGCGAGTTGCCTTCGGTGACCCCCATCGGAGGGTAGCCGTGGTCGATGGTGAGGACGGCCGACGTCCCCGGCAGCGACTCGGACGTGACCCGCTGCATGATCGCTTCCGCTCGCACCAGCTGTTCGAGGGAGGTGGCGCGCAGATCGCCGCGGACGGAAGCAAACTCGGCCACCACGTTGTCTTTGCCGAAGCCGGTACCGCGCGCCTGGTCGTGGTCGAAATCGACCTCGGTGCCGCCGAGGATCACGCCGGGGTTGAAGGTGAGGTCCTCTTCGTCAGCGAGCTCGCGTCGGAATCCCTCGAGGATGCGTGCCGTCTCGTAGATTGCGCCCGCCCCGACCTCCTCGGTGAAGATCTGTGACGAGTGGGCGGGAATTCCTCGAACCTCGAGACTCCAGTTGGTGGATCCCCGTCGGGCAACCACCGCGGTCTCGGGGTCCCCGTCCCCGTCCTCGAAACCGAGGGCGATGTCGGCCTCGTGTCCGGCCGCGATCAGATTGCCCCGGGCGAGGTCGAGAGGACGACCGCTGAGCTCCTCGTCGCCGGTAAGGACGACGGTGATCTGGAGGTCCTCGAGGACCGAGGCGGCGGCGAGAGCGCGGAGCACTTCGAGAAGGATGACCACCCCACCCTTCATGTCGACAGCGCCCGGACCCTTGGCGTGGTCGGCGTCGAGGCGTTCGAAGGACTGGAACGGGCTATCCGGTTCGAAAACAGTGTCGAGGTGGCCGATGAGTAGGACCTTGGGTCCCCTTCCTTCACTGCGGGCGATGAGGTGTCCGGCCCGCTCGAAACTGGCGCCTTCGATCCACTTGGTGGTCAGACCGAGTTCGGTGAGCTCGGAATCGAGGCGTTCACCGACCCGCCGGACACCGGCCAAGTTCAAAGAGCCGCTGTTGATATCGACGAGTTCGGCGAGGAGTTCGATCGCCTCGTCATGACGGGCGTCGATCGCCTCGACGATGCGGTGCTCGATCGTCACCGGCTCGGCGGCGGATAGCGGTCCGGCGAGCAAGATACCCACCACGATGGAGGTGAGGATCAAGGACTCGGAGCTGAAGAGTTGGAACGAACTGTAGAGATTGACCAAGGGTAGACCTCATTGGGATCCGGGAGGAGATCGAAAGGGGGTTTGAAACGAGCTCATTCTAGCGCGCGTTTGCGCCCCTGGAAGGGAGTCTCGGACGGCATCTACCAGGATTGGCGCTTGCCTCGCCACTGGTAGGCCAGACCGACCGAGAGGCGATAGTAGGTGGCGGATCCCGGGTAGTCGGAATCATCCAGCCAGTAGTAGCTCGCCGACGGGGTGAACGCCAGGTCCTTGACCACGGGGAAGAGAACTCGGAGGTCGATCCCGGCACGACGTTGGTCGGTGTCATCGTTGCTCAGATGCTCGGCGAGGAGATTCATCTCGAAGCCGGGACGCCGGTCCAACGGGGGTAGATGGAAATCCGCCTCCGCACTGAGGCCGTACTGGCGATCACGATCGAGATTGGGGAACTCCCGCACCACACCGCCGAGGCGGATCCGCGGCCACAAGGTCGTTGTCCAGCTGAGGCCCCCGGCGAGGGTTTCCTCGAACTGGCGCGGACGGATCTCCCCCGCGGCGTTTCGGTTGCGACGAATCTCGGAGTCGAGCGTAAGCGAGATATAGGGACTGCCTCCGAGCAGGCGTGGTTGGTCGAAGATGAGGGAGGAGTCGAAGCGAAGATCATCGTCGATCTCGGTGGTCTCATCGGGGGTCTCGAGCAATCCAAAACTCGCCTTGAAGCGGTTCTCCCAACGCCAGTGAGTTCGGTCGAGGTTCACGTACATCCGAACCCGGCTACGAATACTGGTGCTGTCGCCGGCGCTGGCTCGCGAGTCCGAGGATTCTCCGTACTCGTCGTCGTGGTGGGTCTCGACCCCATCGGCGAGAAGGGAGAGTTCCTCGACGCCATAGCGCCAGAGGAACTTCTTGGATAGGTCGACGAAGGATTCATCGACCTGTTCGAGTCGTGGGAGCACCATGTCTCGGCGGAGCTCGGGGGGGACTCGGTCGCCTTCGGGACTACCGATCTCCATGAGCAGGGGGTAGTTATCGCCACCGGCCAGAAGGTACTGGTTGGTGGCCACGCTATAGCGGTCGTTCTCGATCACCGCTCGGCCGTTGATGAGAACGTCGCTCACCTCGGCCAGTTCTGTCCCGCGATCCTTGACCTCATAGGTCAGGCCAACGAATTCGAGTGAATCTTGGCGCAGGGTACCGTCCTCGTAGAACCGGCGCTCGGTCTCCTTGGCGAGGGCGACGAGGTCCCGACCCGACAGGTCGATGACCTCGATCCGTTGGTCGATCGACAGCATGCGCAGGACCGCCTCCTTGGTCAGCGCGTCTCCATCGAGAAAGCGTTGCTCGACGGGTCGGAGTCCACCGCGATTGAGGACCGCCACCTCGGCGTGGGTGCTCTCGCGCATGGCCGCGAGGGCGAAGGCACGCAGCTCCTTGTAGTCTTTGGGAGCGCCCTCGCGGAGGGGGATGTCGTTGTCCTGGTGGAACTTCTTCCAGCTGGCTCGAACCTGCGCATCGAGAACGGGATCCGGCGCGTCGTCGCCGATCGGAAGCGCCGTCGAATTGACCTCGACTACCGTCCATCCCTCTGCGGTGGGCTCGAGGGAGACCTCCACCGCGGTCAGCTTCCACTCCTTGTCGCGGATGCGGCCAACGAGATAGAGAGGGCGGCCGTCGACGGTGGCGTTCACCCGCAAGTCGTGGCTCATGTCGGGGTCGAAGAGCAGGTCAGCGCCGCGCGGCTCGTCGAGAAGTTCCCAGGCGAGACGGCGGCTGCGGGTGCTCTTGCCGTCACCGTTGGTGTGGACGATGACGAGGTCGAGGCTCTGTGCGTCGCCGAAAGCCACTGGCAGGATGGGACCGGAAGTGTCGACGCCGGAAGCTCTCAAATCTCCCATGTAGTACTCGGACATGATGTTGTGGATCCGCACCGTCAGTCCGCGGTCGAGCTTGATCTCCGCCGCCTTGGTCAGGGAGCTTCCTGCGCTTGGCATAGCGGCCACGCTGGGGAGGATGACCGGGACGGAGCTTTCTTGGCCGAGCGCCTCCAGGGCGTCGAGACCGAGCGAGAAATCCATCGGGTCGGGAGCGTAGGCCTGACTGCCGGCCGCGGTCAGGACCTCCATGACGGTGGTACCGCCCTCGTGCCGGGACTCTGCGTACGGGGTCAGGGTTCGCCCCGCGTCGAGAATCACGACCTCGCGCCCTGCGGATCGTTCGCGCTCGGCGGCAGCCTTGACGGCGGCCGCCACCAAAGCGAGGCTGCGGTCGTCGGCGTCGACCAACTTGCCATTGAGACCTGAGGTGATGAGAAGAGTGACTTCCCGGCGATCCGCCGTGTCTTCGAGGAGGTTGGGGACGGTGGGAGCGCACTGCCCTGGGGTCGACGAGCCCATCGCGGCGACGCCAACGGCGAGGATGACAAGGAATCTCCGGTGAAAGCTCTGTTTCGATCGGAATCTAGGCGGTGATGGTATGGCGATACTCTGCATGGTGACTTTCGTGGTTGGGCTTGGGCGATGACCTAGTGTCCCGTTTGGATAATCCCGTCCACTTTGGACGGCCCGTTTTCGCCCCTGGCGGCGTTGCTCCTCCTCGCAATACCCCCAGTATTACTCGTCGTCGCGCCTGGCCAGGAACAAAAACGACCTCGCCCAAAGTACACGGGATTAACCAAACGGGACACTAGATGTCGCCTCTTTATCGTAGAAGCCTGAGTTGAACCGACTTTCTACCATGGGGTCGAGTCCCGATCCACTCTATCCCGCCGTGGACGCTGGACCTGTGGATGCCGGCCCTCACTCGGCCTCCGTCCCGACCAGGGGTAGCCCCTGGAGCAGGCCCCTCAGCCTTGCGAAGGCCCCCACCGTTGCCGCAAGGCCCAACGCCGCTCGAGGGTCCACCCCGCCTTGGAACGCCAACGTCATCGTTGGCTCTTCGGCCGAGCCACCCATGACATAGGATCCCCCCATGATGAGAATGCCCCGCGATCGCTTCGAGGAGGTCGTACGGGTGGTGCTCGATGGCCTGCCCGAAGACCTCGGTCGGGCCATCGAAAATGTCGCCGTCGTAGTGGAGGATGAGCCTTCAGAGGAGGATATGCGAGCGGTGGGACTCGATCCCGCGCACGAGACCCTCTTCGGCCTCTACCAGGGGATCGCCCTCACCGAGCGCGAGGTGAGCCATTACTCCGCCCTCCCCGATCGCATCGTGATCTACCGCGGACCTCTGCTGCGCGAATGCCGCACCCGTCGCGAGCTTCTCGAAGAGATAGAGAACACCGTCATCCACGAACTGGGACACTACTTCGGCCTTCCCGAGGAGGAACTGCCCTAGGAGATGCGAAAGCAGCCATTGGAACAACTTCACCCCAGAATCACCCGCCCTCCCAAAAAAAAGGACCTCGGTCGTGATGAGACCGAGGCCGTGGAATCGCGGTGGAGTGCCAGTCCGTGGCGACCCTGGGAGTCCGTTCACTCCTGCTAGGGAGATCAGCGAGGTAAACAGCAACGAGCGTGCCAGGCAGCGAAGGCGGCTGAATTCGTGGGAAGGACTGAATTGCCGGGACCCACGACTACGCTGGATGCCGGTGTCGTTGGATTCAGCGATCAGAAATCTGAACAACTTCCCCACCCGCCGACTTCATCCCCGGGGTCGCTGGTAGACTCTCGGCCCGTCCGACCCGCCGTCGTGACGGATGCCGAGACCCAGCCCCTGGTCCGAGACCGCAATGGAGAGTGACGAGACGATGCCCAGCAAGCGAGCAAATCTTTCGAGTCTGAATCCCGCGACGATTCTGTGTGGACTGAGACGGCCGGGAAGGCCCGCCTCTCGAACGGCAGTCCTACTGTCCGTGCTACTACTGGTCCTAGCCCTGGCATCCTGCGGCCCCGCGCCGGACCCCGCCATCGAGCGAGGTCTCCTCAGCCTTGGCGTCGTGGATCTCGAGGGACTCTCCGAGACTGACCGCGCGGCCATCACCTTCCAGCGCACTGCCGTCGACGGTCTCCTCGCCGACAAGAGGTCCACGAACGACACCCTGGCCACCGCCCTCGGCGATCTCGCCTTACTTTACGAAACCGCCGGACGCTGGGAAGCGGCGCAGACCGCCTACGCCAACGCCGCGACGCTGGAGCCGGAGACCGAGCGCTGGCCATTGGGTCGGGCGATGATGGAGGGAGCCGTCGCCCAGTCGGAGGGGGATTGGGAAGCCGCCGACGCCGCCTACCGCGAGGTGGTGGAGGGAGAGGCCGACAACCTCGCCGCCTACCGAGGCCTCGCCCGCGCTCGCCGCGAGCTGGGCGATCTCGCCGGAGCCTACGACGTCGTCAACGCGGCCCTGGCCGTGGCCCCGGTTGAGGGCGACTCGTTCTCGCCGAAAGACCTCCAGGAGCGTGCGGCGCTCCTGATCCAGCTCGGCGATCTCGAGTTCACCCGTGGCGCCGACGAGGAGGGGATCGTAGCGCTTACTCAGTCTCTGGAGATCCTCCCGCAGCAGGACGCCCTGCGGGTGAAGATGGCCGATGCCCTGGCTCGGTTGGGCCGTCTGGAGGGAGCGGTCGTGGAGTATGAGCGCTACCTGGAGTCACAACCCGACGACGTCGGGGTTCGCGAGAAGTACGCTACCGCCCTGGTCAACCTCGGTGAGGGAGACGCCGCCCTGGCGGCCTTCGAGGCGGCCATCGCCTCGGCGCCGAACGATGTTGGTCTGGCGATGCGCTACGCCGCTGCGCTGGACTACCTCGATCGCTCCGACGACGCGACCGCAGTTCGCGATCGGGCGCGCGAGCAGGCTACCGATCCCGAGGGAAAGGCCCAGGTGGCCCTCCACGACGGAGATTCTGCGCTCGCTCGAGGCCAGCTTTCGGAGGCCGAAGCCCTCTACCGCCAGGCCAAGCAGCTGACCCCAAAGAGCGTGGTCCCATCGCTCCGCCTGGCCCGGGCGCTGGGACGGCAGCAGCGCTGGGATGACGCCGTCACCGAACTCGATACGGTCCTGGAGATCTCTCCTCGCCATCTCGAGGCCCGACGTGGACAGATCGTCTTTTCCGTCCTAGGACGCCGCTACGACCAGGCCCGTGATCAACTACAGAGTGCGTTGAAGGAGTATCCCCGCGACGTCGAACTGGCCCTGACCCAGACCCGTCTGCTCTCCACCGTTCCGGATCCCGCCGTAGCCGACGGACCCTTGGCGCTCGCCATCGCCCAGCGTGTCTACGAGAATCAGCGTACCGAATCCACTCTAGAGGCCTTGGCCATGGCGCTGGCGGCGGCCGGGGATTTCGACCAGGCGGTGCAGGCGCAGCAGGCCCTCATCAAAGCAACCGCGGCCGACCCGCAAGCGCGGCACGAGGGACTCGAGAAGCTCGACCAGGCCCGACTCGCGACCTACCAGAAGGGTGAAGGTTGGATCGCGCGGGTCCCCGAGGAGATCCTGGTTGATCTTGGAATCTAGAGCTCGGAATCTAGGAGGCAAGCATGGCAACGGCAAGTCCATTCGGTACGGAGTTTTTCGAGTTCTTTCGCGATCTGGAGGAGAACAACGAGCGGGATTGGTTCCTGGCTAACAAGCCGCGCTACCAGAGCGAGGTCCTCGAACCGGCGTATGACTTCGTGAACCAGGTGGCGGACCGGCTACCGGAGATCTCTCCGCACTTTGTCGCCGTACCGAGCCTTGTGCGTGGTTCCGTCTTTCGCATCTACCGCGACACTCGCTTCGCCCACGACAAGACGCCCTACAAGACCTTCCAGGGCATTCGCTTCCCCCACGAGATGGCGAAGGATGTCCATGCACCGGGCTTTTACCTGCACCTCGAGCCGGGCGGCGTTTTCGTCGGGGCCGGGGCGTGGCACCCGGATGGCAAAGCCTTGAAGGCCTTCCGGAGCGCGATCGTGGAGGATCCGGACGGTTGGCAAGCGGTCCGAGAGGACCCTGGGTTCATGGCTCACTTCCAACTCGAAGGCGATGCTCTGAAACGGGCCCCCAAGGGGTTCGATCCCGAGGCTCCGTGGATCGAAGACCTGCGGCGCAAGGACTTCATCGGGGTTTGCCGCTTGCCCGAATCGGACGCTCTCGCCGACGGCTTCGTCGAGCGCTTCGTGGACCTCTGTCGCCTGGGATCTCCCCTCGTTCGGTTCCTCTGCGACGCCGTCTCGGCGCCCTTCTGAGCCGCTCTCCGAGCGTCCCCGTGACTCCCGTCACCGTTTCGTAACGTCGCCGCCGCCGGGGAGACGGCTGCAACACCTAGGGTTTGGGTCCGTGGCCCGATTGGCCGCTGGACCCTAAAGCATGACCCTCAGCCTGCTCCTCATCACCCTGCTCGCCCTCTCCTCTCTCGCCTATCGGGCAGGGGTGAGGAGAGCCCTGCACTCTGCTGGGGGAAGCGCTCGCAATCTCCACTCGCTCCCGGCTTACCACGGATTGCAC
>JAIOJS010000052.1 GCA_019911795.1 Thermoanaerobaculia bacterium | reverse complement strand
GTGCCCGATGGGCCACGTTACCTAGCGGCCGAGGCCATCGAACAGGGGGATGGCTCGGTGCGTTACCTGCGACTGGGACAATGGGTCGAGTTCTCCCGTCCATCGTCGGCGGAGAGCGCGATGATCGAGCCGCAGCATCGTCGGTTCTGGCTGGGCACCGACCGCTACGGCCGTGATCTACTCTCTCGAGTGCTCTACGGCGCCCGAGTCTCGCTGAGAATTGGCCTACTGACTGTCGCCCTCGCCCTGGCGATCGGGGTCTTGATCGGGAGCCTTGCCGGCTTGGCGGGTGGCTGGATCGACGCGGTCCTCATGCGGAGCGCGGACGCCCTCTTTGCCTTTCCCCAGCTCTTCCTCGTACTCGCAGCGGCCGCCGTGTGGCGGAGTGGCGAACTCGCCGTGATCGCCATCCTGAGCCTGACCAGCTGGATGGAAACCAGTCGACTGACTCGCGCCGAAATCCTCCGACTGAAGAAGACTCCCATCATCGATGCCGGCCGAGCGATCGGGGCGACTCCCTGGCGACTCCTCACCCACCACATACTCCCTCTAGCCCTGCCCCCGGTTCTCGTCCACGCCACCCTCAAAGTCGGCGACACCATCCTGACCGAGGCCGCCCTCTCGTTCCTCGGCTTTGGTGTCCAACCTCCGACGGCAAGTTGGGGCAACTTGATCGCCGAGGCAGGCGATCTCATCACCCGGGCCTGGTGGCTTGTCACCTTTCCCGGTCTAGCCCTGGCGGCCACGGTTCTCGCCTTCTGCCTGATCGGTGATGGACTCAATGATCTCCTCGACCCCAGGCGCGAATCCCGCTAACCACGATTCGGTCGGGCTGGTAGGATCCCGATCCAAGCACGCCATCGAGAAGGAAGCCCCCCCGGAATGTTCGAGTCCAAGAAGATCGCCGTCGTCATGCCCGCCTACCAAGCGGAGAAGACCCTCTCGCAGACCTATCGAGAGATCCCCTTGGACATTGTCGACGACGTGATTCTCGTCGACGATGGGAGCACCGACGATACCGCATTGCGAGCCAAGGATTTGGGCATGGTGGTTCACGTCCACGCCGTCAACCAAGGCTACGGCGCCAACCAGAAGTCGTGCTACCGCATCGCCCTCGAGCGCGGGGCGGACGTGGTCGTCATGGTGCACCCTGACTACCAGTACACCCCTCGCCTCGTGCCGGCGATGGTGGCGATGATCACCAGCGGGCACTTCGATGTCGCCCTCGCCTCGCGCATCCTGGGAAACGGTGCCCTCGCCGGCGGCATGCCCCTCTACAAGTACATCTCCAATCGATTCCTCACCCTGACCGAGAACCTCCTGCTCGGCGCCAAGCTCAGCGAGTACCACACCGGCTATCGAGCCTTCAGTCGCACCGTCCTCGAGACGCTGCCGCTGGAGAAGAACTCGGACGACTTCGTCTTCGACAACCAGATGCTTGCCCAAGCGATCGATCTCGGCTTCGCGATCGGCGAGATCACCTGCCCCACCGCCTATTTTCCGGACGCCTCCAGCATCAACTTTCGTCGCTCTTGCATCTATGGGCTGGGCGTCCTCGGAACCGCCTTGACCTACCGTCTGCATCGCATGGGAATCGTAAGGTCACCGCTGTTTCAGCCACGCTAGGCCCACCCTTCAACGATCTTCCTGCCCTGGGCTACGTCGACGGCCTTGGCAATCGCACGGCCGAGTACCAGCCGGTCAGGAACCAAGATCACTCCACTCCACCCAGCCCAGAGTGACCGAACGGCGTCAGCCCGGCGAGAACGGCGTGGACCTCCGCGGCGGCAACGGGAAAACACGCCTTGCGTCCCCATCTGTCCCTTGCATCCCCGCCACAACGCAGCGCGAGTGCCAAGGGCGTCGACGTGACCCAGGAGGCTCTCCACAAGCCGATGCCGGAACGACCAATGACCCCTGGGCCCCACCGCTACGACTCCCCACCGACTACTCGCTATTCGCCCGAACTTACTCCTTGGTCAGCCCGTGGCACCTCGCTACGGCGCGGCTTCCCACTGGGTGAGATCGCCGGATTCGAAGCCATCGGAAAAGATCATTGCCGAGGGTGGGTTGCCGACCACGAACGTCGACTGGGCCGCAGGACCGTTGTTGAACGCACTATCGACCGCCTCGAGGGTCCAGGTGTAGATGCCATCGGGTAGAGGGGACAGCGTCCACTCCGTGACCGCGCTTACGAGGCCCGCCTCAGGGATGCGTTCGGAGGCCGAAGGAGGTGCACCGTCCCGGTACAGTCGAAGATCGTAGGTCATGGCGTCCTCCGGCGTGGAATCATCACTAGCTGCGTTCCACCACAGGGACACCGAACCGTCGGCGAATACCGTCGAGTCGAGAAGCCAGGGGGCGGAAGGGGCGGCGTTCTGCGCCGGGGCATCGTTTAGGTAGACGTGCATCTGGGCCTCGACCAGTCCATTGCCACCAGGAACGAAGTACTGACCCGCGATGAAGTAGTCGAGGTCGCCCTCCCCATCGATGTCCAACCAACTGAACGTGCCCCCACGGGGACCACTCGATCGGGGTGCGGGCAGTTGGTTTCCGGAATCGACAAAGACGCCATTCTCGTTGTCGTAGATCTTGGCGCGACCATCGATCTGTGATCCTGAGTTGTAGGTTCCCGCCAGCAGGATGTCGACGTCACCGTCAGAGTCATAGTCCGCCCAGTAGCCGGCGTTGACGTCCGTCCAACCCTCACACCCCAAACAGTCGATCAGCTCGATTGGGATGTAGGTCTCGGAGTCGTTCCGGTAGAGACGGAGCACCGTATCGTAAGTGCCATCCTTCTCACCAATGTTTCCGATCACCAGCACATCGAGGTCACCGTCTCCGTCGTAGTCCCCCCACTGCACTTCCCCGTGCTCCACTGTCAGCGTCCCCAGAATATCTTCGCCAACGAAGACACCGTCTCCGTCATTGCGGTAGCGACGGATGAAACCGAGGTCGGTGAGGGGCGCCAGATGGGTCAAGAGTAGGTCGAGATCTTGATCACCATCAAAATCGGCCCAGGCGCTCTGAGCGTGTCCCGTCCCGGTGAATCCAGCGTCGGCGTCGGTGAAGATCCAGCCACCGGTCCCATTGGGACCATCGTTTCTCATCAAAGCGGTACGGTACTCAAAGAGGTCGAAGTCCCAGACCGAGGGCAGGAGAAGGTCGTTGTCTCCGTCGTTGTCGTAGTCGACCCAGGTGATCGACTGGAGGTCAAAGTCGGCCTGGTCGTTGTCCTCCCAGTATCCCGGCAGTTCGGTGTCGCTCTGCACCAGAGTGCCGCCGTCGTTGCGATAGATCACGGTGACCCCGTCGGTTCCCAGGGCAAGATCCTGATCACCGTCGTTGTCGACATCACCCCAGGCCAGGTCCGAAGCCCCGCCCGACAGCCCGTCGAGCGGCACCTCGAAGTAGGAGAAGTTCCACTCCTCGGGTCCCACCGGACCGTCGTTGCGCAGGAGGAACAGTTGGTCGACCGCACTCACGTTGTAGACCACGTACAACCCGAGGACCGCGAGATCCTGATCGCCGTCGCCATCGTAGTCTCCGGGCGCGGCCGTGATCACCCAGAAGTCCTCATTCTGGGGAGTCACGAAAAGCGGATCAAGGGGGGTGACCTCGGTGAAGTCACCAAAGGTACCTCCGGGGCCGGGCTGAACCGCGATGAATTTCAAGGTCGAACCGGTGTCGCCATCGTCGTCGGTGACGGTGAGCCTCACGTGGTACGTATTGGCGATCGAGAAGAGGTGGGTCGGATGCCTCTCGGTTGAGGTCGCACCATCCCCGAAATCCCAGTGCCAACCGACGACGGACCCGTCGTTGTCGATACTGTGATCCGTGAAGACCACGGAGAGCCCAGTAGTCACATAGCTGTATGCCGCCGCCGGAGGTTGATTGACGGGGGGCGGTGGCGGACCGACAAAGTGGCGGATGGTACCCCGCCACCCCGCCATCCAGGCATCACCCGCGGAGTTCGCCACGAGCGACGTGTAGGTACCGAAGCTCGCCTCCCCCGCGTCCATCACCGCCCAATTCTGACCGCCGGTCGAGGAGTACAGGGCCGGTCCCTCGGTGGTGCTGAGCCACAACTCATCGGGTCCCAGTAGGTAGAGATCGCTGAACTTGTGGCTGGCATCGGGAGTCGGCAAAACCTCCCAGGTGTCACCACCATCCGAAGTTCGAACCGCGTAGCCGCCGTTGCCGACAGCGTAACCC
>JAIOJS010000555.1 GCA_019911795.1 Thermoanaerobaculia bacterium | reverse complement strand
TAACCGATGGAGCCGTCGTCATCGCTGCCATCACTAGCTGCACCAACACCTCGAATCCCAGTGTCATGGTCGGCGCCGGTCTGTTGGCCAAGAAGGCGGTGGAACTGGGCCTGGTAACCAAGCCCTGGGTCAAGACCTCCCTCGCCCCAGGCTCCAAGGTGGTCACCCGATACCTCGATGAGGCCGGTCTGACTCCCTACCTCGAGAAGCTCGGCTTCCACCTCGTGGGATACGGTTGCACAACTTGTATCGGCAACAGCGGCCCGCTCCCCAAAGAGGTCAGCGAAGCGATCATCGAAGGTCATCTGGTGGTGGCCTCGGTGCTCTCCGGGAACCGGAACTTCGAGGGGCGTATCCACCCTGAGATTCGTGCCAACTATCTGGCTTCACCACCCCTGGTGGTGGCCTATGCACTGGCCGGACACCTCGAGGTCGACCTCTATTCCCAACCCCTGGGAGTGGATCGCGATGGCAAGGATGTCTTTCTGCGTGACATCTGGCCGAGTCGAGAGGAGATCAACGAGACCGTCGCCCGCGCTCTCAAACCGGAGATGTTCGAGGGCGAGTATCGCGGCGTGTTCGATGGCGACGAGACTTGGCAGTCCCTGGCGATTCCGGATGGAGACACCTTCGCATGGCAGGACGATTCGACCTACGTCAAGCATCCGCCGTACTTCGAGGGGATGCCGGAGAAGGCTCCCGAGGTCCAGAACTTGGATGGTGTGCGCGTTCTCGCCCTGCTCGGCGATTCCGTGACCACCGACCACATCTCTCCCGCCGGCGCCATCAAGAGGGACAGTCCGGCGGGACGCTACCTGACCGAACGAGGCGTGACACCGCGCGACTTCAACTCGTATGGCTCCCGACGGGGTAACCACGAGGTGATGATGCGCGGGACCTTTGCCAATGTGCGCCTCCGCAACCAGTTGGTTCCCGGCGTGGAGGGTGGCTTTACCGTGCACCTTCCCGAGGGTGAGCAGATGAGCCTCTTCGATGCTTCGGCTCGTTACTTGGCGGACGGAGTACCGCTAATGATCCTCGCCGGGAAGGAGTATGGCACCGGTTCCTCTCGTGACTGGGCGGCAAAGGGGCCTCGGCTCCTCGGGGTACGTATCGTCATCGCTGAGAGTTACGAGCGAATTCATCGCTCCAACCTCATCGGAATGGGAGTCCTTCCCCTCGAGTTCGAAACTGGGGAGGGTGCCGAGATCTTGGGCCTAACCGGTCGAGAGGTCTACTCCTTCACCGGTCTCGAGGAGGCACTTGGAAAAGGGGCTTCGGCCACACGTTTCCCGGTGACGGTGACGGCGCGACGACCCGAGGGCGGCGAGGTGACCTTCAAGGTCCGAGCCCGTCTCGATACTCCAGACGAGGTTGAGTATTTCCGTCATGGGGGCATCCTCCACTACGTCCTGCGTCAGCTCCTGGCTAGCTAATGGACTGTAACCCCAAAACGATTAGCGCCTGGCCGGCCCTCAGGGCCGAGCTTGGCGTTGCCCCTCCTCGACATAGGCCCCGCTATGCCTGCGTCGGGGCGCCTTGATTTCGCCCCTGATGACAGGCCCAACCACTAACCGTTCGAGGGCTACAGTCCACTTTTGTCCCGCTCCGGAATTCCCGGGTCGTTGTCCGAGGGGCCGGAATAGAAGGTCCGATCGGAGGCGAGTGCATCCTCCGCTGATGCCGCGACAACTGGTTTCGGTCCCTGAGTAGCCCGCGATCGAGAAGAGGATCCCAAGCATAAAAAGTCCCCGTGCCGAGGAGGGAGTCGGCACGGGGAGAGGAGAGGGAGTTGAAGGAGCTTTC
>JAIOJS010000554.1 GCA_019911795.1 Thermoanaerobaculia bacterium | reverse complement strand
CACTGCCCGCGGACGCTATAGCAACAACGGCGAGGCCGTCGAAGAGGCGCAAGTCCTCACTCTGCACCCCGACAAGCGGCACGCCGTCCTCGTGCGCTACCGCTATCCGCCGGGCAACGCCAAGGTGACCCAGGAACGAATGGAGAACCAGCTGCTGTTCGTCGTCGGCGAAATGATGGCCCTGGAAGCCTCTTCACCTCCGCCCGCCGCCCCGGGAAGCGACGCCGCGGAAGCCGAGGCATCGGCCGAGGATTCCACTGACGGCTAGTGCCCTGTCTCCTTAGCTGCCAGTACTAGCGAGCGGACCCTCACGATATTGCAACTCGTAGAGACGGTGGTAGATGCCTCCGAGGTCCAGCAACTCACGGTGTGTCCCCTGCTCCCGCAACCGCCCCTTGTGAAGCACGAGGATGCGATCCGAACGCTGAATCGTCGACAGCCGATGAGCGATGACCAGACTGGTGCGGCCCACCAAGAGATGATCTAGAGCCGCCTGGATCTTCTGCTCGGTTTCGGTATCGATCGAGGAGGTCGCCTCGTCGAGAATCAGAATACGTGGATCAAAGGCCAGGGCCCGGGCGAATGCGATGAGTTGCTTCTCTCCCACCGAGAGACCGGCTCCACGTTCCCTGACCTTGGCCTCGAAGCGATCGGGAAGCCGATCGATGAATTCGACAGCCTGGACTTCCTCCGCCGCCCACACCATCCGCTCCTCGGAGATCTCTTCGCTGCCGAGGCGAATGTTCTCAGCCAGGCTGTCGGCGAACAGGAAGACATCCTGAAGCACCATGGCGGTTCCTCTGCGCAACGACTCTAGGTCCCACTGCCGAACATCCACCCCGTCGACACGTACGGTACCCGAGGTGGTGTCGTAGAAACGCAGGAGAAGATTGGCCAGCGTGCTCTTGCCGGCGCCGGTATGACCCACCACGGCCACGGTCTCGCCGGGCTCTACCCGAAACGACACATCGTGCAGCACGGGTTCGCCCTCGAGGTAGGCAAAGGAGACCGAATCGAACTCGATTGCTCCGCGGGGGCTCCCTTCGATCGCCGGATGCCGAGGACTTCGAATCTCGGAAGGCGTGTCGAGGAGTTCGAAGATGCGCTCCGAGGAGGCCATCGCCGACTGCAGGATGTTGTACTTCTCTGAGAGATCCGCCAAGGGCTGGTAGAAACGCTGCGCGTATTGGAGGAAGGCTACGAGGGCGCCGATCGAGGCCGCGCCCTGAACCACTCGACCACCGCCGTACCAAACGATCAGCGCCACTCCCAAAGCGGTGATCAGTTCGATCGCCGGATAGTAGACAGCGTAGTAGCGAATTGCCTGCACGTTTGCATCGCGGTGGTCGCGATTGATCTCCCGAAATTCGTCGAGGGCCGCCTCCTCCCGTCGGAAGAGCTGCAGCACCGACATGCCCGAGATGTGCTCCTGCAGGAAGGCGTTGATTCGGGCGATGCGAACCCGTACCAGGCGATACATCTGACGGGCCCGGACCTTGAACCAGAAAGTCAGAGCGAGCAGTAGGGGCAGGATCGAGAAGGTTACCAGGGCAAGACGCCAGTCGAGCCAGAAGAGGACGACGACGATGCCGACCAACAAGAACACATCTCCGAAGATTGCCACGAGGCCCGCGGTAAAGAGCTCGTTCAAGGCATCGACATCGGTCGTCACTCGAGTCAAGAGACGACCCACCGGGTGACGATCGAAATAGGCCACGTGCAATTTCTGAAGGTGAGAAAAGACCTCGTTGCGCAAGTCGCGCATGATGAGCTGCCCCATCATCTGCATGACGAAGGATTGGAAGTAGAGGACCACGAAGGTCGCGGCGAGCGAAGCCAAGTACAAAACCACCAGGATCATGAGGCCATCAGACCGCGAAGCACCCCAACCCAGGTCGCTGGCCAGATCCGCGACGACGCGGCTGACCGAGGACACCTCGGCTTCACTTCCCGCGGGACGAATGTACAGATCGAGGGCGACCGCCGTCACCAGAGGGCCTACGAGTTGCAGTAGGGAGGACAGGATGATC
>JAIOJS010000553.1 GCA_019911795.1 Thermoanaerobaculia bacterium | reverse complement strand
GCTCAGATGCCCTGGATGAGATTCCGCGAGCCGCAAGCCCTGGCCATCGACAATTCAACCGTCTCCCTGCGGGTGATCAGCGAGCCTCTGATCGTCGGCGAGGGCAAGGGACTGTGGAATCATGCGCGACTCTCGATCACTCCGCTCGGCCAACTGACTGGAGGCAGCATCACCACCGAGCTCGAAGGCCAACGAGACCTCGGGTCCGCCATATTGGAACGCGGCTTGATTCCCCGGCGCCCTCTCGAGGAACTCAACGCCACCAGGATCTTTCCATCCATGGGCACCAACCGGCCCTCTACTGGACTCACTGCGTATCTCGATGTCTTGAACCGGCTCCACGATGGCACGGTAGGCCCGGGAAATCAGCGGGAGCGATTCAAGATCTACGGATCCCAAGTCTGGCCTGACATTCCCTTCGACGACCAATGGGCAACCAACGTTCTCGACGATCCCTACAGCTACAGTCCGGTCAACAACTATTGGAACCCTCTCGGGGCCGAGCTGTTCGAACTGCTGCGAAACGGTGAACCACGATGGGCATGGGACTTTGCACTCCCACAGGCCTGGCTCCAGATGCATACCGTGTATCTCAACATCGGTGATGCCAATCATGGCAACCGCAACGGATCGACCGTGACTTCGGGTGGGTGCGGCGAGGGTACCTGGCATCGGGATGGCGACGACCCGTTCGGCAACCCGTGCGGATTCGGTTCGGACGACTACGCATACAACCGCGGCCTTCACGTTGCCTATGCGCTGCGACCTACGGTTGGAATGCTCGACCGCTTTCGACAAGCCGGAACTATGGTGACTGACCGCTACAGCGTTCCGTGGGTCGACCAGGCGACTCGAGACCCTGATCTCCAGAGCGTCGATATCGCCCGCGGGGTCCTGCAGCACTTCGAGCACCTCGCCAATTGTGCCGAGTTCGTGCCGGGAATGGCGGGTCAAGCCTGCCACAATCGTCTCCTCGAGATCCTCGAAGAGCTGATCGTCGACAACACGGCGGCGGGGCTCTTCTGCCAGGGTGACATTCCCGACCTCGCACTCTGTTCGACACCGCAACAGTTCATGAGCGCGGCGATGAACTTCGGCTTTCTGACCCGGCTCTATCTCAACTACGGCGATTCGGTGGGTCCCCTCGGCCTGGGCCTGAGTCGGCACGCCCGGTCCTACTATGACTGGGGCATGGCGACCGTTGCCAACGGGACCACCCTCGATCTCTTCGCCGACTGGGCCGCGGTCATGGAGTGCCCTCTCACCAACGGAGGAACCCAGATCACCAGCTGTACATGGATTCCAGTAGACGGTGGCCATCTTCTCGGTCACAACCGACCTCATTCCGTCGCCATGCTGCTCATTGGTCACGCGATCGATCCCAACCTGGGCCTCTGCCAAGTGGCTCGAACCGCCTTCGACGACCCCAACTTGACCGACTACTGGTACGACATGTTCGTCGACGGTTCCGGTTGGTACAAGGGGGTGTCTCAGATGATGCAACTCGCCGTATTCGGCATTGGAGGCACTGATGTGTGCAGCGACCCACCGTAGATTTTCAATCCTCGCCGGCGTCCTTCTGACGAAGCTGATAGCCGCTCCCGTGGGAGCCCAGTGGCTGGATCCCAGCCTCCACACGGTCCGCGACACCCTCGCCCACGGTCAGCGCGCGATACCGGCTGACATGGACGGTGATGGTGCCCCCGACCTCATCAGCGCCTACTCTTTGTCGGACCAGGTCGTTCTCGAAGTGAATAACCTAGACGGCGGCGGCGACCCATGGCAGTTGGTCCCGGTCGGGTCCGATGTGGTGGCGATGTTCGCAATGCCCGCCAACCTCGACGGCGACGGTGATCTCGACATCGCCGCGGTGGGACTGTTCGACCGCGACACGGGATTCAACACCGAAGGCCTCGTGGTTTGGTATGAACGAGGACCCGGGGGTATCACCGACTGGTCCACCCGCATCATCGACGAGACCGTAGTGCACCCACGCTATCTGGATGTTGGCGACATGGACGACGATGGCGACACGGATCTGTTGGTGACCTCCAGCGATGAGTACGCTGGCGGAGGTGGTTTCGGTAACGTCATTCTCTTCTACGAGAACACCGGCCCCCTGCTCCCTCCCGATCCCGGGCTGGGCTGGATCCGATGGACCATCGCCTCCGGCCTGAGCAATCCCGAATCCGCCAGGCTGATCGACATCGACGGCGATCCGTTCCCCGAGGTCGTGGTCGCTGAATGGGGCGGCGACCGCCTGTTCTGGCTCGACAGCGGCGGTTCTCCACAGCAGCACAACTGGACGCAGCGCCAGCTCGACGACGCCCTATCCCTTCCTAGCTCGGCCCGACCCTACGACATGGACGCAGATGGGGACCAGGACGTCCTGGTTGCCTTCGATGGGGCGGGCATCGTGCAGTGGTACGAACATCCAGGCCCCCTGGGAGACCCAGTCGCCGATGCCTGGACCGAACATTGGATAGGCAACCTGTCGGGAGCCACGGACCTGGTTCGAGCCGACTTCAACAATGACGGACGGCTGGACATTGCCGCCGGCGGATTCACCAGTGGAGTCCTGGCTTTCTTCGAGAATACGGGAGATGGGATGTACACCGAGCATCTCCTTGTCTACCCGTCCTTTACCTCCGTAGAAGCAGCCGATTTGGATGGAGACGGAGATCTCGACGCAGTGAGTTCCAGCTACGACGGGAACTCTATGGACTGGTGGCAGAACCTGCATCCAGGAGGTGGGCCGATTTTCGCGGACGGTTTCGAGTCCGGGGATACCCAGAACTGGTTCCCAGCCTCGCCATAGTCCCCATTGCGGGTTGACAACCAGCGAGATGGGCCGAGGGCCATGTCCGAGCGATCTGCGCGACACACTGCAACCCAACCACAGTCCCAGCACCAGTCAGCCAAAGCTGTCGACCAACGAAGCTTGACAAGAACCTCCTGTCTAGTGTATCATGCTGGGCGTAAGGGTTTGCATTTGAGTCACTTAGGGACCAACACTTAGGGACTAAAGTGCGCCCTTCTGGAGGCTTTCATGCCGGTCCCTCCCGACGCTTGGACACCTTCAGCCGAACTCGAGTCCCTGGGGGTCCTACACCTCGAACCCTAGGGCAAACTGGGCAAGCTTGTCAGCCACAATTGACAGCCAACGTTCTCCGTCGACGACGAGGAGCGGACCACCCACCGATCCATAATCTGAAGTTATCGCCGGATCCGCCCGGGATACCGAATATCGAACGCAGCCTTCAGGCTGTCCGAAATGCATTCAAGCCTGCAGCAAGCAGCAGAAGGGAAGCACCTACCGTGGAATTCAAGATTGGTCAAAAGGTCGTGTATCCCAACTACGGAGTCACCAAGGTCGAAAAGATCGAGCCGGCCCACTGGGATGGCGAGGAGCAGAGTTGCTACCACCTCCGCCTACTCTCCAACGACGCCCAGATCATGGTGCCACTGATCAACCAGGATCTCGTGGGACTCCGGTCTTTGTGTGACAAGAAGGAGATCAAGGAACTCTTCGGGATCCTCGAAGATGGCAATATCGACACCTACAAAGATTGGAAGGGTCGCTATAAGCAGAATCTCGACAAGATGCGCACCGGCCAGTTGGTCGAGGTCGCGGAGGTCCTCAAGAACCTGCGCCTGGTCAGCGAACGCAAGAGTCTCTCCTTCCGAGAGAAGAAGATGTTCGAGCGAGCCAAGCACTTCATCGTCAGCGAGATCGCCCATGTCAAGGCAGTCTCTGAGGAGGACTCCTCAGTGCAGGTCGACTCCGCGCTCGAAGCCAGCTTGGCCAAGCGCCGCAAGCAGCGCGCTGCCGCCAGCTGACCCCCGCTCATCCTACCAACGGCCGGACCGTGCCCCCCTCCATGGGACGCAGCCGGCCGTTGCTGCGTCGTAGTGTCCCGCTCCGGATGTCCCGCGCCACTTGTCGATGTCAGCTTCTCGGCTGACGATGCGCGGCGAGGCAGGAATACCGGAGTACTTTCGACGTTGCGCAACTCGGCCAGAGGTGAAAAGGAGCCGGAATCGTGGTTTGGGAGTTTCGGAGCAAACTACGAGACTCCAAATCTCGAAGTGGGCAAGGTGAGACAACGCTGGGCTGCTGGGAGTGGTTCCGAGTTAGAATCCAATCCGATGTTCGTAGGTCGTGCCCAAAACACTGTTTTCAGGTTGGTGGTTCTGCTCCTTCTGTTGGGGTCGCCTTCGGCTGACGCACGCGACAATCCACTGCCTACGCTCCAGCTAGAACTGGAGATGGAGCAGCAACTTCTCGACGCCGCTCTGAACCGCCATGACGTTCTGCGCAATCGACAGCTTCAAGCCGAGGACAGGGTCGGACAGTTTCTCGCGCGGCTCGACGATCTGATGTCCCGCGAGTCGCTGCCGATTGATCAGATCGAGGACCTCGAGGCGAACCTCGCCGTAGCCCAGGCCTCGGTCCACGCCTTCGAGACCCAGGGACGTGAAGCGCGACAGCAGATCCTCTCTCACCAACGCCGGGTCAATCAGCTCACGGAGGCGATCGCACGCCCTTCGCCGGATCGATACCCGGACGATCCCATCAGTGGTCGTTGGGAGGTCCACATCCTTCCGAGCGGCCAGGAGGGTTTCTTTGAGCTCGAGCTGAATGGAGCGGTGGTCACTGGGGAGTACGCTCTCGACGGTGAATTCAAGGGCTCCCTGCGTGGAACCTATGTCGGCGGTCTCCTGAAGCTCGACCGCATCGACACTCGACGTGGCTTCGACGTGGTGTTCCAGGGGCGCCTGGGATCCGACTCCGATCGAATCGATGGCGATTGGCGGTCGACTCTCCTCAATGCTCCAGGTGCGGCGGGAGGGCGATGGCGAGCCCTGCGCAGCGCCGCCCCTTAGAAATCGCCGAGGGTAGCGCCTCTGGTCGAGTGCTTTGATCGACTCGCTTCCGTCATACCGTCTTCAGCCTTCCGCTTCGCTTCGAGTCTCTTCCGAATCACTCTACTCAGAATTTACCTGCCTATGAGGTCCCAATGAATCGTGACAATTTGCTCTTTCTCGTTATCGGTGTACTCACCGGCTTTATCTCCGGCTACCTCCTCCAGGATGTGATGTCGGCTCGTCAGCCCCCGCGCCTAGTGGCCAATTCAACGACCGGAGTTGCCGGCGGCGTGGCAGCGCCTGGTGGGTCGATGCCTGCCGCACCGAATCCGAACCAGGGACTACCTCCGATGGAGGAGATCCTACGCCTTCGGGAGTACGTGGCCGCGAACCCCGAGGATGCCGATTCGGTTCTGCTACTGGCCAACCTCAACTACGACATCAAGAGTTGGGAGAAAGCCGGGCAGTTGTATGAACAGTATCTCGCGCTGCGCCCCGAGAGTCCCGACATCCTGACCGATCTCGGAGTCACCTTCCGCGAACGGGGACTGTTCAACCAGGCTCTCGAGACCTTTCAGCGGGCTGAGAATCTCTCCGACTCTCATTGGCAGTCCCTCTACAACCAGGTCGTTGTGCTGGCATTCGACCAGAAGAACTTCGCTGAAGCTCGAGAGGTGTTGGCGCGCTTGCGAACCCTGCAACCCGACAATCCAGAGATCGATCGACTGGCTCAGGAGGTCGAGCGCCAGGCGGGGGAGACGACCTAGGAGCCATTGCTCCCGTTCGAATTGGCATCGTCGTGGTCAAGTTCTTCATCCTAGCCGTCGTCTTTGTTCTGATCGCCTATCGGATTCGTCGCGCGTTTCTGATCTGGCGGCAGTTGGTGGCGAGATCGGTCGAACGCGTCCAGGGTGCAGGCATGGGGAGATCGGAGCTACCGACGGTCGATCTCATCACCTGCTCCAGATGCGGGGACGCAGTGCCTCGATCCAAGTCCACCCTGACATCGCGTGGAGCGGTTTGCCAGGAATGTCTCGCGGTGGCTGAATCGTGATCGAGGCGTGACGTGACGGAACAGCCTCCGCAATGACCGAGCGTTGGTTCGAGGTCGCCGTGCCGTTGCCGATCCTCGAACCGCTGACCTACGCGGGGCCGCCGCACGGGGCCGGAGCGCTCGAAGTCGGCATGCGCGTGCGCGTCTCGGTCGGTCGGCGACGTCTCGTCGGGGTGGTTGTGGGTATAACCGCGGAGAAGCCCACAGGCTTTGTCGCCAAGCCCATTGTCGAGGTCCTCGACTCCGAGCCGGTCTTGCCCAGCGACTTGATCGACCTCGCCCGCTTCACCGCTGACTACTACCTGACTCCGATCGGACCGGTGGTCAAGAGCATGCTTCCGGCCAAACTGGAGCCTTGGGGAGACCGCAAGGTCCGGATCACTGACCGTGGAGCCCTGGCTTTGCCCAGAACCGAATCGCAGCGTCGAGTTCTCGAGTATCTTCGCTCTCCAGGAGTCTTGCGCCTGGCCGAACTGAGAGACCATCTCAACCTTCCCGACCTGGGACCGGTCCTCGATCAGATGGCCGAGCAGGGCTGGATCCGGATGCACTCCGCCGAGGCTCGTCGTGGTGTTCGCTACCGGTCCGCAGTGGAGTTGGGTCCCGGGGAGATCGACGAACTCGTGGAGAAGGTCGGACGGTCTCGTCCGGGGCGCGCCATCGTCCACTATCTGCGGGAATTGGGAAGACCGGCATCGATCGAGGAGGTATGCCAGGCTGCCGAGTGCACTCCAGGCGTACCGCAACGCCTCATCAAGTTGGGAGTGCTCCGTCGCTTCACCGAGATCCAGCGCTTGGACCTTGGGGACCATCGAGCACAGAGCACCGGAAGCTCGGAGAGACTGGTCCTTCGTCCCGACCAAGCCGTCGCGGTCGAAGCGATCCAAGCCGCCCTTTCCAAGAGAGAGTACAAGCCCTTCCTGCTCGCCGGAATGACCGGGTCGGGGAAGACCGAGGTCTATCTGCGGGCGGCGGAGGCCGCCTTGGCCCAGGGACGCGGCACCTTGATCATGGTGCCCGAGATTGCCCTGGTCCCGGCGCTCGCCGCAGCGGCCGGAGAGCGTTTCGGACACAGCCTGGCTGTCCTGCACTCTGGTCTCGGCGCAAGCGAGCGGAAGCAGGAGTGGGAGCGAGTCCGTTCGGGAGAGGCTCTGGTGGTCCTCGGCGCCCGTTCGGCGCTGTTCGCTCCGGTCCGAGAGTTGGGACTCATCGTCGTCGACGAGGAGCAGGACAGCTCCTACAAGCAGGACACCGCGCCGCGCTACAACGGTAGGGACCTCGCGCTGGTCCGTGGCAGTGGTCTCGGAGCGGTCGTGCTCCTCGCCTCCGCCACCCCGAGCCTGGAGACTCGCTTCAACGTCGAGGCAGAGAAGCTCGAGCGCCTTCAGTTGACTCACCGAGCGGGTCATGGAAGTCTGCCCGACGGAATCCTGGTCGATCTGAGGACCGAAGCAACCAGTAGGCAACCGGGAGAGATTACCTTCTCCGCCCCTTTGATGGAGGAGATACGGCGGGCCCTCGATTCGGATGAGCAGATCATTCTTCTGCGCAACCGGAGGGGATACGCACCGACCCTCCTCTGTCGTGCCTGTGGTGAGGACCACCGGTGCGAGGACTGCGGCCTTCCCCGGACTCTCCACCGGCAGGACGGGACTCTGGTCTGCCACTACTGCGGGTCGCGACGCCGGGTACCCCATCCCTGTGAGAAGTGCGACGAGGACGCCCTGGAGGCGATCGGTGCCGGCACTCAGCGCGTCGAGGAACGCTTCCGCGAGATGTTTCCGGGCGTTCCTGTCGCCGTGCTCGACCGTGACACCGTCCAGCGTCGAGGTGGGGTCGCTTCCGTCCTCGATCGCTTTGGGCGTGGGGATGATCGCGTCCTGATCGGAACGCAGATGGTGTCCAAGGGGCATCACTTTCCCAAGGTGGGTCTGGCCGCGGTGCTCGCCGCCGACAGCTACCTCGGCTTCCCGGATTTCCGGGCGGTGGAGCGGACTTACAAC
>JAIOJS010000552.1 GCA_019911795.1 Thermoanaerobaculia bacterium | reverse complement strand
GACTCCGGCGGTACCCATGTCACGATCATCCGATCCGGCCTCGATCGCTCCGGTGCTTCCGTCCGGGATCAACAGCCGCTACGTCGTGCGTCGGGAGACCACGACCCCCAGGCGCTATGAACCGTTCTTGCTCGGGGAGGTTAGCGTCCGCTTCGAAGACCGGGCGTCGGGAACCCGCTCGAAGAAGGAGCTGCGGTTTCTAGCCGAGGTCCCTTCGCTGGGGCAGCTCGCGGAATGGTTGCCGATGGACGATGACCTGATGGCCGAGGTGATCGTGGAGGAAGCTCCCGTGCCGGCGCCCCACGACGACCTCGACCCGACCGCGGCGCAATCCAAGAGCTATACAGTCTGGAAGAAGGAGCTGACCGATCACGTTTACCACGAGCATCGGTTGACCCTCTGGCGCAGCGCTACCCTGGATGAGACATCGCGTCCCGGAGAAGACGAACGGGCTTTCCGGATCCGCCTCGGCGACATCGCTCGCGAGCGACGTGAAGTGGAGAAGAGCAAACTCCAGGAGCACTACGACAAGGAGCTGGCTCGTCTAGAGGCCCGGGAGGCCAAGGCGCAGCAGAAGGTCGAGGTGCAGAAGGAGCAGCTCAGTAGCCAGAAGATGCAGACGGCTATCTCCTTTGGGACAACCCTTCTGTCCGCCCTGGTCGGCCGCAAACGCCTCAGTCGTTCTGCCATCAGCGGGGCGGGACAGGCGATGCGCGGCATGGGACGATCCAATCGTGAGGCGGGAGATGTCGAGCGCGCCAAGGCAGAGCTTCAATCGGTGCTGGAGAATCGTCAGGAACTCGAAGTCCAGTTGGGACGCGACCTTCTCGCGACCTCGGAGCGCTACCGTCCCGATCGAGAGAAGCTGGAGACGGTGGACGTGGCACCGCTGAAGAAGAACATCCGTCCCCAGAGCGTCGATCTGCTCTGGGTCGGCCGATGACATCGTGATGAGCGGAAGCGGTGACTCTGCGAGGAGCGGAGAGATGGGGCCTCGGCCGAGGAGCAAGGTTGTCCTGGCTCAGCTGCTCACGCTGACCTTTGTGTTGTCGAGCCCCGGCTGGGCGCAACCGGCCCCATCGGCACCATCCGAGGTCTCCGCAACCGAGGCATCCCAGCGCCCGGTGGGGGCCGATCGTCCCCGCATCGGCCTCGCCCTCAGCGGGGGGGGCGCCCGTGGTCTCGCTCACGTAGGGGTTCTACAAGCCCTCGAATCGTTGAACATCCCCATCGACTACATCGCCGGGACCAGCATGGGAGCGGTGGTGGGAGGGATGTACGCCCTCGGCATGTCCCCGGACGAGATCGAGGCGGAGCTGACTGCAGTCAATTGGACCGACATGTTCCGCGGATCGGCCGCCCGCAAGGACCTCTCCTTTCGCCGCAAGGAGGATGAGCGCAAGTTCCTCTACGGCGCCGAAATCGGTTTCACCGCCGACGGCATCCGCACTCCCAGCGGGACCATCCCGAGCGTGTCGTTGGACTTTTTCCTCGACAGCTTGAGCTTGCGGTACGGTCCGACCGGGAGCTTCGATGACCTCTCGGTGCCCTTTCGAGCGGTGGCGACCGACATTCGGAGCGGTACGGTCGTCATCCTGGATCATGGCGAACTCAGCACTGCGATTCGGGCCAGCATGGCGGTGCCGGGGGTCCTTGCCCCCGTGCAGATCGGTCCCTATTCACTGGTCGATGGAGGCGTCCTCGACAATCTCCCCGTCGAGGTCGTGAAGTCGATGGGGGCCGATGTCGTGATCGCGGTCGACGTCGCCTCGCCCCTTCTC
>JAIOJS010000551.1 GCA_019911795.1 Thermoanaerobaculia bacterium | reverse complement strand
GAGAACCAGCTACATGCCGCCGTCGTCGAACTCGTTGCTGCCGCGGACGCCACCATCAAGTATTCGACGGTACAGAACTGGTACCCCGGCGACCGCGAGACCGGCAAGGGGGGCATCTACAACTTCGTCACCAAGCGTGGGCTGTGCGCCGGCGATCGGGCGAAGATCTCCTGGACGCAGGTCGAGACCGGTTCGGCGATCACCTGGAAGTATCCAAGCGTCATCTTGCGCGGTGATCACACGACCGGAGAGTTCTACTCCGTCGCCGTGACCAACGGTCGCCAGCAGGCCGACACCGGCACCAAGATGATTCACGTCGGCAAGAACACCCGGAGCACGATCATCTCGAAGGGGATTTCGGCCGGACGTGGGCAGAACACCTACCGTGGTCAGGTCAAGATTCTGAAGGGCGCCGACAACGCCCGGAACTACTCGCAGTGTGACTCGATGCTGATCGGCCAGGAGTGTGGTGCCCACACCTTTCCCTACATCGACGTCCAGAATCCCTCGGCTCAGATGGAGCACGAGGCGTCGACATCCAAGATCGGCGAGGACCAGGTTTTCTACTGCAAGAGCCGAGGTCTAGACGAGGAGACCGCAGTCTCCCTCATCGTCAACGGCTTCTGCAAGGAGGTCTTCCGGGAACTGCCTATGGAGTTCGCGGTCGAGGCCCAGAAGCTCCTCGAAGTTAGCCTCGAAGGCAGCGTCGGCTGATCGAGGGCTCGACGTTCCAGGCGAGCTAGACCCGCCGGATCACACCCACCCTACATTCCCGCGAGCGTGACGCTCGACACTTACCCCGAATTTAGAGCTCTTCCGAGTTTTCCCGACGGCCCTTCTAGGACCGTCGTTTCGATGTCCAAGGAGACGATGATGCTGAAGATAGACAACCTACATGTTTCGATCGACGACAACGAGATCCTCAAGGGCCTCGATCTGGAGATCAAGGCCGGCGAGGTCCACGCCATTATGGGACCGAACGGTAGCGGCAAGAGCACCCTCGCTCAGGTCCTGGCGGGACGCGACGCTTACGAGATCACGGCCGGCACAGTCGACTTCCAAGGGGAGGACCTTCTCGACATGGAGCCCGAAGTGAGGGCTTGCGAGGGGGTTTTCCTCGCGTTCCAGTATCCCGTCGAGATCCCCGGCGTGTCGAATACCTACTTCTTGAAGGCCGCTCTCAATGCCGTCCGTAAGCACCGTGGGTTGCAGGAACTCGATGCTATGGACTTCCTCAAGATGGTCCGCGAGCGGATGAAGATGGTGGAGATGGACGAGAGTCTGCTGAATCGCCCCGTCAACGAGGGCTTCTCGGGCGGTGAGAAGAAGCGCAATGAGATCTTCCACATGTCGGTGCTCGAACCGAAGTTGGCGGTCCTCGACGAAACCGACTCGGGTCTCGATATCGACGCTCTGCGGATCGTCGCCAACGGCGTGAATGCGTTGCGTTCGCCGGACCGCTCCTTCCTCGTCATCACCCACTATCAGCGACTCCTCGACTACATCATTCCCGACTTCGTGCACGTTCTGGTCGATGGCCGTATCGTTCGTTCCGGCGGCAAGGAGCTGGCGCTCGAACTCGAGGAGAGAGGCTACGGCTGGCTCGAGGCCGAGGTCGCCAAGAGTCCTGTCGCTGCAAACTCGGTGGGAGCCTGATCGATGGATGCGGCTGTAGCTGAAGTGACCAACTCGTATCTCGCCGCCTTCGACACCGCGGGCCGATCGACCTCCGAACCGAAGTCGCGTCCGGGTTTGCGCCGGGAGGCGATGGACCGCTTTGCCGCACTCGGCTTTCCCACCAAGCGACACGAGGACTGGCGGTTTACCAATGTCGGACCCTTGGGCCGCAGCGAGTATTCCCTGGCGGTTACCCCAGGGAAGGTCACCCTCGAGGACCTCTCCCTGTGGATCTATCCCGACATGGCTCGGGCCGTTTTCGTCGATGGCCATTTCGTCGCTGAGCTTTCCGACCTCGAGGGTCTGCCCGAAGGGGTTCGAGTGGGCGGCCTCGCCGAGGCTCTCGCCGATGGCGACACGGTGGCCCACGAGCAGCTTGGACGCTATGCGTCTTTCGACGAGCAGGCTTTCGTCGCTCTCAATACCGCCCTCTTCGCCGATGGCGCGTTTGTCTCAGTCCCCCGGCGCGTGGTCGTGGAACGGCCGATCCAACTCGTGTTCGTGACCGGTCCCGAGGCTCATCGCATGTGCTTCCCGCGCAACCTCATCGTGGCCGGGGAAGCCTCTCAGGTGACCTTGATCGAGACCTATGCTGGTCTCGGAGAGGATAACTTCACCTGTCCGGTGACCGAGCTGGTGGCTGATGCTGGAGCGGTGGTCGACCACTATCGGCTGCAGCAGGAACGAACCGATGCGACCCATATCGCCTTGCAGCACTATCACTGCGAGCGTGACTCCAACGTCTCGAGCCACTCGCTCTCGTTTGGGGGAGCGCTGGTGCGCAACGACGTTCGTGCGGTACTCGATGGCGAAGGGGTGGAGTGCACCCTCAACGGTCTCTACCTGACCCGCGGTCGCCAGCACGTCGACAACCACATGTGGGTGGAGCACGCGAAGCCCAACTGCAACAGCTACGAGCTGTACAAGGGGATCTTGGAAGAGCGCTCGCGCGCTGTGTTCAACGGCCTGATCCATGTCCATCACGACGCGCAGAAGACGGACGCCAAGCAGACCAATCGCAATCTCCTGCTGTCGGCGGATGCCATGGTTCACACCAACCCGCAGTTGGTGATTCACGCCGACGACGTCAAGTGCACCCACGGTTCAACGGTGGGTCAGCTCGACGCCGACGCCGTCTTTTACCTGCGCTCGCGGGGGATCTCCGAGGAGGCCGCCAAGAGCCTGCTCATCTATGCCTTCGCTCGCGATATCGTCGATCGGGTCCGGGTGGAGCCGGTGCGCAAGGACCTCGAAGAGTTTCTCTTCTCACGCCTCCCCAAGGGGGAGATCGTGCGCCAAGCGGTGTAGCGAGTTGATCGAAGCATGACGGAATGACGACGGAACGATGAGGGAAGGAGGCCGGAGATGACCACAGCGACCATGGGGATTCAGAACGCCTTCGATGTGGAGGCTCGCCGTCGTGACTTCCCGATCCTGGCGACGAAGGTTGCGGGTCGGCCCTTGGTCTACCTGGACAACGCCGCCTCGTCACAGAAGCCCAACCAGGTTCTCGACGCGATCACTAGCTACTATCGGGAGAAGCACTCCAACGTTCATCGCGGCGTTCACTACCTGGCCCAGCAAGCGACCGAAGCCTACGAAGCCGCCCGCGACACCGTGGCTGCGCACCTCGGCGCGCGCGACCGGCATGAGGTGGTCTTCGTACGCGGTACGACGGAGGCGATCAACCTCGTAGCGCAGAGCTACGCTCGCCCGCAACTGCAGAGTGGCGACGAGATCCTCATCACCCAGTTGGAGCACCACTCCAACATCGTTCCCTGGCAGATGGTCTGCGAGCAGACCGGGGCAAAGTTGGTGGTTGCTCCGCTCGACGAGGACGGACAGCTCAGACTCGACGCTTTCGCCGAGTGCCTCGGTGCCCGGACCCGTATCGTCAGTCTGGCTCATGTTTCCAATGCACTCGGTACCATCCTGCCCGTGGCCGAGGTCGTGCGCTTGGCTCACGCCCAGGGAGCGGTGGTGATGGTAGACGGCGCTCAGGCCGCCCCCCATATGCAACTCGATGTGGCGGCTCTCGATTGCGATTTCTATGCCGTTTCGGCCCACAAGGCGTACGGACCGACGGGGATTGGGGCCCTGTGGGGTCGTCGAGAACTCCTCGATGCGATGCCTCCCTACCAGGGGGGAGGCGAGATGATCCGAAGGGTCACCTTCGCCGCGACCGAGTTCGCCGAAGCCCCCGCCCGCTTCGAGGCTGGCACTCCGAACATCGCCGGCGCGGTCGGCATGGCGGCGGCTTTCGACTATCTCAACGCGGTGGGGCTCGAGGCCATTCGGCAGCATGAAGCTGAGCTTTTGGCTTACGCGACCGAGCGTATTGCTCAGGTTCCTGGCATCATCCCGATCGGCACCGCGCCGGACAAGGCGTCCGTGGTTTCGTTCCTCGTCGAGGGGATTCACGCCCACGACGTCGGCACCATTCTCGACGGTCAGGGAGTTGCGGTGCGGGTGGGCCACCACTGTGCGCAACCGCTGATGGACTCTCTGGGAATCGCAGCGACAGCCCGTGCGTCCCTAGGTCTTTACAATACTCGACAGGAGATCGACGCTCTCGTCGAGGGCCTGGATCGCGTGCGGGAGCTTTTCGCCTGATGAACGACCTTCGCGGCCTTTACCAAGAGATCATCCTCGACCACTACAAACGACCTCGTCATCACGGCGTCGCGACCGGCGCGAACCGGGAGGCTGAGGGATTCAATCCCCTGTGCGGCGACAAGGTCAAGGTCACGTTGGCGATGAAGGACGGGACGATCGAAGACGTCGCCTTCGAGGGCGAGGGTTGTGCCATCTCTACCGCCAGTGCCTCGTTGATGACCGAAGCCCTCCATGGCAAGACGGAGGCTGAAGCGCGCGAGCTCTTCCAGCGGTTCCGTCAGCTCCTGACCGGCGGAGAGGTGGTCGACGAGGAAGAGCTGGGGAAGCTGGCGGCACTGTCCGGGGTGCGTGATTATCCAATGCGGGTGAAGTGCGCAACGCTGGCCTGGCATACCTTGCAGGCAGCGCTCGACAAGGCCGACGACGCGGTGAGCACCGAGTAGTCGCGCTGCTACCAAGGAGTGGCTGCAACGGGCACTATGGTCCGCGAGCCTCGATGGACTGTTAGACTCTTCGATGAACTTCCTAAGGAGACCGTCATGAAAACACTTCGATACGTCCCATCCGCCACACTCATGCTCGCCTTGCTGACAAGCGCCGCGTTTCTGGGCTGCGCTGCCCCCGGAAGCGACGACGTCGTCTCTCCCGACGAGACCGCAGCCGCAGCCGAGGCCTACGAGCCGGAGGCGGTGGTACCGACCAAGGCTCATGCCGTCTTGACCCCGATCGAAGGCAGCAGTGTCCAGGCCGCAGTGAACTTTACCGAGGTCGCCGGCGGGGTTCAGGTCAATGCGTGGGTCCTGGGAGCGGAGCCCGGGGACCATGGCTTCCACTTGCACGAAGTGGGGGACTGCAGTGCCGCGGACTTCACGTCGGCCGGAGGCCACTTCAACCCCACCGCTGTTCAGCACGGTGGCCCCGGGGATGCCCTTCATCACGCGGGCGACTGGGGCAATTTGGTCGTCAACTCGGTGGGCAGTGGCGCCCTTAGCGTCACCACCAACATGCTGTCCGTCGGACCGGGTGCGAACTCCGTCGTTGGACGAGCGGTGATCCTGCATAGTGGTACCGATGACCTGGTCTCCCAGCCTTCTGGCGACGCGGGTCCTCGCATCGCTTGTGGGGTGGTCGAGTTGGGTTCCGCTCCGCCGATGGAGTCGATGGAGTCGATGGAGTCGACGGAGTCGACGGAGGAAGGCTCCGACGACGCGGCCGCCGCCTCGGCCGACGAGAGTGGACAGTAAGGTCCACCGGGGTAGCCTGATTTCAGACTGCCGACGGCGCGATTCTGCAGCAGGGATCACCGCATGTTGCTGAAGAGAGCCGAGAAGTACGGCTTCTGTGCCGGCGTCCGGATCGCAGACCGCGAGGTGAAGAAGTTCGCCGCCGCCGGTGGTCGTGGGGCAATTCTCGGTCAATTGGTGCACAACGAACGGGTGGTCTCCGAGATGGAGGAACTCGGCGTGCGCACCGTGGAGTCCCTGGACGAGGTGGAGGGGGGGACGATCGTCTTCTCCGCCCACGGCGTGCCGCCATCCTTTCTCCACACGGCGCGACGGCGAGGGCTTCGCGTCCTCGATACGACCTGCCCCTTCGTCTACGACGTTCATGACGACGCGGAGCGCGCCCGGCAGCTCGGACTCCACCTGGTTTTCATCGGCGATCCAGAGCATCGTGAGATTCAGGGCTACACGCGCGACCTCGAGCCGGGCACCTACCATGTTCTCTCGGCGCTCTCCGAGGCCGAGAAGGTGGATTGGTCGCAGTATCCTCAAGGGGTGCGGATCCTCTACCAGACGACGCTGAACGCCGAGGAGTACGAGGACGTCGCCCGAGCCATCGAATCGCGGGCGGAAGCCACGCGTACCGACACCATCTGCTATGCGACCAAAGAGAATCAGGATGCAGCGCTTCGCTTGGCGGAGGACCCTGAGATCGACGCCATTCTGGTCATCGGCGGACGGCACAGCGCCAACACTCGGCATCTGTGGGAGACCTGCTCTCGTTTGAAGCCTAGCTATCTGGTCCACGGAGTGGAAGACATCGAGGGCGAGTGGCTGGAGGGAGTGTCGGGCCTGGGCATTACCGCCGGTGCCTCGACCCCCGACTATCTCGTCGAGGAGGTCGAGGAGCGGGTTCGTACGCTCGCCTCGCGGGCGGAGGGCCTGACCGACGGAGATCGCGCCGGCCGCGAGGACAGTCGCCGAGTAGACACCGGAGAGAATCAGTCCGCCCTGAGCCGATGAGCGACGCTCTGGCGCGGCTACGCCAACGGGCCAGGGCTCTCGACTCGACACCGAGAGTGGCTCTCCCCGAGCCCTCTGACCCTCGGATCCTGAAGGCGGCGGCACTCTTGCGCGACGAAGGCTGGGGTCATCCCGTGTTGGTGGGCGACCCCGAGGAGATCGATCGGGCTCAACGTAGCCATGGCATCGACGGATCGTTCGAGATCGTCGACCCTAGCCATCACCCGGACCTCGCGACCTGGGCCGAGCTCTTCGCACAGCGACGGAAGCTGGAGAGCGACGCGGCGCGGGCAGCGGTCGAGGATCCCCTGCTCTGTGCCGCCCTCATGGTCGCTAACGACAAGGTAGGGGCCGCCGTCATGGGAGCGGTTGCCACCACCGGACAGACGGTGAGAGCGGCGCTTCACGGCGTTGGAGTCCAGTCTGGACTCGACATCGTCTCCTCGTGCTTCCTCATCGATCCACCGACCGGCCGTCCTCTCATCTACGCCGACTGCGCGGTGGTACCGGATCCAACTCCTGATCAGCTGGCCGATATCGCCATCGCCGCTGCACACTCCTGTCGTCTGTTGCTCGACCAGGAGCCGCGAGTCGCTTTGCTCTCCTTTTCCACCCTGGGATCAGCCCAGCACCCCAGGGTCGAGAGGGTCCGGCAGGCGGTCGAGATCCTGCGCGGACGTGGGGTCGACTTCCAGTTCGACGGGGAGCTGCAAGGGGACGCCGCGTTGGTCGAGTCGGTGGCACGGCGCAAGGCTCCCAACAGCCCGGTGGCAGGCCGGGCCAATGTGCTCGTCTTTCCGGACCTCGACTCCGGTAATATTGGCTACAAGCTGAGCGAGCGAGTGGGAGGAGCGCGCGCGGTGGGTCCGCTACTGCAGGGCCTCGCCGGGCCGGTGCACGATCTCTCTCGGGGCTGTTCGGTCGAAGATGTCCTGGACGTGTTGACAGTCGCGATACTGCAAGCGGCTGATCGGAGGAAGTGATGAAGGTATTGGTTATCGGTGGTGGCGGCCGAGAGCACGCGCTGTGCTGGAAGTTGCGCCAGAGTCCCCTGCTCGAGGAGCTCTACTGCGCCCCGGGGAATCCCGGCATTGCCGAGATCGCAGATCTGGTGCCGTTGGCGGCTGACGAGATCCACGAGCTAGCGAGCTTTGCGTCCGATGTCGGCATCGATCTCACCGTGGTCGGGCCTGAGCTGCCCTTGGCCCTGGGCATCGTGGACGAGTTCCTCTCCCGAGGTCTCAACATCTTTGGACCCACTCGCAAGGCGGCTGAGATCGAGTCGAGCAAGGTCTTCTCCAAGCAATTCATGCAGGAGCACGAGATTCCTACCGCCCGTTTCACTATCGCTCACGATCGGGCCGAAGCGGAGCGTGCGGCCAAGGAGTATGGCTTTCCGGTAGTTCTCAAGGCGGATGGACTGGCCGCCGGCAAGGGCGTTCTCATCCCGATCGGGAAGCGCGAACTCGCCGATGCTTTAGATCTCTTCTTCGACGAGCGGCGCTTTGGGTCGAGCGGCGATCGCATCGTGGTGGAGGAGTTCCTCGACGGCCAGGAGGTCTCCTTCATAGTCCTCAGCGACGGCACGAGGGCGCTGCCCTTCGCGGCCTGCCGCGACTACAAGCGTCTCGGCGAGGCGGACGACGGTCCGAATACCGGCGGCATGGGGGCCCATAGCCCTTCGGGCGTGCTCGAGAAGGAGATGGCGAGTTCGATCTTGGAAGAGATCATCTACCCTACCCTCGAGGGTCTGGTCTCTGAGGGTCGGGAGCTTCGCGGTGTGCTTTACGCCGGACTCATCCTCACCGAAGAGGGCCCAAAGGTCCTCGAGTTCAACGCTCGCTTGGGAGATCCTGAAGCGCAGCCCCTCATGCTCAGGCTAGAGGACGACCTGCTGCCCATCTTGGCGGCGGGGGCCGCGGGCAGCTTCGGCGTGTCACGCATGGCGTTCAAGAAAGAGGCCGCCGCCTGCGTGGTCCTCGCCAGCCGTGGATATCCGGTGAAGCCCGTCAGGGGTGAGGTCATCGAGGGGATCGAGGAGGCGGCCAAGGTCCCAAACGTCACCATCTTCCACGCCGCGACGGCGGCCGTCGACGGCGAGGTCGTGTCGGCAGGGGGACGCGTCCTCAACGTCTGTGCGACCGGCAGCAATCTCCGGGAGGCACTGCGATCGGCCTATGGCGCCTCTCAGCTGATCGAGTGGCCAAGCAAGATTCTCCGACGAGACATCGGAAGGGCGGTCCTCGACCCGGGTTCGGGGTCCGGTATCTGGCGTATTCCGGCGGATCTCCGCGGGGACTAGCCGAGGGAAATCGAGGTGGAGGCAAACGCCTCCGACGTGACTACCGTATACCGGGTGTGCCCCGACGGGCCGCGTTGACAGTCCCCAGGTCCGGTGAGATACTGGATTCAGCTGCTAACGTGTAGAGAAAAGAGAGGTTCGGCGCTGTGTCGAGCCGGCTTCGGAAGCGGTTGATTCACCGTCGGAGTCCCCAAAAAAGGTTGTCGGTCTTGGAGTCATAACAGGCGTATGGGTGGATGCTCGGGGTGCCAGTACAAGGGAATGTCGACGGCGGTCGAGGAGACCTTTGTCGGTGTGCGGTTCAGCGAAGAGACCAACCTGACCCTGTGCGGCACCGGCGGCATTCGCTTCGGCTACGGCGACGAGGTGATCGTCGACGGTGAGGAGGGACCGGTCTACGGGCGGGTCGAGAAGTCTCCCATGCCAGTCTTCAAGCCCTGCCAGAAGTCCAGTGCTCTCAAGATTCTTCGGGGCGCCAACGAGAACGACCAAGCGGCTCGAGAACGGCAGAAGAAGAACGAGTTTCTCGCCAAGCGCTTCTGTCGCGAGCGTTCGCGCGAGCTACGTATCGAGATGAAGGTGTCCAAGGTCGTCTTCCCGCTGCACAAGGGGCAGGCGATGTTCTACTTCACGGCCGACGGTCGAGTGGACTTTCGCCAGCTCGTGCGCGACCTCTCGGATCGATTCTCCACCCGCGTGCGAATGATTCAGGTGGGTTCGCGCGACGAAGCGGCCCTTCTCGGCGGGATCGGAGTTTGCGGACGGACTCTCTGTTGCTCGACCTGGTTGACCGAGTTCGAACCGATCTCGATCCAGATGGCCAAGCGCCAGAATCTCTCCCTGAATCCTTCCAAGATCTCCGGTCAGTGCGGTCGCCTGCTGTGCTGTCTGGCCTATGAAGATGACCAGTACAAACAGCGATCGGAGGAGAGACCCTCGAGGGTCTCCTAGACATATGAGTAACAGAAAACTGATACGGCCCGACCTGACGGACCTCAAGAAGGACGGACCGCGCACCGTGCGCCGCAAGCAGAGTCCGCCTGAGCAGACCAACGCGGAGGAGTTCTACTACCTCAAGCAGATGGCGTCGAAGACGCCGATGATCGTCGTGCTTCTCGACGGTGAAGAACTCCGTGGTTGGATCGAGTGGTACGACAAGGGGGCCATCAAACTCAACCGGCATGAGGGTCCGAACCTGCTGATCCCCAAACACAACATTCGATACATGTTCAAGGAAGAGGAACTGAAGCGACAGCAGCGCAAGAAGACCGCCTCCTCCTAGCGCTCGAACTGCCCGCACCGATTCGATCGCTTCGGTTCAGCCGGAAACCGCGTGTCCAGCCCCCTTCTTCTCTTCACCCAGGGTGATCCCGCCGGGATCGGGCCCGAGCTGATCCTCTCCATTCTCGACGATCCTGCGCCGCGGTATCGCTCGGTGGTAGTCGCGGAGCGTGCTGCCTTGGAGGCAGTACGGGACCTCGCTCCCGCCTCGCGCTGGGACCGTTTGGAGTTTGTCGATGCCACCGCGATCGACCGGCTGGGCCTCGAGAAGAGGCTTGCGGACGGTGCGGCCTCCGATCAGGGGGGCAGAGTCTTGATCCTGGATCCTGTGGTAGAGCGGAGACAGGTGGTACCTGGACTCTCGGGGCCCGATGACGCAGCTGGGGCGATCGCAGCGCTCGATCTGGGTAGCGCTCTCGCTCGCGAGGGAGTGGTCGATGCGTTGGTGACCCTACCGGTGAGCAAGGCGTCGATCGCCGATCACGTGGACTCGACCTTTCGGGGCCACACCGACTACCTTGCGGCGGCGTGCGGCCTAGAGCGCTACGGCCGCGACTACTTGATGGCTTTCCTCGCGCCCGCTCTGCGGGTGGCCTTGCTGACCGTGCACCAGCCTCTTCGTCAG
>JAIOJS010000550.1 GCA_019911795.1 Thermoanaerobaculia bacterium | reverse complement strand
GCCAAGCGCCGAGCGAAGCGAGAAGGTTGGTAGGCCGTGTAGGTCTCGAACCTACGACCCGCGGATTAAAAGTCCGCTGCTCTACCAACTGAGCTAACGGCCCAACCGCGGCGGAGTATACCCGACCAGAAACGCCAATCGCCATGACTCTCCTAAGATCGCCCTCTCGCACTGTTGCTACTTGGCTAGAGCGCGCCGAGGTGGGCAGCTCTGGATTGGTTCTGCGGACCGGCTCAGCAAGAAAAAGCCGAGCCGGCTGCTGATCGCCCGACTCGGCTTGATGCCTCCTCATAGAGGAGTAGCGCTGTTATCTAGGGGACTAGTTCTTAGCCCTTTTCAGGCAACGCTGGAATGCGGAGGACCTGGCCGGGGTAGATCTTGTCCGGGTTCTCCAGCATCGGGCGGTTGGCCTCGAAGATGGCATGGTACTTGTTGGCGCTGCCGTACTGCTCCTTGGCGATCTTGGAGAGGGTGTCGCCGCTCTTGACGGTGTAGAAGACGGCTTCGGGCTCTTTGTGCTCGACTGCGAGGTTGTCGTCGACCTTCGAGATCCCGGCGACATTGCCTACGGCGAGGATGACCTTTTCGCGGTTTGCCTGGGTGTCGATGGTGCCGCCGAGGATGGCGGTTTCGCGATCGACCTTGATGGTGAGGCCGGAAATGTCCAGACCGAGGTCCTTGACGAGGCTGGCCAGCTGCTTGGCACGGATGGCGTTCATCTGGGCGTGGGCATCGGCGGAGTTGGCGGTGACCATCTCTGGTTCTGGCTCGTCCTTACCGAAGATCTTGGCGCCGGCGTTCTTTACGAAATCAAATAGTCCCATGGGGGTTCTCCTTTGTTGTTGGTATTAGGGTCGAAGAAACTGATGTCGGGAAGGTTGGTGACGGAAGACTCAAGACTTGAACAGGGATCCCAGGATCCCGGCGCCCATGCTTGCGATGTCGTCGGAGATGTTGCCGTCGCCGTCGGAGTCCAGCATCTTGGTAAAGATGTCGGTGGCTTCGGGCGCCCGCTTCTTGGCATCCTGCTGCCCACCCGTGAGAGCCGCGACGATGGAACCCAAATCGATGCCTCCCATCGAGGCGCCGGCCGGGGCCGACGTCGTGCGGGCGGATTTCCCGAGAGCGCCAAGGACGAGAGGGGCGAGCATCATGAGGATTTTGGAGACCGATGTGGCGTCCAGGCCACTCATCTTGCCGAGAGCACTCGTGGTCTGTTGCTGCTGATTCGATGGGAACAGATGTCCGAGGATGGCAGCGCCCTCGGTGCGGACGAGCGGGTTGCTCAGGGCGCCGGAGAGGTTGTCGAGAATGCTCCCGTCGTGATCCTTGGCGACCGCCGAAGCGAGGCGGCTGGCCCCGGATTCCTGGGACGCGTTCTTGTTCAGCGCTGCGATCATCATGGGAATGGCGGCCCCGGCGACGGTGGCAACCTTCTTTTCGTCGATGCCGAGTTCACGACTGATCTCCTGGACTCCACCTTGCTGTTGAAGTGCCTGGCCGAGAATATCCATCATTGACATGTAGCGTGTTCCTCTTCGGATTTATTTGCGGTGGTGATCATCTTCTATCCGAACAACGATATCATGCCGGTGGTGCGACTAGTCGAAGATTCGGGCGTCAGAACACTCAGTCTCGAAGCCCTGGGCCAAGCGTTCCACCAGATTGGCGCCTACGGTCGCGAGGTCGTGACCGAAAGCGACGATGCCGTCTTCGTGACCTGCCATGGAGAAGATGCCGCACGCCTCGAGATGGGTTTCTCGGTAGAGGCGTCGAACCTCGCGAGCCATATCGGGCGTTCCGTAGGCTACTCCGGGGGCCGTTTGCGGAATGCGAAGGCTCTTCGCTCGCCGCCAGAGAATGGGGGAGTGCACATGGAGAACGCAGCGAATCTGGGTTCCCAGGTCGTAGACGGCGGCGTGGGTGAGCGATTCAGAGGAGGGGAGGGTGCTGCCATGGCTCCGGATGCGGTTGGAGTCGATGTCGTACGCCTCGACTATGCAGAAGTCACCGAGGGTTGGATTCTGTAAGCCCGAGGTTTGGGTTCCGCTGATGAGGAAGGCACGCCTCCCACGGGGCATCGAAGGTGCCCCGACGCGGGCACTCACATTGCCGTAGCCGAAGCCCTCGTAGCGCTGCGGAGTCTGGCCGACCAAACCAGTGAGAGCCAGGATCTGGCGCCAAGAGAGTAGAGCGCAACAGGTCGACCCGTAGCGCCGGGAATCGAGGGCGACCCTCCGGTGCTCGGTGGCGAACTTGATGACCCCCTCAGCGGCCAGGTTGGGTGGCCTCACAGGGACGAACTGCTGCTTTGCTCCACAGTTGATCAGCGGCTCGGGTTAGTGGTCGGAACTCTGTGGTTCCTGGGGCTCCGGCGAAGTTCCTGGCTGCTCGTCTCCGTCGTCCCCTTTCCCCGACTCCAGGCCGAGCGAATCGAGACTGCCGGACTCGAAGTCCTCGGTGAGGATGACGCCGGCGTCTGCGTCCGAGCGGGCGTCCTGGGCGGTCTCATCGACGGCATCTTGCGACACTGCGGCACTCGGCGCGGCCTCCGGCTTCTGGCACCCGGCGACGACAAGTCCGAGGCCGAGGCAGAGGATGGTGAGGAAGGAGCGAAGAAAATGGCTTGGCCGGCGAGGCGCAGTTGGAGTGAAATCAGTGAGGTTCATGAATGGGCTCCTTCGGAAGAGTAGGGAAATGAGGGTCGCAGAGTCCGGCAGCCGCGAGTGGGTGCGGCCGGACTGCTGGGTGAATTCTACCTCTACAGGG
>JAIOJS010000549.1 GCA_019911795.1 Thermoanaerobaculia bacterium | reverse complement strand
ATGTTGCGACGCCGGTCCTCGAGGCAAGAGACCTACCCACCGTCTACATTCAGGGTCTCTTCCCGGCGGTCGATCCCTCCTCTGACGAATTCGCAGCCCACCTTCTCGCCCACCGGATCCTCGCCCGGCAGCTGTGGGAAGAGATTCGTACGAAGCGCAATCTCGCCTATGCGGCATCCGCCGGGATCAGTCGGCGAATCCCCAATGTCGGGTTTCTCTACATCACCACGGCTGAGCCCAACGAAGCCCTACCCATCATTAGGGCAACCGTCGCTCGTCTCGCGGAACAACCCCTCGAAGCTCAGGATGTGCTGGATAGCGCCGAGACCCTGAGGACGGGCCTGTTGATGCGGATTCAAGATCCGGCGGGTCTCGCCCAAGAACTAGGTTCGTACGAGATGACCGGCGGAGGCTGGGAGAGGCTCGGGCAGGTGATCGAACAACTCACCGAGATCACTCCGGTGCAGGTCCAGAAGGCGATTCGAGAGTCGGTGCAACACGTCGACTTCGCCGTCCTCGGAGACTTGAGCAAGGTTGACCGGGCGCTGCTCGAAGCGATGTAGGGGCGGGTTGAGATGCTCTGCCCTTGGAACGCGCCGTCTCGGGTCTGCCTTCGGTAGCTGGAGCGAAGAGCTAACGGATCGGGATAGGCCCAGGCAGGACACAATGCCTGCCTGGGCCCCCCCACAGAACCGGACGTGCGGATTTCCCGCATCCGGCTCCTCACAAGAACAGGTCCGCTACGCGCTATCGCTCACTCGTTTGTCGAGAAAGTCCTGCGACAAGTTTGCGTCCGCTTGCGGAACGCCGGACAGGGACCATTAGCTCAAGGGAGGCTCTCCCAAGGCCTCGAGCAGCCTACGCTACAGTGGGTCCGACCAAGCCCCGGCGAGACTCAATGGCACGAGGAAGAAAACGCAACTGACCGCGAAGCCGAGGAGCGGCACCAGGGGCGCTCCCTCCTGGACAGAGGCTGGTTGCATCGACCACAGGAGGTAGAGAAGGCCCGGTGGCCCCACGAGGTAGAGGAGCAACAGTCGCCGTCGAAGCGTCTTGGGCAATCCGCGTCGACGATGGAGGTAGACATTGCCGAACGTCCAACCGAGTACACCTCCCAGCCCGAAGAGGGGATACAGACCGAAGGAGAGGCTACCTTGGAGAGCCAGTATTCCCAGCTGATGCAGCAGAGCGCCGATCCAGCCGGCGAAGAAAAGGGCTACGAGGATGGGCTCCCAACGAGCCACCAGGGGGGCGCTATTCCTCGCCGCCGGCGAACCGTTCGTAAGCGTCAGCGCTCATCAATTCGTCGAGCTGGGAGGGGTCGGCCAGGCGAATCTTCACCAGCCACCCTCCCGCATGGGGATCCTGGTTGACGATGGCGGGATCTTCGGCCGCGCCTTCGTTGATCTCGACGACCTCACCTCCGACCGGAGTGTAGACCTCGGCGCCGGCTTTGACCGATTCGATGGTTCCGATCTCGTCGTGGGCTTCGAAAGTGTCCCCGACCTCGGGAAGTTCGACGAAAACCACTTCGCCTAACTCTTCCTGGGCGAACTGGGTGATTCCGATCTGGCAGATATCGCCGTCCACTTTGGCCCACTCGTGATCTTTCGAGTAGAGGTAGTCCGCTGGGTACATCGTTTGTCTCTCCTGTTTGACAATCGCTCGCTCGGAGCGCTTGACTCCCTGATGTGATCTGTCTGGAAAGGATACCTCCGGCTGGCTCTACCGTCGAGAGCCGAGCTGGGGGCTACCTTGGACGCTTGTAGAAAGGGATCGCGACGATCTTGGCCTCGACCTCGCGCTTACGAACCGTGACCCTGAGGTCCTCCCCCTCCTCGGCCGCCCCGGTGGGCAGGTAGCCTAGGCCGATGGCCTTCTCCAAGGTGGGGCTCCAGGTTCCGCTGGTAACTATACCTTCGACTCCATCCTTACCGCTCAAGATGTAGCCTTCACGCGCAATGCCGCGCCCCGTAACCTCGATGCCGATGAGCCGACGTGGAACCCCTTCCTCCTTCTGTCGCACCAGTGCATCGCGACCGAGGAAGTCTCCCGCTTCGAGTTTTACGACCCAATCGAGACCAGCCTCCCACGGCGTCGTGTTGCGATCGAGCTCGTGTCCGTAAAGGGCCATCGCCGCTTCGAGACGCAGGGTGTCTCGCGCTCCGAGGCCAGCCGGGACCAAGCCTTCTGGCGCTCCCGCCTCGAGGAGAGCATCCCAGACTTTGCCCGCGGCGTCGGGCTCGAGGTAGAGCTCGAAGCCGTCCTCTCCGGTGTAGCCAGTGCGCGACAGGATCGCCGGATGACCAGCAACCTCTCCTTTGGCGAAGCCGTAGTAACGAATGGCACTCAGGTCGGTAGTCGTCAGGCCAGCGAGGATGGCTGGGGCCTTGGGACCCTGTAGAGCCAGGAGCGCAGTGTCCTTGGAGTGGTCCGCGAGTTCGACCTCGGCCCCGTCCAAGTGGGACTCCAGCCAAGCGAAATCGGCCGCCTGGTTCCCCGCGTTGACGACCACCATATAGTCCTCTTTCGCGAGCCGGTAGATCAAGACATCGTCGACGTAGGTCCCCTCCTCGGTTAACAGGCCGCTGTAGTGGGCGCGTCCGTCGACCAACTTGGTCACGTCGTTGGGAGTCATTCTCTGCAGGAACGCCTCGGCCTGGGGTCCCCGTACCGAGAACTCTCCCATGTGAGAGACGTCGAAGAGTCCCGCCGCTTGGCGTACTGCCTGATGCTCCTCGATGACCCCGGAGTACTGCACCGGCATCCACCAACCGGCGAACTCCACGATCTTGCCACCGGCTTGCCGATGGCAATCGAGGAGGGGCGTGCTCTTAATCTCGGTATCCTCATTCATGAGCCGAATCATACCCTGCGCCCTGCGCCAAACTCCAGCACGAAGGCCAAAAGTGCCGCAAGGTTCTTGTGAGCTGTGTAACACTCCCACACCTCGAGACCGTCACTCGGCTGGAGGGCATCATGTCGTTGCAGCAAAATTTTCAAACTCTTTATTTGCAACAAGATACGAAGGGGTGCACAATTCCTTGGTCAAACTGCTCTAAGGCCCTGCAACTCGGTCACTTAGGCCTTCGAGCATCACCGTCTTCCGCAGACTTTTCCACAGGATCTGCGGATCGCGGTTTCAGTCCCAAGGGCAATTCCGTCGACCTCCTGCCAACCCTATGAAGGGTCGAGGTTTGCTGAATCACGAGGTGCCGAAATCGCGGCTACGAGCCCTCCGACTCGGCGGCTGGATGGCGCACATCCTTGGCCTCGAGATAGTAGATAACGTCCTCGGCGATATTCGTCGCGTGGTCGGCGATTCTCTCGAGATTGCGCGAGACGAGAAGTAGCTGTAGTGATCGGGTCACCTTGTCGGATCGCTCTTGCATGAAGCCGACCAGTTGCCGGAAGAGGTGATGGTAGAGGTGATCGACCTGATCATCCGACTGGCAGACCTCTCGCGCCAGTTCCGGAGACCGCCGTACTAGGGCGTCGAGACTCTTCCTCACCATGCTGCGGACCATGTCGAGGAGCCGCGGAAGATCCAGGTCGCCTTCCAGTTTTGGTTCCTCGTTGATCTTCTGCACCGCTTGGGCGATGTTCACGGCGCAGTCACCCATCCGCTCCAGATCGCCGACGATCTTCTGGACCGCGATGAGAAAGCGAAAGTCGACCGCCTTGGGATCGCGCAAGGCGAGGATCGAAAGACAGGACTCGTCGAGTGATTTCTCGAGTGTATCGACCCGTCGGTCCGCCCGCTGGACACGACCGGCGAGCACTGAATCGCGCTCGGCAAGGGCTCTTCCCGCATCGGCGATCATCTCCTCTACCCGACCCGCCATTTCGAGCAGCATCTGGCGGACGCTCGCGAGTTCTTGATCCAAGTGTTTCATTCGCGTCCCTTCCCCAATCCTCGCCTGAGGCCCGGCCTCTCGAGCCTTGACCTTCCTCAGATTCAATGTCTTCAATGGGCCCGCGCCTGCGGGCCTCAACACGCCGTGGACCGTCCGCCCTCTAACGGGCGACGGATTCGATAACCGACTCCCATGACGGTCTCGATCACCGCCGCTTCCGGATCGAGCTTCTTGCGCAGGCGACGAATGTGAGTATCGACAGTTCGGCTGTCGATGTCGTCCGCGTAGCCCCAAACATCGGAGAGGAGACGCGCCCGTGTCTGAGTACGACCGCGGCGCTCGAGAAGCAGGGCGAGTAGGCGGAACTCGGTGGGAGTCAGAACCACCTCAACGTCGCCGAGGAAGACCTGATGGCCCTCGGTGTCGAGACGAATCGATCCCACCGAAAGCCACTCGGCCTGGTCCTCGTTCGATCCCTTCGAGCCCGACCGCCGCAACACCGCCTTGACCCGCAACACAACTTCACGCGGACTGAACGGCTTGGTGATGTAATCGTCCGCTCCCAACTCGAGGCCAACGATCCGGTCCACTTCCTCGCCCTTGGCCGTCAACAGAAGGACCGGTACCCTTGCCAGAGTGTCGTGGCGTTGAACCCGCCGCAGTAGCTCCAGACCGTCCATTCCGGGCAGCATGAGGTCCAGCAGGATCGCCTGAGGAGTGGTCTTCTGCAGGCTCTTCCAAGCATCGTCGCCCCGTGCGTAGAGATCTACCTCGTATCCGGCCTTCTGTAGGTGGAACTCGAGGATCTCCTGGAGACCGGGCTCATCCTCGACAACGGCGATTCGTTCGTCACTCATGGCAAGAGGGACGCTAACACGCAGTTATGTCATTGGTGTGACATCAGGGACTGAGCCCGGGCGACCCGCATGCTAGACTCCCGACTCGAGGACTTGGATAACACTACGAATCCGATGGACGAGATCGCTCCATCTTCACCCATTGAGCTCGACGAGCTCACCCACTTGGCGAAACGCTTCGTCGAGGGGAAGCTCTATGACCAGGCGATTCAACTCTTCGAACTCGCCTTGGCCCTGGATCCCAAGAACATGGGAGTCCAACTCGGCCTGGCTCAGGTCAAGCGCCTCGCCCGCGGCACCAACAAGCCCACCCCACGGTTGGTCCGCGACAGCGTGCGCGAACAGATCCGTCGTAACGCCTTGGATGCAAAGCACTTTCTCGGATTGGCCTATCTCTATCGCGACCGCGGCGATGAGGCTCGCGCCGAGGAATACCTCGAAATCTCAGCCGCCAAAGACCTCCCCAACCCGGCCCCCCACAAACTCTACGCTCGCATGTTGTTCCACCGACGGGAGTACTCGCGGGCTCTGGTGCAACTGCTCAAGGCTCGCCGCTACAACCCCTTCGACCGCCAGGTAGCGGTCCTCATCGGACGCTCACGACATGAGCTCGGGGACTTCGAAGGCGCCCTGGCCGCCTTTATCGATGCCTTCCTCTTGCTCCCGGAATCCGATCGAGAGGAAGCCGGCAAGCTCCGCACCTGGATTCAGGACCTCCGCGATGCCCTGGAATGGGACAACGATCAGCTCACCGCCCTTTTCCACCGTCGCCGCGAGGAACTTCGCATCATGTTCGATCGACTCGAGTGGCACCGCGAGCGTTACCACGAGACCGCACGACTGTCCCACCAGGAACGCCAACTGACCCGTGGCGACGGTCGGATCGACATGGCCGCCCGTCTGCGTCAGTTCGACCCCTGGAACCACCTCTCGGACGAACAGCTCTTCCTCCTCACCGCTGCGGCTCACGAAGAGGAGTTCCATCGCGGCGAGGAAGTGTTTGCCCATGGCACGCTGGGCTCCGACATCTACATCCTCGAAAAGGGTGAGATCACCATCCAGCGCAATACCCCGTACGGGGTCTACCCTCTGGGTATCCTCAAGACCGGTGAGATCTTCGGCGAGGTGAATTTCATCACCCCGGCGGAGCGGACCGGTGATGCGGTAGCCGCTCAGAACTGCCAACTGATCCGTTTCGACGCCGAGCAGCTCCGTCGGGTGCTCGAAAACAATCCCAAGCTAGGAGTGCAGGTCTACTGGAGCTTCTGGCACAACCTCGCGTTCAAGCTCCGCTGCACCAATGAGCAGCTCAAGACATTCTTCGCCGATGAGCGAGCCTCCCAGGAGCTGCGGCGCCAACGAGCGGCCGGCGCCAGCGGCCAGCACGTCGCGGTCGACTCCGAAGCCAAGGTGCGCCTCTTCCAAGAGCAAGGATTGTCGGCCAACGAACTCCTCGCCCTGTCGCGCTTTGCTACGGAACGGACCTATGCCGCCGACGAGATTCTCTTCAACGAAGGGGATCCCGGGACCGAGATGTTCATCGTGGTGCATGGCAAGATTCGCATCAGCAAGTTCATCCCTGGAGGCGGCGAAGAGGCCCTGACTATCCTGGAACGCGGTGGCTTCTTCGGTGAGATGGCACTGATCGACGGTCAACCGCGTTCTGCCGACGCCCGCGCCCACCACGGCCCGGCCACGGTCATCGCCCTGGAGGAGAGCACCATCCGCGACGTGCTCGCCGTCGATCCCGCCGCCTCCCTCGAATTCCTCCAGTTGCTCTGTCGTCTTATCGCCGAGCGGCTTCGTCAGATCGACGACAAGATCGTGAGCTGGAGGATCATGTCGGGCCAGAGCCACTGAGGTCCGGACCCCTCGTGACACTGGTGTCACCCATGCGTCGCGCCGCTGAAGCGACCCATCCCTAGGATCCCTCAACTAGATGTCGCCGCGATCCCGCGTGGCGCACGATGAATGTCCCGAGCTCCTGCGAGCTCGAAAACGAGGAGAGATCCCAATCATGACCCCCAAGAAACTCGCGACACTCTGCGCCAAGACGGCGGCCGCTCTGGCCGTCGCCGTTGTCGCGACCACTGCCTCCGCCCAGGCCGACGACTCCTGGACCGCCAAGTGGAGTAATGGCCACAAGATCGAGTCCAGCGATAAGGCCTTCAAACTCAAGTTTGGTGGCCGCATTCAGGCCGACTACACCTTCGCCTCGGTCGACGAGGACCTCGCCGACAAGGGAGACGGTTTCGAATTCCGACGCGCTCGTCTCTTCTTCTCCGGCACGATCTACGATCGAGTCGAGTTCAAAGCTCAATACGACTTTGCCGGCGGCGACGCCGACATCAAGGACATGTACATCGGCATCGAGAACGACTGGGGAACGGTCCGCTTCGGTCACTACAAGGAGTACTTCTCCCTCGAAGAGCTGACCAGTTCCAAGTACCTGGCGTTTCTCGAGCGTTCCCTGCCCATCGAGGCCTTCTCGCCGAGCCGGAACTCCGGTATCGGTGTCCACGGTAACAGTGGAGAGACCCTCAACTGGGGGGTCGGCGTGTTCTACGACGCGGATGACTTCGGAGTGAGCACCGACGAGAACAACACCAATGTCACCGGGCGTATCGCCTGGCGGCCGATCTTCGCTGACGAAGGCTCCACCCTGCTTCATATCGGACTGTCGGCCACATCACAGAGTCGCGAGAGCACGATGCGCTTCCGAGCCCGGCCCGAGTCGCACTTTGCCAACCGCTTCGTCGACACGGGGAACTTCGATGCCGATGGCGCAGTGATTCTCGACGCCGAGGTCGCGGGCGTCTTTGGACCGCTCTGGTTCGCAGCCGAGTACATCAACGCCGACGTCGACGCTCCGACCGTGGGTGACCCCACTTTCTCCGGGTACTACGCGCAGGTCGGTTACTACCTGACCGGAGAGCATCGGAAATTCAAGGGCAGCGACGGCGCATTTGACCGTCAGAAGCCCACGAACAGCCTCGGCAAGGACGGCGGCTCGGGCGCCTGGGAGATCGCGGTCCGCTACTCCAACCTCAACCTGAACGACGCCGACATCAACGGTGGCGAGCAGACCGACATCACGGTGGGCCTCAACTGGTACGTCAACCCCGCCACCCGCATGATGGTTGACTACGTCATGGCCGACGTCGAGAACGAAGGCGACGGCCACTTCATTCTGTGGCGCTGGCAGGTCGACTTCTAGTGGACTGCAGCCCTCGAACGGTTAGTGGTTGGGCGTGTCATCAGGGGCGAGATCAAGGCGCCCCGACGC
>JAIOJS010000548.1 GCA_019911795.1 Thermoanaerobaculia bacterium | reverse complement strand
CATCTCCCGTGGCCTCCAGAAACTCGGCCAAGGGCGTCAGAGATGCGTGGCTGCGGGTGGCCCCGAGGAGATCATCGCCGACTTCGACGCCCAGCAGATCCATCGCCAGGCGGTTGCCCATCACGACACGGCCTCGGTGATCCACCGAAACGACTCCCGAGGTGACGTTCTCGACGATCCGCTCCATGACCTGCTTCTCGCTGAGGAGTCGTCGACGTCCCTCGGCGATGCGTCCCGCCATGTCGTCGACCGCCTCCACCAGGGCGGCCAACTCCAGTTCGGTGGGAGCGAGGCCTAGCTTGGTGGCTCCGGCCGCGATTCGCTTGGTTCCTTCGACCAGTTCTCGAAGAGGTCGCGTGAAACCGCTGGCCAGACGACTACCGATCCAGGCCGCCACCAGGGCGAGCACAAGAGTGATCAGAATCGCCCGACGACGTAGAAAGGCAAGGGCGCGCTGGCTCTCCTCCTGCTGGGCCAGCAACGGCAACGACACGAAGATGCGACGCTCCGACGTCGCCATGCCCGGAATCGCCAGGGGCGCGTACAACTCGAGGTAGCGGATCGAACCCGCCTGGGACGTTCTGGAGGCCAGATTCTCGCGGCGCAGCGCAAGCCGCGAATAGATATCTCCGGGGATTCGCTCAGGTAGGAGACCCGCCGTGAACAGTTCACGCTTGCTCGAGGCGTTGATGCTGCTGTCCCAATAGAGATTGACCTCGTAGTGAATCACCTCCGAGAGCCAAGAGAGCAGCACGTCGTCCAGTGCCGTATCGATGACGAAGCCCGAATCCAGACTGACCATGTACTCGCCGAGAATCTGCTGCGCCGACGCCAGGGCCGCTTCGCCCGCCAGCCGTTGGTCTCGCAGCACACTCTCCTCGAAGGCCTTGACCAGGAGCAGGTTCAGAAGGACCAGAGGAATGATCAGCAGGGCCGCGTAGACCAGGAGTAGGCGCTTTGAGTAGGACCGAACCCCACTCCGCAGGACGTCGCGAAAGGCGACCCTCGGGAGACCCAGGATCAAGGTAAACGCCGCGATCAGGGCGACCAATGCGAGCGTCATCATGACCAACGAACCGACCCGTTCCAGCGCTGCCAAAGGGTCGAGGACCGGTAGGTAGATGACCTCGAAGCCGTCGCTCTCCGACCGTGCGTAGGCCCACGCCTGCCCCTTTGGCGTCTCGACCCGCGCCTGCGGCACCACCCGCAGATTGGCGGGTAGAGGTGGAGACTCCGGCCACGGCGAGATGATTGGCGATCCCGTCGGGGTGTAGAGCCCATAGGCCAATCCGGTTCCCAGAACGGCCCCCGGACCCCGTCCCGTCGGGCCACCCCGGAGCAACCCTGAAGCCAGCTCCACTACCGGTTCGGGGCCTAGTCGAAAGCCGGGGAGGGGCTGCAACCAGAAACTGATGGAGCCGCGTCTCTCCCCCTGGCTAAGCAAGGGGGAGTCGCCGGACAACAGAGTATCCCCCCACGCACTCACTTCAGCCGCGGACCACACCCCACGGACCGGCTGAAGGTCGCCGTCGGAAGACACCGGCAACCCGTAGGAGAAGCGCACCGGCGGACCGGTCTCGGGGAAGATGACGAGCGCCGACAGTGCGTCGGCGCGAGCGAGCGGCGACCGCCGCCAGAGGACGTACGCCAGGTCATCATCCTGCACTCCGTCGATCACGCGTGGCGTGATCTCGGCAAGGTCGAGTTCGGCAAAGTAGTGGTCGAGTTCCTCCCAAGTCTCATCGAACTCCTCCGCCAGCGGCGGCGCCATGGCGGGCAGGAAGCGATCCGCGATCTGGTGGCGCAATTCCAAGCGGTGAGCGGACTCCCAACTCGCCGCGGCGAGCAACGCCGCCAGAAGGGTGAGAGCGACGAGCGTCTCGGGCCGCTTCGCGCGCGACGTGTCGCGCAGCCACGCCCGGGCGAGGACAACGCCGACGGTCAGGGCGATCAGGCTGAGTACGAATTGATCGTGCAGGGCCCCTGAGACCAGCAACAGCCCCCCGGAAGCGAGAGCCAGTCTGTCCTTCCAGGGTCGCGGTGACGACGAGCGACCGCAGAGTAACGAAAGAACCCCGAGCGAGATTCCCCAAAGCCCAAGTCGTAGTGCCGCTGCGGTCGGATCCTTCCAAGGTGCCGCCACCAGATCGAGGCGTCCTACCGCCCCCTGAAGCGCGTAGCAGAGCCCGACGAAGGACAGCGCTAAAACGATGCCCGTCGCAGCGTCCAGCGACGGACTATCGCCCGAACGCCTCAGGGTTCCGACCACGCCGAAAGCCCCTCCAAGGGCCACCACCAGGGTCGCAACGAACCCGGCTCCTACGCCGGAAGCTATACCCATCAGCCCCGCGACGAGGAGGAGCATCACCGCCCACGGCCGGTTGGAACCGCGCACCATGGTCCCGGTGAGCAGAACGACTCCGATGCCGCGCATCACCGCAAGTGCGAACAGGGCGAGACCCACCAAGGTCCGGGCGACGCCCGCCGTCCACGGCGGGACGTCGGATCCTCCTTCGCGGGGCCGCCACCGGACGGCGAGGAGCGGATGGTCGGGACTCGCCTCGATGGCAACCGCGTCGGGGAGTAGATCGGACTCCGAAGCGGCCAACGACCACTGATAGTCGACCCGTCTCCCCCAGCGTCGCCCGGAAAAGGGCTGCGAACTCATCGAGAACGAACGCCCGGCAACGACCCTCCAGGGACGGGTCTCTCCGTTGATCGGTCGTACCACGGCCAGGGTCGACCCGCCGTAGCTGGTCCACCAGACCGGCCCGTCGTGAGGCACGTTGGGCGCCTCCAACTCATGAACCAGGCCGCGCCCGGACCACGCTACGGCAGAACCGTCGGGATCGACGAGCATGAGGGTCGTCCCCGGTGGGCTGTCGAGCACGACCGATCGGAGTTTCGCCTGGGCCTCGGCCGGGGTGCCCTCCGACACCGTATCCGCCACCTCCGCCACCCCGCGCACCGCCGCCGCCTCGATCTCTCCCCACACTTCCCGGTACGAGGACGCTGTCCGCTCCTTCCAACCCCGCCCGGGCTCGTTCGGCAGTCCTCGCACCCAAGCGCCGAGACCGGCCGCAATCACCGCCAAGCCGAGGAGGGTTCCCGCAACGAGAGTTTCGCGGCGCGGAGGCCGGGTACGCCACCAGAAGAAGACGATAAGGGCGAGCAGCAACCCGGCCAGCCCCGGGGACGCCCAGGACGCGGCGGCGGCTCCGAGCAGGAGGTAGAGGTCGAGCAGGGGCCGCCGAGACGCTCGCACGAGGGGTGAACTCACCCCGCCTGGGGAGGAACCTTCTCCGTCGACGGGATCATCGGGAGATCGACCCCGGTGCGGTGAGCGAACTCGATGGCATCCTCGTAGCCCGCGTCGGCGTGGCGGACCACGCCCATCCCCGGATCGCCGGTGAGGACACGCTCCAAGCGCTTCCCCGCCGCCTCGGTACCGTCGGCGACGATGACCAAACCGGCGTGAAGTGAGTAGCCAATTCCCACCCCGCCTCCGTGGTGCACCGACACCCAAGTCGCCCCGTTGACGGCGCTCAGCATCGCGTTGAGGATCGGCCAGTCGCCGATGGCGTCGGATCCGTCCTTCATCCCCTCCGTCTCACGGTTGGGCGACGCGACGGACCCACAGTCGAGGTGGTCGCGACCGATGACGATGGGCGCCTTGACCTTGCCCTCCGCGACCAGCCGGTTGAAGACCGCCCCGGCCCGCGCCCGCTCGCCGTAGCCCAGCCAGCAGATCCGCGCGGGAAGCCCTTGGAACTCCACCTTCTCCTGGGCCAAGCGAATCCACCGGTGCAACGGCTCATCGTCGGGGAAGGTCTCGAGGATCGCTTCGTCCGTGACCCTCAGGTCCTCGGGATCCCCCGACAGGACGACCCAGCGGAAGGGACCCTTGCCGAGACAGAACAGAGGTCGGATAAAGAGGGGAACGAAACCACCGATATCGAAGGCGTTCTTGACCCCAGCCTCGAGCGCCTGCCCACGCAGGTTGTTGCCGTAGTCGAAGGTCACGGCACCACGTCGTTGGAGCTGCAGCATCCCCTCGATGTGGGCGGCCATGCTCACCTTGGACCGCTCGATGTAAATCGCGGGGTGATCTCGCCGCAGTTCGACGGCCTCGGCGTAGGTCATGCCATGGGGCACGTAGCCCTCCAGGGCATCGTGGGCCGAGGTTTGGTCGGTCAGGGCATCGGGCGTGATGTCGCTCTCCACTAGATAGTCGAGCAGGTCGACGGCATTGGCCTCGACTCCAATCGACACCGCCTCGCCGGCGGCTACGGCCGCCTGGGCTCGTTCCACCGCGGCCGGAATGCCTTCGACGACCTCATCGAGGTAGCGAGTCTCCAGGCGACGCTGGATCCGGTGAGGATCGACCTCCGCGATCAGGCAGACCCCTTCGTTCATGGTCACCGCCAGCGGCTGGGCCCCTCCCATCCCGCCGAGTCCCGCGGTCACGGTCAGGGTGCCCTTCAAGGTGCCACCGAAGTGCTGACGAGCGCACTCGGCCAATGTCTCGAAGGTGCCCTGGAGAATCCCTTGCGTACCGATGTAGATCCATGAGCCGGCGGTCATCTGCCCATACATCGTCAAGCCGAGTCCTTCGAGGCGCCGGAACTCGTCGGCGGTGGCCCACTTGGGGACCAACATCGAGTTGGAGATCAGAACCCGCGGAGCGTCGGCGTGGCTGCGAAAGACCGCCACCGGCTTGCCGGACTGCACCAGCAGGGTCTCCTCGTCGCCCAGCCGGCGCAGGGTGGCGACGATGGCGTCGAAGGCCTCCCAGCTGCGAGCGGCACGGCCCGAGCCACCGTAGACCACGAGATCCTCCGGGCGTTCAGCGACATCCGGATCGAGGTTGTTCATCAGCATCCGCAGGGCCGCTTCTTGCTGCCATCCTCGACAACTCAGTTCCAGGCCACGGGGGGATCGTATCGTCCGGGAAGCACTCACAGTCGTTCTCTCCAAGGTATCGGTCTAGAACTTCACCCGGATACTCGCCCCGAGGGTCAGGGTGTCCGAATCGAACTCATCGAGGGTCGAAAAGCTACCGCTCTCATAGTTGGCGTTGATGTCCAGGGAGATCCTGGGCAGGAGGGGCATCGAGAAGCCGCCTCGCGCGATGTAGAAGGCGTCCGAGTAGTTGTCCTCGAAGTCGCTCGCGATGGTGAACCCCACCCCCACTCCGCCATAAAAACCGCGGCCCACCAGGATAAGGATCTGAGGAGAATAGGCCGTTCCTTCTGAACCGCCAAAGCCGTTCGAGAAGTACTCGAGGTCGGCCTCGAAGAACACCAGACCACCGGGCCGATACTGATACGAGAACACCGGCACCAAACCGTCCTCGTCGATACTAAAGTCATCTGACTCGAGATCGGAGAGGCTCTTGAAGTAGTGCATTCCGAAACCGATACGGTGCTCTCCGGCCGAGGCAGATCCCGCGACCAAAGTGAAGAGAACCAAGGCCAGCAGAGTCTTTGCCAGAGCGGATGAGAGGATTCTGGTCATATCGACTATCTCCAATTCAAGTTGTGATCGTATTGATTCGGTGAATCTTGGTGCGGTAAGTCTTAGTGCGGTGAATCAGCTAGTTCAAGGACTCGCAGTGGCTGAAGAGTACCCGACGAGACAGGTCGACCGCGCGCTCGATGTCGGGCGCCATCTCGCGATCGAGATCCCAGGTCGGAACCTCCCGTCGCAGTTCGGCATGCAGCGCCTCGAGCGATTCGCTCGACCGCAGGGGACGCAGAAGGTCGATGCCCTGGGCCGCGGCCAACCACTCGATCGCCAGCACGATCTCCACGTTGTCGACCACTTGGCGCAGCTTGATCGCCGCCCACATCCCCATCGAGACGTGGTCCTCCTTGTCGGCCGAGGTCGGGATCGAATCGACACTGGCGGGATGGCACAGGGTCTTGTTCTCGCTGACCAGTGCGGCCGCCGTCACCTGGGCGATCATGAAGCCGGAATTGAGGCCGGCCTCCTCGACCAGAAACGGCGGCAGGGCTGAAAAGGAGTGGTTGGTGAGCTTCTCGATCCGCCGCTCGCTGATCGAACCCAGTTCGGCCACCGCGATGGCGAGAGAGTCAGCCGCCAGGGCCATCGGCTCGCCGTGGAAGTTGCCTCCCGAGAGGATCTCCCCCGATTCAGGAAAGACCAACGGGTTGTCGGTCACCGAGTTCATCTCGATGACGACGCGCGCTTCGATATCGCGAAGAACATCCCGCACCGCTCCGTGAACCTGGGGCATGCAGCGAATTGAGTAGGGATCCTGCACCCGAATGTCGTCGCGGCGATGCGACTCGCGAATCGCCGAACCCTGGAGCAACTGCCAGAGATTCAACGCGCTCTCGCCCTGTCCCGGATGCGGGCGCAGAGCGTGCAGCCGGGCGTCGAAGGCACAGTCGGTTCCGCGCATTGCGTCCGTCGCCAGGGCGCCAAAGAGATCCGCCAGCTTGACCAGGCGCCGAACGTCGAGCACCGAGAGGGCCAACTGCGCCGTCATCGCCTGGGTGCCATTGATCAAGGCGAGTCCCTCCTTCGCCTCGAGGACGAAGGGCTTCAGTCCCGCGTGGGCCAGTCCCTCGGCGCCGCTCTTCACCTCGCCATCGATCCTCACTCGCCCTCGACCCAGAAGCGGCAGAGCCAGGTGAGCGAGAGGGGCGAGGTCCCCGCTCGCCCCCACCGATCCCCGACTGGGCACGATCGGCGCCACGCCGTGATTGAGCAGCGCGAGAAGCCCGTCGATGAGCTCCGGCCGCACTCCCGAGTGACCCCGAGCGAGCGCATTGGCGCGTAGAAGCAACATCCCGCGGACCACCGGATCCGGCAACGGCTCGCCCACTCCGGCCGCGTGACTCAGAATCAAGCGCTCCTGGAGGGTGGCCAACTTGTCACGAGCGATACGGACGTTGGCCAGGTCACCGAAGCCGGTGTTGATCCCATAGACCGGCTCCTCCCCTGCCACCGCCGCCCGCACCGTTTGCAGCGATTGCCCGACTCGCTCCCTTGCGGCGTCAGCCAGCCGCACGGCCACGCCGTCATAGACCACGCGACGGTACGATTCGAGGGTCAGTCGGGTTCCGTCGAGGGCGATCATGCTCCTCGGATCATAGCCTCCGAGCCCAGCCTTGAGAACCTGCTATCCTGTCGCCGCCATGAATGATCTCTTCCTGAGAGCCTGCCGCAACGAAGCCGTCGAACGTCCCCCCGTGTGGATCATGCGCCAAGCGGGACGCTACCTCGCCGAGTACCGCGCCATCCGCGAACGCGGCGACTTCCTCACCCTGTGCCGGACTCCCGAGCTCGCCGCCGAAGTCACCCTGCAGCCGATACGCCTGATCGGAGTCGACGCCGCCATCCTCTTCGCCGACATCCTCCTCCCCCTCGACGCCATGGGCGCGGGCCTCTACTTCGTCAAAGGCGAGGGCCCACGCTTCGAGCGCCCCGTCCGCAGCGAGCAAGAGGCAAAGTCCCTCGCCGAGATCGATCCCGAACGAGACCTCGGCTACGTCATGGAAACCGTACGCCGCGTCAGCAAGGAACTCGCCGGTTCCGTACCCCTCATCGGCTTCGCCGGCACCCCCTGGACCCTCGCCACCTACCTCGTCGAGGGCGGCCCGTCCAAGAACTACGCCAACCTCCTCGCCTGGAGCTACTCCGACCCCGACGGCCTCCGCCGCGTCCTCAGCTTCGTCGCCAAGGGCTCCGCCCGCTACCTCAGCGCCCAAGTCGCCGCCGGAGCCCAGGCCCTCCAACTCTTCGACAGCTGGGGCGGCATCCTCTCCGCCGAACGCTGGCGCGAGATCGCCCTCCCCTCCCTCCTCCAAGTGATCGAAAACATCGAGGGCGACGTGCCGCTGATCTTCTACGTCAACGGGGGGTCTCATCTCCTACCGGTCCTGCGCGACCTCCCGGTCCAGGTGCTGTCCGTCGACTGGCGCATTCCGCTCGATCAGGCAAGAGCCATCGTGGGACCGGACAAGGTACTCCAGGGAAACCTGGATCCTGGGGCGCTGCTCGGGTCCAAGGAGGAGATCGTGAGTCGGACGAAAGCGATGCTCGCGGCGGGGGCTGGGGGTGGCCATATCGCTAATTTGGGGCATGGGATCCTGCCGATGACGAATCCTGACAGTGCGCGGCTGTTTGTGGATACTGTCAAGAACTCAGCAACCGGCTAGTTTCCCCAGTCACTGGCATCCAGCCCCCTCCACGACCCCGTACTCCCAAGCCAGAGGCAGCGAGCCTCACGGCCCATTGGCTTCAACCACCCGAGGACTCGAGATGAACCGGAACAGACAGAAACTGGGTTCGCCCACCCCTGGTCCTGGAGGTCCTCAGGCCCAAAGTGGCTACGTCTTCAACGAGACCGGCAACATCCTAGTCACTACGACCGCTCCCGACGGCGACTCGCTCCCCGATGAGGCCCGTGCCCTTTTCGACGAGGTCTACGGGTTCTTCACCGCCATGACCAAGGCGATCGACACCAGTATCGACCCAGCGACGAACGGCACCTACTCGCGCTTTGACCACACGGCCATCCAACGCATCGTCGAGGGTTCAGGTTTCTTTGTCCACCAGGCGGAGGAGGACCTCTCGAAGGCGACGTCCTCCCACGGGGCCGCCTTTAGCACCGAACTGGTCCGGTGGATCCTGGGACTTGCCGCCAACCCGGGAGACCTCCCCTTCGCCCAGACCATGGTTGCCGACATCGGCCGCACCGGCCTCACCCTGAAAGCCAATCCCGCCAACCCTGACCCAACCGTCGCCAACATCTTCTTCGTCTGTGAGCTCTCGCTGGGCATGCCCACCGTCCGGGCCACCGTGATCTCCTGCAACGTTGCGGCCAGTCACTCCGCGTTCATAGCGAGGCCCTGCCTCAGCAAGGCCAAGCTCTCCACCCGTCTGACCCTTCACAAAGACACCTACTTCTTCGTGACCCCGCCGTTTCTCAAGAGCTACCCGGGAAACCCAGCGGGAGTCGTCAAAGACCCTCGATATGTTCAGCTCGTCGAGGATCTTCGCGCCCTGGTCGAGGGCACCTGAGGTTCAAGTCTCCCATCACAGAGAACAAGACCTGGGCAATTGCCGCTGGAGGCTGGGTATCTGTAGTACTGGGGCCTCGGAGGATTCCTGGCGCGCACACGCTCCCCCGGTCGCTCCGAAGGCCCGATCGGCATCGCCGGTCACCGTTGAGGTGTGTCTGTGGAATGCTCTGCAGAAGCTAGCGGCCCTCCGGGGCTGGGATTCGGTTCCTCACGACCGAAAACCGAACTCTGGCGCTAGCCGGGAAGACTGAAGCCGCTCAGATTGGACGCATTCAGAGACTTCGAGATGATCCTCTTTACCAAACGGGTGTGACCTCTATCTGGGGGATGCCGAGTTGGGAGGGTGGAAGGGTGGACTATCAGTGGGCGCTGGATGGGTTGCGCTCGTAGATCGAGTTCGCTGGATCGTGGGGCTGCGGATTCTGGGACTCTGGGAGTGTGCCCTTAGCGGGTTTGGGAGTCGCGAGAAATCCCCCGTCTCGCCCGCCACGTTCTAGGGCTCCACGGAGGGATCTCAGCAGGTCTACCAAGGAGAAGCACTCAACCGGCGGTCGAACCGCTGAGGCGAAGTTCTCAGGGTTGCAGGTCTCAGAGCTGTAAACAGAGGATTCCGATGTTGTTTGGGCAGTCGGTGAAGCCGCCGCCGGCTAGCTCGCACGAAACCCGCCAAGTTGTCGTGTTGAGGGGCCGGCTCTCCCGAAAAATGATGGTGCCCCCCGATGTCCAGGAGCCGCCGCTGAGAAGAATTCCGCTGGTGCAGCTGCAATCGGTGGTCGGTCCCCCCACCGTCGGAGCGCAGGACTCGAGAACCACAGCGGATGTCACGTCCGAGGCCTGCAAGGCATCGTTCCAGACGGAGATATCCGAGTTTCCGATGGCCTGTATGGGAGCGGTGTTGCTTCCCCCGTTGTAGTCTTCGAAGCTCTGAATAAACGAGAAGGCGTCGGACGCGAGATTCCAGTCCCCAGAATTGTTGAGCCAATCGGTGTGCACTGCGTCCCATCCATCGATGTCGCCGGTGGAGATTCCATGGGCGACAAGGCTCTCGTGGCTGGAGAGGTCGGCATCTGAGGCGAAGTCAGTAGAATCCAGCGCGTCGAGGGTATCTGCGTCGCTGGCGCTGGCCGCGCTGCCACTGATATCGATGGCCGCGGTTCCAGACGAGAGTTCACTAGGGTCGAGAGCGGTCAGTCCCGAACCATCGCCGACAAAGGCGGTTGCAGCAACGGTTCCATCGACTTCGAGTTGGGGGGGTATGGGACCCTGTACGGCGTGCGAGTGAGCCGGCTTCAATTCTGGCCGCTCTTGGCCCGTCCTATCGTCGACGCGGACCTCCTGGTGCTGAGCGAGGTAGCTCTGAACCGTCAGCAATGCTGCCTCGAACGCGGCTTTGTCCGGTCCAGGAGCGACTTCGAAGAAGCGCGGTACTGCCCACTCGGATGCAGTCGCAGGGTCGATGGCACGCACAGTCCAGGCATAACGGCCGCCGGGAATCAGACAGCGCTCGAGAGGAGGCGTCCAGGTGGTCGCGGTGCCGGTAACCGTTTCGGTGAAGATGGGCTCCTCGGAAGCTCGGTCCTCGTTGGCGCCGTAGATGACCAGCTCATAGTTGACGGCGCTACCCATTGCGCCCCAACTGAAGGTTGGGCATCGGTGCTCAACCGCCATCGATCGTTTGACTCCGCCTGGGGAAACCGTGACCGGTTGCGATGCGCCGCTGGCGGCTGAGAGCGAGAAAATAGCTATCAAGGCTAGGGAGAGTTTCTTTAGCATAATGGGCCTCGCGACATTTCTGGTGAGCAGCCGGGTCACTCCCAGGCCGTCGTGTCTCCTGATTCGAACCCGTCGAAGAACACCTCGTTCACCAGTAGTGGGCAAGGTAGAAGGGCCGGCTCAATTTGAGTATCGATCGTTGTACCTCGAGCTCCGTCGAGAATCCTCAGCCCCGGTTTGGTACAACCGTTGTTGATGCCGACCGCCGACAAAGTGAAGTCGGTGCCGCTACCGTGCACTTCGATGCGCCCATCGATGAAGGTGTCGGCAGATCCCAGGCCTCCGATCGTCAGGCTGCGCTCGACCAACAGCGACTCGGGGTAGCTCTGAGCGGCGAGCGATATCGACGAACAGCCGATGTCGTCGATCGCCTCCTGGATGGTCGCATGATTGACGGAAGGCACTGGACAAGCGCCCACTCCCGCTGATCCTGCCGCCCCGAAGGCCAGGACCGATAAGGCACCAAGGACAACACCTCGACCGGCTATCAGCAGGATCGTCGCGTTACCTCGCCCGGGAGACTGGCTTTCCCCTCTCCGTACCGCCGGCGGCGGCGCTAGCGTGCTTTTGAGCATGAGTGAATGTAGATCTTCTCATGATGCATGTCAAACCTCCCAGGTATGAAGCCCCGGACAGGATGTGGCTCCTGCCAAACTAGGTGACCCAGACAAGCAAGACGGGGTGGACCTGTCTGCCCGCGCCGGTCCCTGGGATACGTTGACGGCCTTGGGACTCGCGCGGCCGACTACCTTCGAGGGGCGAGCGAGCCCAGTTGCCAGGGCCTACCGACCTCGAAACCTTCCTAACACCTCGAGACCCTCCACCTACTTTCTTGGCCTAGGCAGCTCGACGGCTACGTTGCTCCTGGCTCTCCTTGTGAGGACTTCCGGACAAGGCCCAATGATCAACTAGCAAGGAGGCCCGTAAGCGTAGAGATCGAGGGTCGCCTCGCCCACCTGCTGTGAACCGGTGTCGGTCGCGGTCACCCGAATGGAGAACGCGGTGGAGCCGCAACCACCCTGCAGGTAGTTCTGAGGCACGATCCCCTGCGACGTCTGGTTGCCGCTGAAGACGGTGGCGCCGCCCAGACCAACCGTTCCGCTTGGATCGAGGGATTTTGGGCTTTCGAAGGTCCAATCCACGGTGATCGCATTCTGTTCTCCACCGGGAGCCGTGACTAGGACCAGCAAGGTCGTGGTAGTGGTCGGGGCGACAAGGGAGCCAGGCCCGGGAGTCAGAAACGTTACGACTGGAGGGGCGTCGGGGGGTGGCGCGATCAACTGGATCGGGATGGTCACACTGTCCGGTGCGCCGAAGGAGTCCTCGCCCTGGAGCGTCACTACGTGGAGGCCCGGATTGGGAAAGACCACGGTGGGATGGCACCCGTTGACCGCAGGGGGCACCGCACCGTTAATAGTCCACTCGAGAGCCGTGCAAGGCAGGGCTTGAAAGGTTTCGGAGTCGAACGAGCTACCTTGAAGGGTGTACGGCACGCCGGACCAAAGGCTGACCCAGGGCACAGGCCAATCGATCCAAACCTGCGGAGCTTCGTTGTCGGTGTGGAGAACGACGAAGTCCCAGCTCGTGGCCCCGAGATCGTCGATGGCGTCGGCGGTCACGACCCGAGTGTGCGCCGCACCGGAGATCGTGGCGTCGACCTCTGCCGTCCCCCCAGCGAAGGGGCTCACGCCGAGCCCCCCATCTTCGGTGGACGCCCAGGAGACACTGCAGCCGGAGCAGGAGTCGCCTTGCTCGAAGTCGAAGACCGCCGCCTCGAGGTGCACGGGAACCAGTGCTCCGGAGCCCACGTGGGTTCCGGTCGGTGGCGTGGTGATCAGGATCTCAGGGAGTTCGTTGGAGACCGTCACGGCCAGTTGTCCGATCTCCGCTTCGATATTGCTCAGCGGGCTGAATGCGTCGCTAGAGTCCGATCCTCCCCAGTGGATTCCTACCAGCTCGGCATGGTCGGAATCGAGCCGGCGCACGACCGGCCCTCCACTGTCGCTGCTCCCGCCACCGCTCTTGTAGCGGTGCTGACACGGAAGCAGGCCGAGGGGAGGGCTTCCGGGCACAGTGCTCCAGTCAGCCAGCGTGCCGACACAGGTGGCCTCGACCTCGGACCCAACTTGGCCCGTCATACGGCCAATCCGGAAGACCACCTCGCCACAGACTGCCTCACCCTTGCCGACGATCTCGTATTCGCCGAAGTAGGGATCGGCGGGCGGCGATTGGGGGGCGGCGGCAATCCGGCCTAGCCGTCCAGTCTCGTCGCCGTCGAGTTCCACGAACGTGGCGTCGCTCAGGCGGCAGGTCCCGCCGCATTGCAGCGG
>JAIOJS010000547.1 GCA_019911795.1 Thermoanaerobaculia bacterium | reverse complement strand
CCCCGGTGCCCCGGTGCCAGTGACGGGGGCCAAGGGGGTACGGGCAGTTCCGCTGCTCTCCGCCCCAGGAGAGACGGCGTTTCGCGGGCTGCGCCCAGCCACATCGCTCCGACAGAAGGAACAGTTCACTCGCCCCCGGCTGGGAGAGTTGGCCCGGGATCTGTAGCAACGGAGTCTAGACAATCTCGCGTCGCAGCGACACGATCGCACCCACGAGGCCGGCTAGTCCCCCAATAGCTACGAGCGCCACTTGCTGTCCAAAACCGAGGAAGGTGCTCGCGATCGAGCCCAGAACGAGCGTCCCCGCCCCCATCGGTTCCACAAACAGATAGCCGCCGTAGAGGGCGGCCAGGGCCACTCCCCCCCCAAGCAGGCCTTGAAAGAGGCCCTCCATATAGAAGGGACCACGAATAAAGAACTCGGTAGCCCCAACCAGCCGCATGACGGCAATCTCGTCCTGGTAGAGAATTGCCGTGAGCCGGATGACGCTGGCGATCGTGAAGACGGCGGCACCAAGCAGGACGAGACCGAGGGTTAGTCCGACACTCAAGATCAATCGCAGCCCCACCTCGAGTTGCTTCACCCAGTCTCGGTCGTCGTCGACGAGATCGACCTGAGGAAGTTCCTCTAGAGCGCGAAGCCACTCTTCGAACTTAGCTCCATGGTCCGCGAGGGGGTCAAAAGCAATCTCAAAGGAAGCGGGAAGCGGCTCCTCCTCCCACCCCTCGACGAGATCGGCCACGCTGGGAAAGCTGCTACGAAAGCGCTCTCGCCCTTCTCCAGCGGAGACCTGGTCGACTCGAAGCACCCAAGATGGATCGCTCGCCGCGGCCAGGACGCTTGCGGCCTCAGGGAGCTCAACCCCCGGAGTCAAGTAGACGACGACCTTGGCTTCCCGCTTCCACTCATCGACGACCGTCGAAGCATTGGACGCCAGCATCAAGAAGGCACCACCGATAAAGAGACTCACCGCAATGGTCGTGACCGCCAGGAAGCTGGTCTTCCAGCTTCGCAGTAGGTTCATGCCGGCCTCGCGACCGAAGTAAGTCAGCGCCCGGCCGAGGGTCACCCGTCATCCCCCACCAGTGATTGGAGTCGGCTCTGGGTGTCCCCTGGAGATGGACCTTCCAGCGCGACCTTAGGATTGCCATCGCGCACCAATCGTCCAGCGTGCAGGACCAGGACTCGATCCGAACCACGGTCGATGCGATCGCGGTCGTGAGTGGCGATCACCACGGTCGTACCCCGGAGGTGAACTGCTTCGAACAGCTCGAAGATCTCGTCCGACAGATCCTCATCGAGGTTACCGGTGGGCTCGTCTGCGATCAGAATCTCCGGATCGTCGATCAGCGCTCTGGCGATCGCCACTCGCTGCTGCTCTCCACCGCTCAGCTCGAGTGGAAAGCTGTTCGCCTTGTGTGCGAGTCCCACCCGACGAAGGGTCTCGAAACCCAGGCTTCGCTGTTTGGCGCCATCGAAGCCGAGGATCCGGGGAAGGTAGGTAACGTTCTCGAAAACCGTCTTGCGTGGGATCAAGCGGAAATCCTGGAAGACAACACCGATGCTTCTTCGAAGGAAGGGAATCTTCTTGCGCGGCAACGAGACCACATTACGGCCGTTGACCAAAATGCGACCCGCCGTCGGAATCTCTTGACGCAGAATCAAGCCCAACAGTGTCGTCTTGCCCGCGCCACTGCCTCCCGTCAGGAAGACATACTCTCCCCGCTCTATTTCGAACGAAACTCGGTCTAGCGCGGTCTGTCCACCGGGAAAACGCTTGGTGACGTCGAAGAAAGAGATCACGCGCCCCACCTCGGTGAACGCGCACCTCGGCTCTCGCGGTTGGTACTAACCTTGGAGTCCATTGCAGCCTAGTCTACAGAGGTAGCAAGGTGTGACAAAGTCCAACTCGAGGCAGCGGGAATCGGTAGCACTGAAGCTCCATGCCACGTAGGAATGGGGCCTTCGTCGCCCTCGCGGTAGACTGCTCGGAATGCCGAACCAGCCACCTCTCGTCAACGCCCCCCTCTGGTCCGACCGAGGGCAAGGCGTCGAGGTACGTTTCGTCGGGAAGAGTTCCTACCACCGGGGCAATCCGGTGTCGAAGCTCCTCCCGGGGGCCCCTGACCTAGCGGCCTTCCTTCACCAAATCCACTCGGAGACCGTGATCGAGACGGAGAACCACGGTGACTGCGGCCCGGGGGACGGGCTCGTTACGAGTGCCATGGGCCTCGCCCTCATCGTCGTTACTGCCGATTGTGTCCCTGTCCTTCTGGCGGGATCCGAGCGTATCGCAGCCGTCCACGCTGGTTGGCGGGGTTTGGTTCAAGGTGTCATCCCCCGAACTCTAGATGCCATGGTCGGAAAGGGCCCCGTCACAGCCTGGATCGGCCCCTGTATCGGGCCTTGCTGTTACGAGGTCGGCGAGGAGGTGGCGCTCGCTATCGCCTCAGTGGCCTCGACCAAGGCCATACAGCGGGACCGCAAACCTAAACCGCACATTGACCTTCGCCTCGCTGCCCAAACTCAGCTCGAGCGTAGCGGAGTGAGTCAGATCCGACACCTCGGCCCCTGCACTCGCTGCGACAATAGTCTATGGAGCTATCGCCGAGACGGACATCAGGCCGGAAGGAACCACGCCTTCATCTGGCGTTCTTGAGGCAAGGGATCTGGTGCAGGTCCAATGCCGCAGCCTGTGCCGAAGTCGGCCGGCTAGAGAGATAGGTTGCTGCGCCGAAAGCCCCGGGGATCCCGGCCGAAGGCCCTGAGTTGGCCGCAGGCCGCACTCACGTCATCACCGCGACGCTGTCGAATCGTGGTGACCACGCCCCGATCCCGTACTCGCTGGCAAAACGCTTCGATCGTGGCGTCGGAAGGCGGCACCATCTCCGGGCCAAGTACACGGTCCGAGTTGACTGGAATGAGGTTGACTTTGGAACTGAGGCCTCGCACCAGTTGCGCCAGGGCATCAGCATCGGCGAGAGAATCGTTGAAGTCCTTGATCAAGATGTACTCGAAGGTGATCTTCCGGCCACGCTCCAGGGGGTAGTGACGCAGCAAGGCCATGAGTTCGGCAAGCGGGTAGCGCCGATTGACCGGCATGATCTCGGTTCGCCTCTCGTCGTCTGGAGCATGGAGAGAGATCGCGAGATTGGGACGTTTCTCCCATGCCATCATCTTTTCGAGTCCCGGTAGGATGCCCACCGTAGACACAGTAATTCGGCGCCACGAGATCCACT
>JAIOJS010000546.1 GCA_019911795.1 Thermoanaerobaculia bacterium | reverse complement strand
GAGCCGATCGAGAATCAACCGAGCGTCAATGAGCCAGCTACGGCTTCCGCGCCTTCCACAGGCCTCCTCATCGCCCAGGCATCACCCAACATGCTCACTAATTCTGAAACCCAGGTGTCTCATTCCTATTGACACGTTCCGGCGCCCCCAAGGTGACGCCTAACCCGCTGAACCGGACCCAACAGGTGCTTCACACAAACCAACATCCCTCCATTTGGCTCTTCTTTGTCGTGTCTGCCGAAGGCGCCCGCCAGTTGGGCGGTTAGCTTCCGGCCGTTAGCCGTCACGGGAAATGACCTACTCGAACCAAACAGATGAACACAACAGCTCAGTTCTATGACGAGATAGCCGACGTGTATCATCTCATCTACGCCGATTGGGATCGTAGTATCGATGTGCAAGGTCAGGCTTTGGCTGGTGTGATCGAGGCCCGGTGGGAGAATTGCCACCGTGTTCTCGACGCTGCCTGTGGCATCGGTACGCAGTCGCTTGGCCTAGCTTCTGCCGGGTTCGAAGTGACAGCATCGGACATCTCCGAAGCCTCGGTGGCCCGGGCGCGCAGGGAAGCAGCGGCGCGGCAACTGGATATCTGTTTCGAAGTGGCAGACCTTCGCGACCTCTCGGCAATGCACTCGTCGAGGTTCGATGTTGTGATCGCTTGCGATAACGCAATCCCGCACCTTCTGTCGGACAACGAGATTCTCCGGGCCTTCCGCCAGATGCGGTCGCTATTGCGCCCGGGCGGTGGGTGCGTCGTCTCTGCGCGCGACTACTCGACCATGAAGGGCGTCGGCACTCAGATGCTGCCCTACGGAACCAGGGTCGTATCGGAGGAGCGAGTTCATGTGTTCCAGGTTTGGGACTTCCTGCCAGACAGCCTCTACGACCTGAGCATGTTCTTTGTGTGGGAGCGGCAGAAAGGCCCAGAGGCACGAGTCTTTCGTTCCCGTTGCTATGCAGTCAGCCTCGAGAGACTCGAGAGTCTTCTCATGCAAGCAGGCTTCATCGCGGTCGAATGTTTGCCCCAAGCGTTCTTCCAACCACTGCTGGTGGCGACCAATCCGAACCCCTCTTGACGTGCCGGCTAACGAGCCGGCTATGGACTCCCCTGTCAAGTAGGCGATGCTGCCTTCTCTCTTACCTTCGTTGAATGCCTTTCTGTCTTTTCTCTGTGGCTGATCGATCGGCTTCGTTGAAGGTAACAGCGGTCTGCACTCGGCTATTCGGCCTCGGGTTGAGCTTCTCGAGCTCGGGCCTGAACTGGACCACCCAGGTGCTGGGCACAGCTACACATTCTCGCATTGGGCTCACCGTTTCTGGCTTCGGCTCTCACCGTGGCCGGTGTGGCCAGTTAGCCTCCGTCCGTTGGGCAGCATTGGCAACGTGACTCACTCTGAAAGCAAGCCTCTTATCGAAGAGCGCCCACATGCCCTCCTCGTGATCGCGATTGCAGGCAGTGTTGCGATCGGCCTCATGGTTGGTGCGCTGCATTCGCCGTCATCCGGAACTCTGGTCGTGTCGTGGGTCAGGCTCTCCAAGCGGCTGAGGTCTCGCCCCGGGTCTGCCCCGGGGTGTTCTGAGCTGAGGTTTCGCCCCGAGGTGTTATGAATTCCGGGGTCCACCTCTCTACGAGGCAATAACTTCTTGGCGGGCACCCCGTACCTGACACAAGGCGTTCTGGAGACACAAGTATTTTTCAGGAACATCGCCACTGACTCGTGGTCGGTCGATTTTGCATCTTGGAGGAGATCACCCATGTTTCGTCTCGCTAGCCTGACGCTCGTTGTCCTCTTCTCGTTTGTCGAGGCTCCCGCTGTGGGACAGATTCCCGAGGAGTTCACCAATCTCCAGCTCCTGGACCCCGCGATCGAGAAGTCCGAACTGGTCTCCATCATGCGGGATTGGGCGGGCGGCCTTGGGGTCCGTTGCAACCACTGTCACGTTGGCCCAGAGAACCTGCGGGGTATGGACTTTGCGAGCGATGAGAAAGCGACAAAACGCAGTGCTCGGCAGATGCTACTCATGTCGCGTGCCATCAACCGCGAACTGCTCAAGGACCTCCCCATCGTCGTCGAGGAGGGCCGAAAGCGAGCCCAGGTCGTCTCCTGCTACACCTGTCATCGCGGAATGAATCGTCCGCCGAGGAAGACGCTCAATGAACTCAGTCGCGTCGCTTTTTCCGACGGTCCGGCAGCTGGAGTCGCTCGGTATCACGAACTGGTTGCGTTGCATGAGGACTCTGGGAAGTACGACCTTCGTCCGGAGAACCTGGTCTGGCTGGCCAACGCCTACCTTGACGGCGAGGACCCGGCCGACGCTCGGAAGGTGCTCGACAGTGTTCTCGACATGTATTCGGCCGAGGCTGCTGCCTACGCGACGCTGGTGAGGGTCGAGTTGGCGTCGGGGCGCCTTCCTGAGGCCGAGGCTGCGCTGGCCAAGCTGGTCGAACTCGACCCCAGCGACGAAAGCACCGCCTGGGTAGGTGGGATGGTGGAGCGGGCTCGCGCGAGGACCGCGGAGAACGCCGCGGGCGCGGCTCCGGGTCTCCACGAGTGGAGTTTTCTAGTCGGCAGTTGGGAGTCCACCTCGAAGCGCTTTTCGTCCGAGGGTCAGGTGATCGAGGACAACCATGGGACCGCGACCTTCTCTTGGGATCTAGACGGGCAGCGCTTGAGAGAACGCCAAACCACGACTCTCGCCGGCCAGCCAATGGAGGTTCTCAACCTCTTCTCGGCCCACCCCGAAACCGGCGAGTGGCAGATTGCGCGCACCGATTCACTGCACCACACTTTCAATCTCATGTCCGGCTCGGCAAGCGAGGGCACGCTCACTTTTGCCGAGGCCCACCCCAACCCAAACCATAGCGTGACGCGCCGCTGGATCTACTCGAAGTCCGGCGACGACGCCTTCTCGTTGCGGCTCGAGTTCTCGGAGGACGGAGGCGAGAGCTGGTTTGTAAGGAATGAGACGGAGTATTTACGGAGGTAGGAAGGGTAACCCCAGGGTGCAAAGGGGCCGAGTTCCAAGGACTCTATCGTTGACATGGTCTCAGAACCCGCGTTCTCGCTGCGGCCCCATGGAATGCTCTCAAGATTTTCGATATCTACACGGCACCGACACGCGCCAGGCACCGACACGGAGCACCGACCGGACGCACGCCTTGGCTCTTTTCGGGTAGCCTCCTAAACTTCTGGAGTCGGTGTCCGCAGTTTTGTCTATGCGCACTCAGGGCCGGTGTGGCGCTGCCCTCGGAGCGGCGGGACTACAACGGTGCTGACACATGCAGGAGAACTTCCTCAGGAGCACGAAATGACCAAGACCCAGTCGTTCCTCAATCTCTACGCCGGGGTATTGACCATCGTCTTTGCCGCCACGGTTCTGATGGCCAATGCCCCGAAGGTCGTCGAGTTCGACGAGATCACCACGCAGCGCATCAACGTCGTCGAGCCTGACGGCACTTTAAGGATGGTTCTCTCGAACCACGCGAAGCTGCCGGGCATCATCGCTCGCGGAGAGGAGAAGACACTCGACCGGCCCCAGGCTGGAATCATCTTCTACAACGACGAGGCCTCCGAAATCGGTGGGCTTATCTTCGGTGGTCGGCGAAATAGTAAGGGCGAGGTGGTGGACTCCGGGGGCAGCCTCTCCTTTGATCGCTACGAGGCCAACCAGGTAGTCCAACTGATCGGCGTCGATGACAAGAATGATCGCTTCGCTGGTCTCGCCGTACTCGATAGCCCATCTGGCAACGAAGTGCATCGCCGGATCTGGCTGGGCCGTGGCGACGACGGCAACGCCACGCTGGCCCTCTTGGATGCCAACGGTCGAAAGAGACTCGTCCTTCTGGTGACCCCTGAAGGCAAAGCGTCGGTCTCGGTTCTGGACCAGGACGGAAAACCGATCCAGCAACTGCTTCCCGTAGACTGAGACACGGAACACCGGAAGTACGGGTCGATTCGATTCGTTCCCTCTGCGGAGCGCTCGGTCTTTCGAACGAGCGCCTGTGCCTTCTCCTGACGTTCGGCGGCGGAGACTTCTATCCAATAGGGTAAGGGAGCGAGTTCGAAGCCCTCCTCGGGGAAGGGCTGGAACGGAGTGAGGAGCTATTCGGCCCTGAGTTCGAGGCTGTTCTCTTGGCTCGGCACTCGCTGGCTGCTCTTGCAGTGCCCTAGGCCTCGATCAAGCTGATCTCGCTGGAGGCCCAGTGCTTCGACCATGAGCGGATCCTCGATCAGAGTTCCGGCCTCCAAGTCGCGCTCAATCTGCCCAACTGAGGGTAGGGCTTCCCGCAAGGCGGTCTCCGACTCGCCCCTCTGAATCATCGCGTACCAGCGTCGGCGGTGCCAGCCGACGGCTGCATCAAGTTCCTGGTTCCGGGCGTAGGACGCCCCTCCAAGGTCTATCTTGTGGTGGAACTGCTCTCGAGACCGGATGGGAAAGTGGTAGATCTGAATGTTCTCACTCGTTCTGGCGATAGCGTCGCCTCCGTAGTCCGCCGAGTGATTGCCCTGAGAAACGCCAACGAGGCCTCGCGATCTGCACAACGCCTTGGGTTGTGGGTCGTAGTAGAAGAAGGGAAGAGTCAGCTGTGAGACCCGCGGATCGCTGCATCGCGGCAACGGTAGTCCCTGCCGCACGCGGTAGATCGGAGATTCAGGCCAGGAGGGGAGCTCTAGGTCGTAGCCGAAGATCATGTTTCGTCGTCGGCACAGGAGTAGATCTCCCCGAAACTCTGGTAGCTCGGTTTTTAGATCTCCTGATATTGGGACCCAGAACTCGTCGGCGTCGTTGTTCAGGACCCAAGTGGCACCCAGCTCCTCACGAGCAAACAGCGCCATTCGGGTGACCCACTTCCACTGAGAAAAATCCTGCTCTGGCTCATCCCAAAGGTGAAGGACTCCGAGGTCTTCGTACTCAACTAGAATGTCTCGCGTCCCGTCGATCGAGCCGTTGTCTGTAGCGACGATCAAATCGACGCCCCGGTTCAGGTGGAACTCGATGTTGTCGCGGACGATATCGATCTCGTCGCGGACGAGGAGGGTCATGACAAGGAGTTGGCTCATCGAATCTCAGTTCTCCAGGGACCAGAGCAAGTCAGCTTCTCGGTACCTTCCTGACCAACTAAGACTCGGGTAGCCCGGGGCAGTGGAGAAGTGTTTCGAGAAGGGTTCCAGCCGCTTGGCAACCCGTCAGGCAATCGCCAGATTGGGCCCCATCACGTCCCAAGAGAACACAATCAGGCCATGCCCCGCGATCAGTCGCGCGAGTATAGCGCTCAGGAGGAGGAAGGTCTCAACCCAGAGAATGAGGTCACAAGGTCACGGTAGCTCACCAGGTGCATCACAGAGCTTCTTGAATCTTGGCCGCGCTAGCAGGGTCCCGATGACCGCACCTAGTCCGGCGCCGATCACCGCACCGACTGCGGCGGCGGCGCCATCGGCCAGCGAGCCGGTGTCGTTGGAAGTCGAGTTGCCCCCGAGCAGAAACCCGGCACCGATGCCGATCGCCGCACCCGCGAGCCTACGCTTCTTAAACTTGAGGGGGCGGACATCGATACGCAGGATAGTGCTCGTCTCGACTTCGCCCAACCGACCCCTCCGCACAAACCGTGTGACGTCCCGCGCGACCACGACATCTCGGGCGCCTTTGATCACGGTTCCGTCGGCCAGAGAGAGTCGAGCTCGTTGTCCCTCGAGGCGCTGATTGAGACTCGTCAGGTCTCTCGGTGGTTCGGGTCGCGAGTCCGCTGCGATCATGACCGCTGGGTTGACGAACAACGCTGCCATCACAACACTTGCAATCAAACTTCTATTCTTCATCGAGAGACTCCAATGCGAGAGGATTGGTGATGACCTTTGAAGGCTTCTATGGGGCATCAGGGCGGCGACGTAGGAGACTGACCAGGCCCGTTGCTACCAGCGCGACCAGGGCGAGCCAGGCTGGGATCGTGGCGAGGAGGCGACCCTCTATCGTCGACTTCCCTTGGAGGGTCCCGGGCGCCAGAGGGAGCTCCCCTACTCCGGTCAAGACGAAGGGAGCCCACTGCGAGGGTTCCGGATGATCGGCCAGGATTTCGAGCTTGGCGTGCCGGAGAGCAGACGCTTTGGATTCACCTCCGGCGAGGTGGTGGTAGAACCGGTCCATGAAGCGGTTTGCTGGTCGGTCACCGACTGGCCAGAGGCTTGCAACGACGGCGGTCGCCCCTGCGTAGAAGAAGCTATCGGCCAGGCCCGGTGGCTCGACTCTCGGGGCGTCCTCGGCGCCGGCCGTTTGACAGGCGGACAGGACGACGAGGTCGGCGTTGAAGCGAAACTGCGCGATCTCCCGCGCTTGGAAGAACCCATCCTCCTGTTCGTCGCCGGCCATCAACAGGGCCGAGCGGGCTGGGGAGAGAGGGCTCAGCAATGCATGGGTGGCGAAGTGCAGGAGGCTGAAATGTTCGAGCCCGATGGCTTTGATCGCCGATTCGCTCGCTTGGTCTCCGGTGAGCAGGCGCGCCGCGGGACCGGCGAGGGCAGTGAGGGTTCGCGCCTCCTCCTCCGCGCCGGGCAGGGGAGCGACGCGCTGCTCTTCGAGCTCGTAGCTCGTCCAGG
>JAIOJS010000545.1 GCA_019911795.1 Thermoanaerobaculia bacterium | reverse complement strand
CCCCATCGGCCGAGGAACGCAGTGTTCAGAAAGGATCGACGGAACTGCGACCACCCTGGCACGGGTCGTGATGAGAGTCCAGCGAACCCCAATCTCCAAGCCCCCACCGAGGACCTCACATGCACCCGAGAAAATCCCGACTCCTCCCGCTCTATTCGCTTCTCCTGCTCCTCGCCGGCAGCGCTTCTGCCGGAATCATCGTCGTCGACACGACCGAGGACTCTGTGGCCGGAGTCCAGGGCTGCTCTGTGCGCGATGCCCTGGAGGCAGCCCGTCAAGACATGAATATTCTCGGCTGCTCCGGGGCTTCTGGTGATGACACGATTCTCATTCCCGCCGGCGCCTACCAGCTCGTCGACACCCTCACCATCACCACCGACGGACAGGACGTCATCGTCGCTGGGTTATCGATTGCGCGACCTGTGTTCAGTCCAGTGGGCGGCGCAACCTACGTCAGCAATTTCGATATCCAGGCCGGCACCGGCGCCGGCAAGGTAACCCTCCAGCTCCTCAATATCGAGGGGGCGTTCGTCGGCGTGCGGCTCCTCGACAACGTGCAACTCCGCATCGACGAGGTACGAATCCGCTACGCCCAGGAAGTCGGGGTAGAAGTCATGCCGTCGAGCGCCACGCCTCCTCCCGCTCAGCCCTACGTTCTGCTCGAGGATACCGTCATCGCCGAGATCGTAGAGAACCAAGGAGGAGCGGGGACGGGGCTCCTGCTCGACTCGGGTCCGGGGGATGAACAGGAGGTCGAGATCGTCAGGTCTCAGTTCAACAACAACCATTTCCAGGGGATCTCCGTGGTGGGGAGTTTCGAACTGTCGATTACGGACTCTGAGATTCGCGGCAACGGAGTCCCGCAAGGAGCGAGCGGCGGTGGCATCGGGCAGTTGGGCGGCGATCTCACCATCTTCTCGACCGTCATCGCAAACAACCAGGGCACGGTGGGAGGGCTCTACTACGCCGATGGCCAGGGAATTCTCACCCTGGCCGACGTCGGAATATCGCAGAATTCCGGTGCCACAGGAGGCGGTTCGTCGATCGAATCAGCGCTGGCCAACCTGACTCGCGTCAACGTCGTCGAGAACAGCGGTGGTGGTCTCGTCATCTTCGAGGGCATCGTCACAGTACTGGACAGCGATGTTTCTCGGAACTTCTCGACCGCAGCGTCGCTGGTTGGAGGAGGCATTCGGTCGACCGGTGGGGAGCTGTACCTGTATCAGACCAACGTCCTCGACAACACGGCGCAGGTCGCCGGGGGCAACGGTGGAGGGATCTACTTCGAAGCGGAGGCCCTGACCATCGAGAAATCTAGCGTCGGACTGAACAGCGCGACTCTCGATGGCGGTGGCCTCTATGTTGACGCCACCAATTTCGCCTCGATCATCAACTCTACGATCAGCACTAACCAGGCCTCGAGGGGAGCCGGGATCTTCGTCGCCGGTGGAAGTCTCAATCTGAGCGGAACCACCACCACGCACAATGTGGCGGGTAACACCGGAGGCGGACTCTTTGTGGAGCCAGGGGCTTCCGTGGCGGCGGGACACACCATTCTCGGCGACAACTTCGAAACCAGTCCCGCTACCGGCTCTCCCGACTGCGACGGCGGACTGACGTCGAACGGCTACAACTTGATCACCGACCTCACGGGCTGTTCGCTGACTGGAGCAACCACCGGAAACCTGCTCGGGCTGTCCCCACAGCTGGCCCTCTTCGGCAGCGTGGGTGGAGGCTCGTTCGGCAACCTGCCGCTCGTCGGCAGCCCCGTGATCGATGCCGGTCCCACTCCACCCAACTGCCTAACCGCAGACCAGCGCGGGTTGGTTCGCCCGATCGATGGCGATCAGAGCGGCTTGGCACAGTGCGACATCGGTTCGATCGAGTACGCCTTCGAGGTCTTTCTCGACGGGTTCGAACGCGGTGACACCTCGAGGTGGTCCAGCAGCTCGCCCTGAGCAGGCTAGCCGACTTCCAGGCCGTGCTTCGCCATTCGCCGGTAGAGCGTCGATCGGGAAACACCCAGCCTCTCCGCGGCGGCGGCGGTATCGCCGACCGATTCCTGGAGCGCCGCCTGGACCGCGACGCGTTCGGTACGCTCGAGTAACTCTTCCAGGGTCTCGACCCCGCCGGCTCCTGCCCCTGATCGCTGCCGGATCTCGGATGACAAATGAGAACGCTCGAGAAGTTGACCGTCTTCCAAAAACAGGGCGACTCGGGCCATCTCCCGCTCGAGTTGTCGAACGTTGCCGGGCCACCGGTAAGCGGTTAGCGCCTCGGCCGCGGATCGCGCGATGCCCGCGGGCCGCACGCCGTCCTTGAGGGCCCGGCGCCAGAGGAAATGGGCTGCGAGGTTGGGGATATCGGCTCGTCGTTCACGCAACGGTGGCATTCCGACCCGCCAATCGGCAATCCGGTGGTAGAGATCGTCACGGAAATGCCCGCCTCGTCGCAGCTCGTCGAGGTCCCGGTTGCTGGCCGACAGAACACGGACGTCGACGTGACGAGTCGTCCGAGCCCCGACCCGCACCAACTCGCCGTTCTCCAGGGCTCGCAGCAGCTTGGCCTGAATGGCGACGGGCATGTCTCCGATCTCGTCGAGGAACAGCGTACCCCCATCGGCGGTCTCGAGCTTGCCCGGACGAGCATCTACCCCCGTAGCGACGCCCCGCTCGACGCCAAAGAGCTCGGCTTCCAGAAGGTCCTGGGGCAACGCCGCTGCGTTGAGGGCAACGAATTCACCCTGCCGCCCGGAGGCCGAGTGCAGGTACCGGGCGAGCAGCTCCTTGCCGGTTCCCGATTCACCGAGAATGAGCACACTGACATCACCACGGGCGATACGCTCGGCGTCTTCGTAAATCTTCCGGAGACGCGTGCTCTGGGTTGGTGGGTCTAGAGCGACCGGAGCCGCGCCTCGCTGGGACTGCGGGTCGGGATCTCGGCCGCCTAGTTCGACGAGGCTGACTCCGCACTCCAACAGGGGCCGAAAGGTCTCGCCCTGTGCAGGGTCGGCGAACGAGGCTTCGACTCGAACGGATCTTCCCCGGGCCAAGACGGTCACTCCCGCGTCCAGATGGCCCGCCGTGTAGAGCAGTCCACCTTCCTCGGTCTCGATGCTGAGGCCCAGCGCCGGCACTGCGGTTAGAACAGATTCGCCGACAACCCCGGCGACCGCACCGACTCCTGGTCGGTCGAGAAGGCGGTTCAGCAGGTCGGGAAGGCGATGAAAAACGAAGCGGTGAAGCTCGGCCGCACCGACCGTTCGGGTGTGATTCCCGGATTCGTCGCTCGTGACGAGGCCAGGGGCGAAGCCTACGGCGACCTGCATATCCTCCGGCGCGACCCAATCCAGAGTTGCCTCGACGGGACCGAAGCGCAAGAGGCTACCGGTCTGAGCTTGACGCATCTCGCCTGGTAGGGTGCGCCGCTCGTCGACCTCGGTGCCATTGAGGGATCCCAAGTCCTCGACCGTCACCCTATCCCCTTCGATTAGCACTCGAGCATGCCGTCGAGAGACACCGGGGTCGACCAATAGCAGGTCCGCTTCTGGGCCAGAACCGACGAGGGTCGTTGCGCCAAGATCGTGCTTTCGGCTACGACCCGCGTGGTGAAAAATGAGTCGATAGGACATGGTCGAGCCTTGGCTGCAGGATCGGTGAGCGGCCCCCGGCAAGTGATATGTTCTCCAGCCTATGGAACTTAGCACAGCCGTCCCGATCGGCCGTGGGGCCTCGGGCCAGGTCTACCGAGTCAGGCATCCGGAACTGGGCTTTGACGTCGCGCTCAAAGTGCTGCACTTCACCGATCCGGAACTCACGGCGCGAATGCTGCGCGAGGCACGAGTTCAGTCCAGCGTCGACCACCCGGGGGTCGCTCGCGTCTTCGAGACGGGAGAACTCGCCGACGGCAGACCGTGGATCGCGATGGAGTTGGTCGACGGACCGACCCTCGGTCAGCTCGGCCCGAGCCTGGCGTTGGAAGACCGAATCCGCGTGGTTCGACAGATCGCCGAGGCTCTCCACGCCAGCCATGCGATCGGACTGATCCACCGCGACGTCAAGCCCAGCAATATCATCCTCCGCGAGGTCGCAGGCGGTTGGCAGCCCGTCCTGGTCGATTTCGGGCTAGCCCGCGAAGTGTCGATCTCCGGGCCGACCCTCACGGGGCAGGCTCTAGGTACCCCCGGCTATATGGCTCCGGAACAGATCGCCGGGGCTTCCAGCGAGCTGGACTGTCGAGCCGATGTCTATGGACTCGGCGTAGTGCTCTACGAACTTCTGGCCGGCCGCCTTCCCTTCTCTGGTACGACCTCACTAGATATCCTCGTCGAGCAAGCAGGTGGTCGTGTGTTGCCGCTCCGTCGAGCGCAGCCGAACCTGCCGACGGGCCTTGTTGCCATCGTTGACTCGTGCCTCGATAGCGATCGTGATCGGAGGTATCC
>JAIOJS010000544.1 GCA_019911795.1 Thermoanaerobaculia bacterium | reverse complement strand
GGTCTCGGCGTGGGGCTTGGCCCACCGTTCCAGTTTCCGGCCCGGATGGAGGTCGATCCGATCAGTGGCGTAGCCTACGTCGTCGACGCGGTCGCCGACTCGGTCTTCGCGGTGGATCCCGTGACACGGGACCGGACGATCGTATCCGGCACAAACGGAGGGCCGGTCGGGACGGGTCCCGCCTTCGATCGACCCGTGGCGGCGGCGCTCGACGGGCCGAACACTCTGATCGTTTGCGATCGCAACTTGCGCGCGCTGTTCGCGGTCGACTTGGCCAGCGGCGCACGCACCATCATCGCGGGTGATCCGAATGGCGTCAACATCGGCACCGGCCCCGAAGTCAATTCCTCGCATCTGGTGGTGATTCCGGGCGGCGACATCGTCATGGATAATGATTTCGAGGGCGTCTTGATTCGAGTCGACCGGTCGACCGGCAACCGGACGGTGATCTCGGGGCAGGGTGTCGGCTCCGGCCCGCCGCTCCTTTCACCCCGCTATGGCGTCGCCATCTCTGACTCCAGCAGCGTCTACCTCGGAGAGTCGAGCTTCGCCGGGATTTTGCGGGTCAATTTGGCGACCGGCGATCGCGAGATCGTGACCGACCCGACGACCGTCGGCACTGGGGGCGGCTACGGCAGCATTCAGGCGATCTACGCGCTTCCCGGCTACATACCGCCACATCTTTTGGTGTTCGCCGATGGCTTCGAGTCCGGCGACACCAACGCGTGGTCGTCGGTGGTGCCGTGAAGGCCGACGGCATGTCGCCTAGGTCGCGCCGCTGCTTGGGAGTTCTCGGTAGAGCTCTCGAACTCTTCAAAGTGGAGCTTCACGCGGCGGTCTTTCTGTCCAGCCACAACACGGCACTGTGGCATTCGACCAGGGCGGCGACTTTGGCGACTATGCGTACGACATCACTGTGCAGCCGGGTGGCAAGATACTAATCATCGGAACTGTTGCGGCTAACGGCGCGACGTTGGCGGCGATCACCCGGCTCCTGCCGGGCGGTGGCCTCGATGCGACGTTTGGCGGCGGAACCGGCAGGGGCGTCAACCCCTGCTCCCTCATCTTCGGTTCCGAGGCGGGTGCTTTGCATTTGCTCGCCAACGGGAAGATCCTGATCGCCGGAACGCTCTCCGTGGCGGGCGTTCAAGACTTCCTGGTCTGGAGGCTCCTGGCGGACGGCAGCTGTGATACTTCGTTTGGCGAGTTTGGCATAAGGATGATCCCGTTCGATCGCGGCGGAGACACCGAGGTGGAGATGTACCTTGGCGACGGTACGAGAGATTGGCGTGTGAGGAGCCCAAGTCTGCTGCCTGGCGGCCGACACTTCAGCCGGTTGGCAGCCTCTCGGTAGCAGTCCACGAAGTAGAGCCAGGTGCGCTTGTAGGTGATCCACTCCTCCGGTGAAGCCGCGTGGACGAGCGGAGCGGGGGAGCGCTTGGTGTTGCGAGGTTCGCTGCGGGGGTGCTGGTTCATGATCCGTCGGGCGCCGAGGGGGCTCTTGCTCCCCAGAGGTCGTAGGGAATGGGCGCCCCCAGTACCTCCGAAAGGAAGGCGAGTTCTGCCGCCTGCTCGGCCAAGCGGTTGGGAACGGGTTTGTTGGCCCCATGGTCGGTGCCCCAGTCCATTCTCAGGAGAACGGGGGGAGGGTCCTCGGCACAAGAGCGCGTCGCCCACTGCAGTGCAGCGGTGAGCTTGTAGGCGTGCATAGGAACCGCGGTGACGTCCTGATCGCCAGCGGCGATGAAGCTGGGGATGGGACAGCTGTTCGGGTCGATGTTCTGGTAGGGGGAATAGGAACGCATGGCCCGATATTCAGCCTCGTTGTCTGGAGTGCCGAAAGTGTCGAGCCAGTCTTTCCCTCCTTTGAATCGACTCGCTCCGAGGAGATCAGCGACGGGAACCTCGTAGATTCCGGCCCCGAACAGCTTCGGACGTAGCGCCATCGCTCCTCCGGCGGCCGTTGCTCCGGCGCTGTTGCCGAAGACTGCAAGTCTTTCCGGGGAGGTATACCCCTGGGCGACCAGCCACTGCGCCGCGGCGATCGTGTCCTGCACGCTGTGGATCTTCGCCGCCCGTGATCCCGCGATTCGCCAGGCTTCGCCGTAGACACCGCCCCCACGGATGTTGGGCATCGCTAGAATGCCCCCCATCTCGAGCCAAGCACTGTTGAACGTATTGAGATAAGGCTGGGCCGTGAACCCATAGGCACCGTAGACCCAGAGGAGGGTGGGGTAGGTCTGGTCTCGCGAGAGTTCCTTGCGGTGTACCAGGAACATCGGAACCCGCGTGCCATCATCACTCTCAAAGTGCACTTGCTCGGTCGTGAACCCTTCCATATCGAAGGGGGTACCCGAGCGCTCGGCGATACTCAGCTCGCCGCTCGTGAGATCGACTTGGTAAATAGACCCAGCCGAAGTCGGACCCAAGCTACGTACGAACACCACATCTTCGAAAGGACTTCCCGTGATCCCTGCCCAGTACCGCAAGGAGTATCCAAAGATCAGTCCGTCGGGGAGCTCGATTTCGAACTGGAGCTCGCCCTCCAGGCTCCTGATCTGCAGGACGTTGCGAGCTTCGCGCAGGTAGGCGAGCACGAGTCGGTCACCGAACAGATAAGCCTGGGCGAGAGTGTCCGCTGATTCGGGAACGATCTCTTGCCGGGTTCCGGATCCGGCGACACCCAGATCGATCCGAACGATTCGCTTTCTAGGCGCGTCCTCGTCGGTCATGAACCAGAACTGTGCCCCGCGACCGCCCAGATACGACAGCTTGCCGGCAACCTTGCCCGTGACGTGCCTCACGACGCTGCTGGCGCTTCTCGGATCCATCGCCACCACCGCTTCACCGCCGATACTCTCTCCCCATTGATGAATGACGAGCTGACTGCCGTCGGTCGAGACCAGCCCATCGAACCTCAGCCCCGGCAGGTCGGGGCGCTCGAAGAAGACAACATCCTCTTGCTGCGAAGTGCCGAAGCGGTGGCAGAGAAGCTGGGATCGACCTGCACCCGCTTCGAGGGGGCGCGTGTAGAAGAAGCTCTCTCCATCATCTGACCAGGGATTGCGAGCAGCCGAGCGTCCCGTCCCGATCCTCGCGTCCGTGAGCCGGTCAGGCAACCGATCGCCGGTTCTGGCATCGAGGAAGATCCAGTCGAACTGTCTCGACGGTCCCTCCACCAGAGCGACAGCTACTCGGGTACCCGAAGGGTCCAGACTGTAGTCGGCGATGGCCAGCTCTCCCGTGGGATCAGCCTCTAAGGGATCGAACAGCACGGTGGCACGATGCGATGCGGTGTCCCTGGCCAACAGTGCGGGTTGCGCTCTGCCCGAGCCTCCTTCGAGGAAGAGCCTTGTGCCGGCTCTCTGCACGACGTCGCCCACCCTTTTGAAGCCGTTGAGGACACGGAGTCTCTCTGCGATCGCAGCATGCGTCGGCAGGCTCTCCACTTCCCTTCTAGCGTGCCGGTCCTGGAGACGGGCCCACTCCTTGACCTCTTCGCTCTCCATCTCTTCGAGCCACTTGTACGGATCCGGAACTCGTTGCCCATAGTAGGTATCAACCGCATCAACTCGGCGCGTAGCAACAGGCAGCGAGGTCTCTTGGTAGTTCGTGCACGAAAGGGCGCCGGCGAACAGGCCGACCCACAGCACAGGGCATAAGGGAGGGATCCTCATGATGGAACTCCTTCCCGACGTATCGGGATTCGGTCCCCAGCTCTGGAACCGGTAGGCTCATGTTTTGAACAATCCAATGGACGTCGTCGATCCGTCAGGTGGGATGTCTCAATCTCGGTTGCATTCATAGACGGACTCTGAGGAAGAGAGGTTCGCGAAAGTTGCAGGCGTCCAGGAGACTCTGGGAAGGGCTCGACCCGAGCGCCAGCGGTAGCTCCAGGTCCACCCGCGCGAACTCTGTTCATACGAGACAATCAATCATCAGTTTCTTTTGGGTTCTCATAACAGTGCCGATCTCCGCTTGGTAGAGATGTTCAGCTCGAGGTCTCTGAATAGCGTCAGTTTGCAGCACTGTTGGTCTCCGGAACCAGAGCCAGCCGTCGCTTTCTGGCCCGGGTCACCCTGAATCCGCCACCTAACGGCGGGTCAGTGTCGTTGAGACACTGAACGGACACACTTCGACCGTTGCCGGCGGTGCCGATCCTTCTGAGGTCAACGCGGAAAGTGGAGCCTCTAGTCGGGGGCCGGCCACAGCTTGCTCGGCTCGACTACCGATCGATTCGTTCGTTTGCGTCCCTTCGACGGCGATGGCAATGGCACCGCGACCTCCGATGTCGGAGCTCGGAACCTGCAGTGATCAGCAGGTTCCCTACGACGATGGCCCCGATCTGCCGTGGATTCCGACCTTCTGATTGAAGGGTTCCACCGCGGAAGAGTTACTAGGAGGTCACCATGGTCGTCTTGAATTGTCGCGTAGTTTGTTCGGTGCTGCTGGGGGGGCTGGCACTCGCGATGCCGCTTGCTGCCGTCGACGACGGTTCCTATCTGGCTCACGGCACGGTGGCATTCGACCAGGGTGGCGACTTTGGCGACTATGCGTACGACATCACTGTGCAACCGGATGGCAAGATACTGATCGTCGGAACTGTCGCGGCTAACGGCGCGACGTTTGCGGCGATCACCCGGCTCCTGCCGGGCGGTGGCCTCGACGCGACGTTTGGCGGCGGGACCGGCAGGGTCGTCAATCCCTGCTCCCTCATCTTCGGTTCCGAAGCGCGTGCGATGCATTTGCTCGCCAACGGGAAGATCGTGATCGCCGGAACGCTCTCAGTGGCGGGCGTTCAAGACTTTCTGGTCTGGAGGCTCCTGGCGGACGGCAGCTGCGACACTTCGTTTGGCGAGTTTGGCATAAGGCTGATCCCGTTCGATCGCGGCGGAGACAATCTGGACTATGCCAATGCGATGGTAGTCGATGACCTCGGACGCATCGTCGTGGTGGGTAGCGTCGACTTCAACGGTCCCGATGTCGATATGGGCGTCGTGCGATTGACTTCGGACGGAGCGCTCGATACCTCGTTCTCGGGCGATGGCAAAGTGACGGTTTCGTTCGACATCGCAGACTTCAACGCTGACGTCGCTGAGGGAGTTGCGATCGACGGCTATGGCCGGATTCTGGTGGCGGGCCGTGCCTTCGACAGCTCGGGGGGAGGCTACGATTCCGCCTTCGCTCGATTGAGGGACGACGGTACCCTCGACGGTTCCTTTGGCGCCGGCGGCAAGCTTCTGGTTTCCTTTGATCTCGGCGGAGCGAATGGCGAGTACGTCAATGACGTCGCCGTGTGGGCCGACGGTGAGATCGTCTCCGCCGGCTCGATGGACACCGGCCCCGCCACGATCAAGTGGGCCGTGCTGAGGATAGCCCCCAACGGATCGCAGGTGTTGGGATTGCACAGCGGTTACTTCGGATTCACCAGCCCGGCAATCGCGAGATCTCTCGTGCTCCAGCCCGACGGCAAGATTCTCGTGGCCGGTAGAGGGCAAGGCATTTCGAACTTCGATTTCGGTATTGCTCGCTTACTTCGAAACGGCTCGCCGGACCCCTCCTTCCCGTTCGGAACTGGGGTCACGAGCTTCGACTTCAATGCGGGTCCAGGCAACCACGACGACATCGGTGAAGCCGTCACCCTCGATCGTGATGGTCGGATCCTGGTGGCCGGCTCCGTAGAGTTCAACAGCCCCGACTTCGATTTCGGCTGGGTGCGCCTCGACAGCTCGTATGTCTTCGCAGACGGCTTCGAGCGCGGCGACCTTCGCGGTTGGGGGTCGTCTTCTCCGTAGTGTGCGAGATTCTCGCAGCGACAAAGTCTCTTGCGGCGAGCGGCGGCGCGTTAGCGTGGGGCCGGGCCCAGCGTGGTTTCGTCGTCGGGTCTGGTGAGGACACGATTCTCCTTGCAGGGAGGAAGAGGCTGACGTCGAGCCCCGGCTTCCGTACGCTCCGGGCGATGACTCCGCGGAGGATGTCGGCTATCACGGGGTGAGGGGCGACCTGCCAAGGTGTCGGAAGGCCGATTGTTTGGTCGTGATCGCTGGCGGGTTGCTAGCGGATGAGGTCCCGAAGCTCGGCCCCCTTCGTTCTTATCTGGGCGGATCCCGATTGGGCGTGGATCGAACCGGTAGGTCCTCCCTCATTCTGCAATCGCCTCGCTCTTCGAGCCTATGCCGAGGCTCTCCGGCTGGACGCTGGGGACTGCCTCCCGGCCGTCGTCGCGCCCTCGACGCCGTTGGGGTTGGGTTCTGGCTCATGTCTCCAGATGGGCCAAGTGGATAATAAATGCCGCTCCGCGCGCTCAAATTGTTGATATCGTTTCTCTCATGTCCCCTTTGTCGATCCACTGCGCCGCGCCGTCCGTCGCTCGTGATAGCGGCGAGACGTAGCAACTATCAACTTTCGAACTACTCAGGAGACGAGGATGAAGAGGCTGACCGAGCAAGATCTAGTCAATCCAAAACAGGACTCGGCCGACGATGTCGTAGCCGTTCCCATGGGCGAGGAGCATCGGTGTCTGGTGCCTCCGCACCCGGATCTTCGCAAGCGCATCAAGGCTGAACTAGCGGGCCTTCTGGAGGCAGCTCCCGGTGAACTCAAGACGATGTTGCGGGCCCAGAAACCGCGACCCGTCGGAATGGACGACGGTACGATCTACCCAGGCGATCATTTCCCTTTAGGAACCCCGGCTCGGGTGGTGATGAGCGCAGCTGGAGACCGCGCGCCTCTCAGTGGCCAGGTGCGGGTCGTCGTGGTGCTGGCCCAATTTTCTGACCAGGCGATGGCCGCCAACGTGCAGCACTTCGAGGAACTGTTCTTTTCGACGGGAGTGCTTCCCGGCGGCAGCGTGAAGGAATACTTCTCCGATGTGACGAACGCCACCGTCGATATCGTGGGTGAGGTGGTGGGGCCGTACACGCTTCCTGGGACGATCGTCGAGTACGCACACGGCGATTCGGGTACGGGTTCGGCGTTGCCCAACGCCAGGACGATGGCGCGGGATGCCGCCGTCTTGGCCAATCCGGACGTCGATTTCGGTCCCTACGATAACGATGGCGACGGTTTCGTCGATGCCTTCATCGTCATCCACGCCGGGTCGGGGGCTGAGGTGACCGGCGATGTCAACGACATCTGGTCGCACAAGTGGGTGCTCTCAGGTGGCGAGTTCAACGCTGACGGTACCAAAATATTTGCCTATCTCACGGTGCCGGAGGATGCCAGGATCGGTGTTTGCTGCCACGAACTGGGTCACCTCCTGTTTGGCTTCCCCGACCTGTACGACACCGACCAGTCGGGTGAAGGGGTTGGCAACTGGTGCCTGATGGGCGGTGGTAGCTGGCTCGGTGGGGGCGACCTTCCGGCGCATCCGTCAGCGTGGTGCAAGGCCAACCAGGGCTGGGTCAACGTCGTCAACAAGACGAGTAACGGGACGGAATCGATCGTCGACGTCAAGGCTTCGAAGCAGGTCTATCGTCTGTGGAAGGACGGGGCTCCCGGTAGTGAGTACTTCCTCGTCGAGAATCGACAGAAGTCAGGATACGACCAACATCTCCCGGGGCAGGGATTGCTCATCTGGCATATCGACGACAGCGTTGCTACGAACTCCAACGAGAACCACCCGAAGGTGGCCCTCGAACAGGCTGATGGCAATCGTGATCTCGAGGATGGTAACAACCGCGGCGACGCTGGCGACACGTGGCCAGGCAGCACCAACAACGTCACGTTCAACGACACCTCGACTCCCAACTCCAAGTCGTACGGAAATATGGTGACCTGTGTGGCGGTGACCAGCGTGTCGGCCTCGGCGCCGACGATGACGGCCCATCTGGCGGTGAAGTGCGCCGTTGCCAAGTCGATCTTCAAGGACTTCAAGGACCACCGGGGTGACAAGTTGGTGGAGAAGTGGGTGAAGGAGGGTGAGAAGTGGAAGGAGATCGAGAAGCGCAAGGAGATCGAGAAGCCGTTCGGCGACAAGTGGGCCGACAAGTTGCCGGAGAAGCCGGAAATCGACAAACACAGCTCTTTCGACAAGGGCTTCGTGGAGAAGCCCGTCGATGGCGGGTTCCCCTCCGGTGGGGCCTCCACGCCGGGTGCGCTGGAAGCCCGAGTGGCGGCTTTGGAAGCCCGAGTAGGCGGGGTCGAGCCCTTCATCGATGCGAGCCTGCGTCCCGATCTGCGGACGAGTGCTCTGGCCAGCGAGGAGGATGTTGCCCAGCTCGATACCGAGGTGCGAAAGGGATCGGCACAGGCTAAGCGCTCGTTCGACACCAAGCCGCGAGACTAGGTCGATCGGCGCTTCTGCGACGGGCATGGTGATCGACTTTCTGGTCTTGTGCCACGCTGACGACCGGACGGCGCTCCACGTAGGGGCGTCGCTCCGGCGTCGGCACGGCGAAGGCTCCGTTCGGGTCGTCTCCAGCGACGAAGTCGAACTGGCCCCGCGGTGGGCCCACCGACTCGAGGGTGGTGTGACCACGACTCGGTTGCAACTCTCCGACGGTACGAGACTCGACTCGGGACGCCTTGGGGTGGTGTTCAACCGTCTGCTGACGCCCCGGGCTCCTCACTTCCAAGCGGCCGGTCGTGAGGATCACGGCTACGCCGTAATGGAGTTGTACGCGCTGTGGTTGAGCTGGCTGGAGGGCCTGCCCTGCCCGGTGATGAACGCTCCGTCGGTCTGGGGTTTGGGGACCCAGCGGCGAAGCCATGGGGAGTGGTTGGCACGGGCCGCGGAGGCTGGCCTGGCGGGTACCGGGTACCGATTCACCACCGATGCGCGGCGCTTCGGGGTGCGTGGGCAGACACCTCATCGACGAGTTGTCGATGTGATGGGAGGCGTCCACTTCGAGCCGGTTGCGGGACCCTCGGTGGGCCGGCGCCCCTGCGTCTATTTCGAGTCACTGGGTCCTGAGAGGAGTCGGATCTTGGTGGCTGGCCGTCGTTGTGTGGGTCCACTCGGCGAGAGGTTCGAGGAGTCCCTGATGCGGTTGCGCGTCATCTCCGGCCTCGATCTGTTCGAAGTCGAGCTCTGCCGGCGGATCGGCGCCGGCGGACCTGAATGGAGGTTGGTGGCGGTCGATCCGTTCCCTCGGTTTGAGGATTCGACGTCGGTGGCGGCTTGCGTCGAGATGCTGGAGACCGCGTCACGGCAGGTCCGGTCATGATTCTGCTCGCCGGCATCCCGTCCGAGGCGCCATGCCGATTGATCATCGAAGCGGCCGAGGCCGCCGGTACTTCCATGGTCCTCTTGAACCAACGTGAGGCGGCGGCATCCTCCATCACTTTGGAGATTGTGGAGGGCCGAGTCTCCGGCATCCTGCGGTTGCGCGAGACCGATTGGCGGTTGGACGACTTCTCCGGCATCTTTGTCCGGCTGATGGATCCTAGGGACCTTCCCGAGGTCCGGCACGGTCGAGGACGGACGGATCCGGAGGTTCTCGACCGGGTTGATGCGTTCCACGAGGCCCTTCAGGAGTGGCTCGAGCTGGCGCCCATCCGCGTCATGAATCGACCCAGTCGGATGGTGTCGAACATTTCCAAGCCCTATCAGGCGCAGCTGATCCAAAGGGTCGGGCTGCTGACGCCACCGACTCTGGTGACCAGCGATGTCGACGAACTGCGTGACTTCCGAAGGATTCACGGCAAGGTGATCTTCAAGTCGATCAGCTCGGTTCGTTCGGTGGTCCGGCGGCTGGAGGGACCCAGCGTCGGTCGACTCGATCGATTGCGGCATCTGCCGACCCAGTTTCAGGCCCTGATTCCCGGGACCGACATCCGGGTGCATGTGGCCGGAGACGAGCTGTTTGCAACGGAGATTCGATCGGAGGCGGTCGACTACCGCTACGCCGGACGCGACGACCTCGGCGTCGAGATGCTGGCGATCACTCTGCCGGCAGAGGTGGAGGAGCGCTGCCGAAAGCTGTCGAGGTCCCTCGACCTACCGCTCGCCGGCATCGACCTGAGGGTCACCCCAGAGGGCGAGTACTATTGCTTCGAGGTGAACCCGCAGCCCGGCTACAGCTACTATCAGCAGGAGACCGGACAGGGAATCGCCGAGGCTATTGTCCGGTATCTGTCGGCCGACGGGTGACTAGCTAGCACGAAAGGAGGTCGCGATGGTCCAGATTGTCGAGAACTGGAGTGATCTCACCGGGGTTGTTCAGGCGGTGAGAGCGGAGGCCACCGGTGACCGCGTGACGGTTACGGTCGGGGTCGACTCCGCTGCGCCCGTCGAGGAATTTGCTCACCTCCTGGCGGATGCGGTCGGGACGGAGATCGATGTGTCGATGCCGGCGAGCCTGGTAGCGGAGCAGGAGGTGACCGTCGGCGGCGCGATCCGGTTCCGCGTGCGCCGCGCGAGTGCCGGTCGTAACTATGTTCACAAGAAGTTTCTCGAGGGACTTTGACTATGACCCGCCGCATCCTCGTCCTGGTCCTGTTGGCCCTCGGCGCGTTTGTTCTGTTGCGGCCCGAGGCGTCGCGCACTGAGAGCGCGGTAGAGCTTCCCGATCCCTGGCCGCCGAACGTGGACGAGACCTACCCTGACCTCGAGTTGATCGACCAGGACGGAGAGACCTTCAACCTAAGCTCCTTGCGGGGGAAGGCTCTGATCATCGAGCCGATCGGGATGAACTGCCCGGCGTGTCAGGGCTTCTCCGGTGGCAATGATGTCGGCGGTCTCGGCGGCTTCAGGCCGCAGCAAGGGGCGTTGGCGTTGGAGAAGTATCTCCGCGACTACGCGCCCCAGGTTTCTCCTTCCAACCCTGATCTGGTGCTGGTGCAGTTGCATGCTTTACGACTTGCAGATGCGGCCGCCGAAGGAGAGTGATGCGCGACTCTGGGCGGATCATTTTCCGAGTGTTTTCTACCGTCGCATTGTCGCAGTACAGACGCGGAGTCTGATCTCCAAGGCTAGCTACGATCTGATCCCGGGGTTTCAGTTGGTCGATCGTGATTTTGTTCTGCGTTCGGATGCGTCCGGACATCAGCCTCGTCATAGTCTGACCGAGCATCTGTTTCCAAGGCTTGCGGCCGAACTTGTGAAGTAGGTGAGTGGCAGTGTCGCCTACAGGACGACGAGATTCTCGGTAGTGGCTGCAGGCACCGCACCAAGGGGGACGGAACGGTCGAAGGTAACGAAGCGCCCGGCTCTCTGGACCGCTAGAGCAAGAAGATAGACATCAGTGACCTGGCGGGGTCCGAGCAGCCGATCCTCTCGCACGCACGTCGGATCCAGGAGGCTCAGCTCGCAGCCCCAGAACTCGTGGTACTGAGAAGATGTGGCCCGGCGAAGGCGATTCATGGCTTCGGCCGTAGTCACGGGACTCGGATACCCCGACTGGCTCAAGACTCTCACTAGGCCGTTCTGAGTCAAGGCGCAGGACGCCCAACCCGCAGTCACCTCTCGCGTGAACCACTCTCGTGCCAGCCGATGTTCGACGTGGTCGGCGTCGAGGAGCGCCAGCAGAACATTGACGTCAAGAAGGGCGCGCACCGTTAGGGTTCTTCGTCGCGCAACCGATCGATCAACTCATTTGAGACGACCGGACCTCGATGGGGAAGGGGGTCGAAACCGTAGAAGCTCCCTTCCTCTGCGATCTCACCGCTCTGTGACCCTCTGACCAGGGACTCCCGCACGATGTTGGATAGCACCTCTCCGGTCGATCGATGCTCTCGACGAGCCCGCTCCTTGATCGCATGGAGGATGTCGTCGTCAATATTGAGCGTGGTGCGCACGCATCAGATGTTACCACACCAGGCGCGACCGCAGGCAACCCGCCCAGCCGTGCAATGCTGAGAAACAAGGCAACGGTACCGCGATGGCGTGTTACGATCTCCTTCTCACCAACTATCAGAGGACCTAATGCGATGCTCAAGAAGCTCTCCGTAGTCGCTCTTCTTTTCGGTGCTACACCCCTCCTCGCGGTTCCAGGGCCGGCCGACTCCCCGCAGCTGCCGCCGGAGCTTCGAGACGCGATCTGGCGTCATCTCGAAAGTGCGGTGCTCTCCAAAGGACAGGACCGCCTCGCCGTTTGTTTTGCACCTGGCACGCCGCAGAGCTACGTGGAGGAAGTTACCCAGCGCTATTCCCAGGGCCCGGATCCGCTCTTCCAAGCGGGGCCACGCTGGCACGAGCTACGGGGCGCCAACGTGTCGCCCTTTCAGTTTCCTGATGGAAACCGCTGGACCGCCACCGCTAGTGGTGGCGGCCTCGGACAAGGTGATCCGACGACTCTTACCTGGAGCTACATCCCAGACGGGACGACGATCCCAGGGGCCGTAGGTGAGCCACAGAGCCCCAGCCAACTCTTTGCCTGGCTGGATGGTCTCTATGGCAGCACTGCGACCTGGCAGGCTCTCTTCGCCCAGGTTTTCGACGCCTTTGGTAACTTGACCGGCAATACGCTCGTCTTCCAGCCCACCGACGACGGGGCCGCTTTCACGGGTTCTCCGGGAGTCCTCGGAGTGCGCGGCGACGTCCGGATTGGTGCCCACTTCATCGATGGCAACAGCAATATCCTGGCCTACAATTTCTTTCCCAACACCGGCGACATGGTCATCGATGCCTTTGACAGCTTCTACTCCAATCAGAGCAACAACTCGCAGGGCTTTCGCAACGTGCTCACCCACGAGCACGGACATGGTCTAGGCATTTCCCACGTCTGCCCGGTCCAACAGACCAAGCTCATGGAGCCGTTTGTCAGCTTCGCTTTCGACGGAGTCCAGCACGACGATCTGCAGGCGGCCCAACGCGGTTACGGCGACTCCAACGAGCACAACGATACTTTCGCGACCGCGACCGATTTGGGCAGTGTGTCTCAATCCGTGACCGTGAGTACGGTCAGCATCGACGACGATAGCGATGTCGATTTCTACAGCTTCGACGTGGGCTCGGTTCTGTCTTCCGTCACCCTGTCGCCGGTCGGCGCGACCTACCTGAACGGTCCACAGAACCCAGACGGGTCGTGCACCGCGGGAACCTCTTTCAATTCCCTCGTGCAGAGCAACCTGGGGTTCGATGTGATTGGAACCAATGGAGTGACGGTTCTGACAACCGTCAATGCGGGAGGACTGGGCGTTCCAGAGACTTTGACGGACTTCGCTCTGGGGGGCCCCGGGACCTACTTCCTACGCGTCTTCGGCTCCACCAACACGGTTCAGCTCTATCAACTCGAGCTCGTAGGTGGAAGTATTTTCGCCGACGGATTCGAGTCGGGTAATACCGCTATGTGGTAGACGCCGCTGCTGGTTTCGCAGCCCTCAGCGGACAGAGCTGCAGGCCGGTCGAGGTAAAGAGCCGATAGAGGCCGCGCTTTCT
>JAIOJS010000543.1 GCA_019911795.1 Thermoanaerobaculia bacterium | reverse complement strand
AGCGCCTGGCCGGCCCTCAGGGCCGAGCTCGGCGTTGCCCCTCCTCGACATAGGCCCCGCTATGCCTGCGTCGGGGCGCCTTGATCTCGCCCCTGATGACACGCCCAACCACTAACCGTTCGAGGGTTACAGTCCACTAGTGCTAGTCACCCGTCCCAACGGGTGCCTGACCCAAACATTCATCGTTCCGCTGGGCTCATCGGTCAGGCTTCGGTAGCCTTGCTCTCCGGTGTGGCCAGTTGGCTGCCGTCCGCTATGCTTCAGACTGGAACGTCACATACTTGGAAAAGGGAAACAGTTTGTCTACGAAATTGACCTTGCCGGCGGTTGGTTTACTTCTCGCCCTTGCTTTGGGCAGCTCCCTTGCAGCTCAGAAGCCAGCCGCTTCCGACGATCGGCAGACAGCCCTCTCCTATGTCGAGGTACTCGAGACCGAGCCGGGGTCAGAGTCAGCACGACAAGCAGCGGGCTGGCTCACCGAATGGCTGATCAAGGTAGAAGACCTCACCGTCAATGTGTGCCCGGCGATCCTCGGTCCGGAGAGAAAGCTCAAGGACCTTCCACCGACATTGACACTTCAGCACATGTATTCCCAGGCGGCCTACCAGATCAAGCACCCTGACGCAGACCCAGGAAGTCTTCCGGTCTATCTCGCAGGTGTCCAGGGAACGCTGCGGACCTACCGCGCCATGAAGGAAAGGGGAGAGGTGGAGGAGTACAGGCTGCTCGAAGAGTTGCTGGCTCTCGAACAAGAGGATCAACTCGAACCGTATGTCGCCAAGCGATCGAAAGAGTGTCATTAGCGGCAGGATCCGAGTCTTGGCGGTGAACGGTGTTCGGGAGTTCTCACGGCTTCTGCCGCTGAGTTTGATGTCCGCTCGAGGCCTCGGTCGAAAGGATCGGCGATGAAGATCCCAGTCATTCGCGGAGTGATAGATCGAAGGATTCTCGTCAACTTCCAGGTCGATCCAGATGCGTTGTCCGCCGTGCTCCCAGATCCACTGCGGTCAAAGCTGGTTGGAGGGGTTGGAATCGGGGGCGTTTGCTTGATTCGGCTCAAGGGTATCCGTCCTCGATTCGTACCCACCGTGTTGGGTATCGCGTCCGAGAACGCGGCTCACAGGATTGCCGTTGTGCTGCCCGAAGGTGGAGAAGGAGTCTTCATCCCCCGGCGTGACACTTCGTCGAGGCTCAACACGCTCGTGGGCGGTCGGCTGTTCCCCGGCCAACATCACTACAGTGAGTTTGAGGTCGAGGAACAGAATGATCGCTATTCGGTGATTCTCAGGGGCGAGGGGAGCGAGCCGATTCTTGCGGTCAAGGCGAGGGCCGGCGGCGCACTTCCATCTTCCAGTGTCTTTAAATCCCTGGAGGAGGCTTCGGCCTTCTTCGAGGCCGGTTCTCTCGGCTACTCCGCAACGCAGGACCCTCATGTGCTGGATGGCCTCGAGCTACGCACGAAGAACTGGCATGTAGAGGCGTTGGATGTGGAAGAGGTCTACTCCAGCTATTTTGAAGATAGATCCGTCTTTCCCGACGGCACCGTCAGGTTTGACTGTGGGTTGCTGATGCGGCAGATCGACCATGAGTGGCATGCTAGGGAGCCTCTCTACTGCGGAGAGTCTCGGCGGGCCGTCTAGCCAGCGCCGGAGTGAGTCCCTGAAGTGCATTGAAACTGGCTTCGCCATCGACCCATGCCAACCATCGAGTTGAACACCATCGTCGAGGCGCCGATCGAGCGGGTCTTCGACTTGTCGCGCTCCATCGATCTCCATCGAGCCTCGATGGAGGCCAACGAAGAGTTGGTAGTGGCCGGGGTGGCCACGGGATTGATAGAGCAAGGGGAATCGGTGACCTGGAAAGCAAGACACTTCGGTTTTTGGTTGAGTCTCGAGTCCAGAGTCTGCCAGTTCCGGCGGCCGGACCACTTTCGTGATTCCATGGTGAGCGGCCCTTTCCGTCGGTTCGACCACGACCACCACTTCAGTCGGCAGAACGGTTCGACGCTCATGAACGATGTATTCGACTTCACAACCCCGTTCGCCCTACTAGGGCAGGTTGTCGACCGGTTGGTGCTGACGGCTTACATGACCCGGCTTCTCGAGCAGAGGAACCAGGTGATCAAGGCGGTCGCTGAGTCGGACTCGTGGCGTCAGTACCTCTACGGCCATGACACCTAGATCCCAAGGTGGTGAGCGGTGAGCGGTGAAGCAAAGTCTGGATCTTCTCGACGCACCGTGACGATCTGGGAGTACATCCTGAGACGCAACGGTGTCCCTGCAGGGGCACGTCGCGCGGAGGCAGCTAGCGCTCTGCCTTGCGCTCACAGGCGGACCCATTTCTAACGATCGGAACAACAGATGACCATCATCGCCCTGGGAGTCATTATCGCAACCGGCCTATACCTTGTCGGGCTGGGTCTGACCTCTATCCTCGCCCCGGAGAGAGCCGGTCGGTTCCTCTCGAGCTTTGCCAGCTCTGCTGCGGTGCACTACCTGGAACTGGCCCTCCGCCTGATCGTGGGTTGGGCGCTCTTGACTCGAGCGCCGCAAATGCCTTTCGCCAGTGCAATAGCAGTCTTTGGCTGGGTTCTGGTCATCACGACGATTGGACTCGCCTTCATTCCCTGGCGGTGGCACTATCGTTTTGCGCAGTCCGCTGTTCCCCCGGCTCTGCGCTATCTCAAGCTGATTGGAGTGGTGTCAATCGCCCTGGGTAGTCTTCTGGTGGCAGCGAGTTTCCGGGGCGTCGCCTGACGCATAGTCGCTCGATGCCGCCGAACTCATCGACACGGTTGGCTTGGCGGGTTGCACGAGTCGGTTCGTCAGAATCATGGGGCTGGGACGGACAGTGCCTGCGGTTCAGGGAACTAGCATGAGAGCCGGGACACGATAGTTGTTGTCGTAGACTCACCCCATTCTGCTGGGCGCAACCACTCTCCGGTTCGCGTGGCGCTCTCGTGGGTCTTCCCGACGGTATCTATCCGATCGGCGGAATGGAGTTCAACATGGTCCGAATTGCAGAGACGTCATCGAGCGAGGAGTATCGGTGGGGTGAAGCTAGCTTCGGATGGCACTTGTTGAATCATCCCGAACTCAGCGTCATCCAAGAGTTGGTTCCGGCGGGAGAACGCGAGCGCCGGCACTACCATTCGACGGCCCGACAGTTCTTCTATGTTCTGGCGGGAGAAGCGGTCTTGGAGGTAGGAGGAACGGAGATTCGACTGGCCGCCGGGCAGGGGGTCGAGGTACCACCGGGGACGGCCCACCAGTTTGGAAACGAGTCGCAGGAGCCGGTCTCATTTCTCTTGGTCTCGTCGCCCCATGCGCATGGTGATCGCACGGAGGTCGCTGGCTTGGGAGTTTGACCGTAGGGCTTCGAAGGCCCTGCGGTCGGCCCCCCTCTCCGGCGTTTCACTTGGAAGAACTGAAACTACGTCCAGCGCAGAGTGCGGATGCGGCATCGATTGCGCGTATCTACAATCACTACGTCCTGAATACCGTGGTCACGTTCGAGGAGGAGCCCGTTTCCGGGGAGGTGATGGCGGGTCGCTTGGCGGAGACGCGCGAGGTCTCCCTGCCGTGGATCGTTGCAGAGCAGGAAGGCGATCTGGTTGGGTACGCCTACGCAAGCAGCTGGAAGGGTCGCCGGGCTTACCGCCACTCGGTGGAGACCACGGTCTACCTCGATCAGGGGTGCGCAGGCCACGGTATTGGGAGCTCGCTCTACCTGGAACTCCTGACTCAGTTGCGTGCCTTGGGAATGCACACGGCAATTGGGGGTATCGCACTGCCGAACGATGCCAGCGTTGCGCTCCATGAGAAACTGGGCTTCGTGCACTTGGGGACGTTTCGACAGGTCGGCTTCAAGCAGGGCCGGTGGATTGACGTCGGCTATTGGCAGGTTCTGCTCTGACCGCGGTCGGTTGGTGGCCGGTATGTCGAGTTCCTCCGGGTGAGGGTCGAGTTGAAGTTGCGCCTCCGCCTGACCAGCCGTAAAGTGTGAGAAATCTAGCCGTTGACGACTAGCGGCACGGAGGCGCTTGGGTGCGGGACTGTCGCAAATGAAGGAGATGTGAAGTGATTCGAAGGGTATTGGCTCTGTCAGCGATTGCGGTCACAGGAGTGTTTCCTCTCTTCGCGGAGGAGAGCACATACGGCGGTCTCGAGAACCGTGAGATCAAAGCACTTTCTGAGGAGCAGGTCGCCGGCTATCTCGGGGGCAAGGGCATGGGTATGGCGCTGCCGGGCGAGTTGAATGGCTATCCTGGGCCAATGCATGTTCTGGAACTGGCCGACAGTCTCGAGTTGTCTTCGTCGCAGCGAGCGGCGGTCGAACGTGCATTCGAGGCCATGCAGTCCCAGGCCATAGCGCTCGGCAAGAGTATCGTTGCCGCCGAGACTCGGCTGGACGCGGAGTTCGCCACGGGCACAATTGGCCCTGACCAGCTGCAAACGACCTCGGAGGAGATCGGACTTCTTCAGGGGCAGCTCCGGGCGGTCCATCTTCTTGCTCATCTGGAGACAAAGGCGCTTCTGACCGACGCGCAGGTTGAGAAGTATGGAGAGCTCCGTGGCTACAACGAGTCAGAGCCTTCCGCCGCGAAGCACCACGGGCACGGCCACTGAACCGAGTCAGTTGAAGAGGGTGGCAAGCCACCCGAAGGAGCAGCAGGTGAAGAAGTCGGACGAAGTCCAGAGCCAGTCGGCGTCGGAACTGATCTCAGAGAAGATCGCCGACCTCGGAGATTGGCGCGGAGAGACCCTCGCCAGAATGCGCAAGCTGATCAAGGCGGCAGACCCGGATGTGGTCGAGGAGCTGAAGTGGCGGGGCACCCCGGTTTGGTCGCACGATGGCATCCTGTGCACGGGCGAGTCCTACAAGAAGGTGGTGAAGCTCACCTTCGCCAAGGGTGCTGCGCTGGAGGATCCGGAAGGTCTCTTCAACTCGAGCCTCGAGGGAAACGTCCGCCGTGCTATCGACATCGGCGAAGGCGAGGAAATTGATGCGTCGGCCTTCAAGGCGCTCATCCGGCGAGCGGTCTCTTTGAACAGCTCCGGCAAGGCGAAGCCCTCGAAGAAGGCACGCTCGACGAAGACTCGCTCGACGAACACCAAGACGTAGAAGAACGAATCGCCTGGGGTAGTCACATGGGTCACGACCTAGAGGCCAACAAGAGAAGTGCTATTGCCTTCTACCGTACTGCGTATCTGGGCGATCCTGCGGCGGCGGTGGAGAAGTACGTGGGTGCCGACTACATCCAACACAATCCAGCGGTGGAGGACGGCAAGCAGGGATTCATCGATTACTTCACCGAAATGGCGGTGCAGTACCCCGGAAAGCAGATCGAGTTCGTGCGTGCCGTGGCGGAAGGGGACCTCGTCGCTCTCCACACTCATCAGCAGTGGCCAGGCGATGACGAGTACGTCACCATGGACTTCTTCCGATTCGATGCGGATGGCAAGATCGTAGAGCATTGGGATGCGATTCAAGAGGTACCGACTGAATCAGCGAACGGCAATCCGATGTACTGAGTTCGTTCGTGGATCCAACCTCGGGAAGGATCACTCGAGAAACCGCTGACCCTGCCCCCTTGAGACCGCACGGCTAGTTCCACGGGCAGCTCTTGGAGGAGGCTCTGGCAACTCCCGTCGGCCCCTTCCTCTCCTGGAAAGCGCAGGAGGATATGTCCCCACTTGTCCGGAAGTCCGGTTCCTAGGGGGCCCTTCGCTCACTGATTGGAACAGGAGAACTCCATGTTGAAGCCGTTCGAACCCTGCCCCGCCCGACGACAACCCCGAGATGAGCGATGCTCTACGACCGTCGAGAGTGGCCAGATCCGTCGTCGAAAGCGGCTTGGACTCGGTCCAGCTCTCGGAGTCTTGGGGACGCTGCTGTACTCCAGCTTGGCGAGCGCCCAGCCGTTTGCCTACATCACGGTCGGCGCTGACAACGGCTTGTCGGTCCTCGACACGGCTACGGATATGAGCGTCGCCTCGATCCCAGTGGGCTTTGGGCAACCAGGGGAGTCGTTCGGTGTGCCGGTGGCGGTGAACTCGCATGGAAGCCGCGTCTACGTGGGCGACGGCACCGCTGGCGTCGTCTCGGTGATCGACGCCGGGACGAATACTCTGATCACTACGGTGGCGGTGGGGACTGTTCCCCAGGGGGTGGCGGTCACGCCGGACGGGAGGCGCGTCTACGTTTCCAACTCTGGCGACGACACTCTCTCGGTGATCGAAGCCGCTACCAACATGGTGATCGCTACGGTTGCGGTAGGACAGTCGCCGGCCGGCGTCGTGGTGAGTCCGGATGGCGGCCGGCTCTACGTAGCGAACATCGGAGACGACTCGGTGTCCGTTCTCGACACTGGGTCGAACGCAGTGGTCGATACGGTAGCGGTAGGCGACACACCCTTTGCGATGGCGGTCGATCTCGATGGCAGCCGTGTCTATGTTGGCAACCTCGTGGGAGACTCCGTCTCGGTGATCGACACCTCTAACAACACGGTCCTCGCCACGGTGCCCGTCGCGAACTTTCCGGCGGGCGTGGCCGTCAGTCCCCACGGAGCCTTCGTCTATGTGACCCACCGGTTTGACGACTCCGTGTCGGTGATCTCGACTTCCACCAACTCGGTGGTCGACACCATCGCGGTGGGAGATGGTCCAGTGGGCATCTCCTTCACTCCGGATGGCGGCAAGGTCTATGTGGTGAATATTCTGGACACCATCGTGTCGGTCATCGATGCCGCGACCCACTCGGTGGCGAGCGTCACGGTCGGCGCAGATCCCGGCGCCTTCGGTCTCTTCATCGCGCCCCCCGTCTTTGTCGATGGTTTCGAGAACGGTTCTACATCGCGGTGGAGCGGAGCTGTGCCGTAGCGGCGGGAGCCGAGACCCATTCTCCTGAAGGGGTAGCGGGGCGGAGAGAGTGCGGCCTTGGTTCGCGCTCCGTGCTCCGTTGGATAGACTCGGGCGCCGGAGAAGGTTCGAATCAAGAAGCTAATCAAACAAGCCCTCATCACCCTGCTTCTCGTTGGGGTCGCCGCCCTGGCGGTGGGGGCGTCTCCCGTATTGCGAGCGCTGGTGGTCCTCAGTGTGACAATGGCGCCAGATTCGATACCGGTTCCGGTTCAAGGGGTCTCCCCTCAGGGCCTAGTCGATACTTGGGGGGCGGCCCGCTCGGAAGGTCGCAAACACCGGGGCATCGATATCTTCGCCAAGCGCAATACGCCGGTGGTTTCGCCGGTCGACGGCGTGGTTCTCTCGATCGGGGTGAATCGGCTGGGTGGCAACGTCGTTCGGATCCTCGGTCCCGGTCGACAGGTCCACTACCTGGCTCACCTCGAAGGGTATGGGCCGATTCGAGAGTACTCGCGAGTTCGCCGTGGCGAAGTGGTTGGGTTTGTCGGCAACAGCGGCAACGCGAAGGGCACACCCACCCATCTCCACTACGGCATCTACGTGGGCACTCTCGGAGCGATCAATCCATACCCTCTCTTGACCCACGACGTGTCGGAGGGTGAGCCAACCCATCCCTGACCCTGGTTTTCCAGGCAGGATCGCGCTCACCGGGTCAAGTCGCATTTCTCGGTCGAGTAGACTTGGGGACCAACGAAGTAGCACGATGCGTACTTGGAAAAGGAGCACTGAATGTCGGTCTACCTGATCCTGATCTTTCCTGCCGTGGTCCTTGCGAGCATCGCCCTGCTCGAGGGCGTGTCTTTCTTCCGTGCACGCCTGAGGTCGCGAAAGCACAGCGAGGATGTGCGGGAGTCCGATCGCTCGGCCGTCGATCGTGCTCGCCAAGAAGGTAGCTTCAAGATGAAGGCGGGGCCGCTCCCGGATCGAGGCTCGAGCCGTGACGTCGACCTTTATCAGGTTACGCCAATGAGTGGCGGCCAGAACCGAAATCCCAACGCAGCCCTAGACCGGGCGACGGGCTATCTCCGTCAGAAGGGCAAGAAGTCGTAGGTTGGCCGGTCCGTCGGCCGGATGCTCATCGACGGTTTGCTCGTCGTGCGGGTCTTGGCCCTAGCCCTCGTGGCTGTTCAAGGTGACCTCTTCGTTCGCGGTGACCTCGACCGAGCCGAGATCGCGCGGCGGGCTCGTCAGGAGGCGGACGTCGTAGCGGCCCACCGGTAACTCGAGAGGCTGTCCGTCGACAATGCCGGTGGCGACGACGTCGCCATTGGCGAGGACCTCGAACGGAGGCCGGAGTGCTTCGCGTACCGCGCGGGCGAGCTCGTCACCATTCGAGGCGTCGGTGTAGCTGCCACCTCCTCGGCGGGCCCAGCGCTCGAAGTCCTCGCGGGTGGCGAGGTCGCCGATGGCAAAGCCGACGATGTTGACCCGGACCTCGATGCCGCCTTTGCGCAGAGCGTCGATGGCGGCAGCGGGATCTCCGTCGCAAGTTTCCTCACCGTCAGTGACGAGGATGACGAGGTGCGGTCCGTCGACACCGGCGAGGTCCTCGCGGACCTTGGCCAACGAGGCGGCGATTGGCGTCTTGGCCAGGTTTTTGGATTCCACGGACTGGATACGAGCGGCGGCCTCGGCGCGATTGAGCGGCGCCAGGGGAATCTCGAGATCGGTGCGGCACGAGCCGGCCTCTCGGTGCCCGAAGACCCGTAGCGCAAAAGGGACGCCTTCGGGCAGGGCGGACCCGGTGAGGGCGACGAGTGCTTCCCTTGCGAGTTCGATCCGTCGTCGATTGTCGATGCGCTGCAGCATGCTGCCGGAAGCGTCGAGGATCACTTCGACCGCGCCGGCCGAACGTCCCGAGTCCGTGGATCCGCCACTCTTGACTCGCAGGTGGCCGGTGCTCGCGCCAGCGACGACGGTGGTCGTCGAAGTGGCGCTGGCCAGGACGCGGTTACTCTGACCGGTCTGATACCTCACGACGTAGACTCCGGGCTCCTTCGGAGCCTGAACCCGGACCGGGTTTCCGCGCTGGGTGTAGCCGTAGTGTCCGTACTCGCCTTCTTCCGTTCCAACCGGAACGATGGTCACGTAGTCCCGAGGGTTGTCTGGACCGTCCCAGGTGACCTCGAAGGGCTCTCCCGCCGTCACCTCGCCGGGCGCCGACACCGAGGCGGAGACCTGGCCGACAGTGAGAGGAGAGCTGCCGATCACCGGGTAGCCGGTCCCTCCCAGGTGGTAGCGCAACACGTACTCCCCCGGCTCATCGGGTGCCGGAATCGTGACCGGGCTTCCGTCGTGGAGATAGACGTACCGGCCGTAGGACGCCTCGGGGGCTCCCACCTCATCGACACTGAGGAAGTCCTGTCGTCCTCCCGGTCCGCTCCACGAGACGGTGACTTCGGAGCCGGCGGTGACTCGGGTCGGAGCCTCCAGGGTCGCCGAGACGACGCTGACGCTCATCGGCGCACTGCCGAGGACTCGGTAGCTCTTGCCCATGTGGTACCGTACTTCGTACTCGCCGGGTTGGTTGGGTGCAGGGAGCGTGATGGGGCTACCTTGCTTGGTGTAGACATAGTGACCATAGGACCGCTCAGGCTCGCCGGCCGGATCAATGCTGATGAAGTCGCGGGGATGGTTTGGGCCCTGCCAGGTCAGAGTGATCTCGCTGCCGGCACCGACGGTGGATGGCGCGTCGATCGTCGCGGTCACGTCGGTGACCTTCAACGGGGAAGTCGCGACCACCTCGTAGGATCCCGCCAGGTGATAGCGGATCTCGTAGGCTCCAGGCTCGTCGGGGGCCTCCAGAGACTTGGGGCTGCCCTGCTTGGCGTAGACGTAAGGTCCGTAGTCACGGTGAGGGGCTCCGGCGGCGTCGATGCTCACGAAGTCGCCGTTGTCGCCACCTCCAACCCAGGAGATGTCGATCGGGGCACCCGCCGGAGCGGTTGCCGGACCGTTCACGGAGACTTGGGCGCCGGCCGCTGAGGTCAAGAGGAGAGCGGTCGCGAGGATCGCGGGGTAGCGGCATAGGAGGCCAAGTGGGGAGCGACAGATAGTTCGGCGCATGGAGGGGGTACCCTTGATGGTTGCTGGAGGATGGGTGCTCTGGGAGCAGGTCGGGTACTTGACGCGGCAAGGAGAACCTAGACCCTGACTCCGGGCCTGCGAGTCTAGCCGTTTGCGCCGGACTGCGGATAGAAAGGGTCGTGCGAGCTCGTTGTCGGTGTCCTTCCACAGTCGCCTTGGAGGATGACAAGATCTACCAGGATGTCGGAACGAAACCGCGCCCCGTCAACTAGCTCGAAGCCCTGTCTGGCGGCGCGAGGAGCAGCCTGGTGACGTCGTCCAACGACGCGGCGGCAGTTCGGATTTTTCCGCCCGCCCTTCCCGTGATCACGATTATCTTGGGCGTCTTCTTTCGGC
>JAIOJS010000542.1 GCA_019911795.1 Thermoanaerobaculia bacterium | reverse complement strand
ATGCATGGGCGCTCCAGATCGATGCGCTCGATGGTGAAGTGCTGGAGGTGATCGATCGCGTAGTGCGCGACGATTTTGGGCCGCGCTCGGGCGGTCTGAAGACCCGAGAACTGGACGGCTCGTCGACACCTTCGGAGTCGTCGTCGGCTAAGACGACGGCGGTCGCAGCGATGGGAGGCGATGGTGCTCGCTATGAAGTCTTCGCAATTCCCACCGAGCATCCAGGGGACGGTCCTCGCGAAATAGTGGAGTCGCCGGCGGACCCAGTCGCCTCGCCGTTTGGCTGGCACGATACCGATGGTGCGTCAGGACCGGAGTTCACCGGTACTCGTGGCAACAACGCCGATGCCTATGCGGATCGTGACGACGACGGTCTGGCCGATCCCGCGAGCGTGCCGAACGGTGGCTCGGCCCTCGACTTTACCGGCAGCACCGTGCCTTACAGTCCCGCGGATCAACCCGATCAATACATCCATGCCGCGGTAGCTAACCTCTTCTATTGGACGAATCTCCTTCACGACATCACTTATCGTTACGGCTTTGATGAGCAGTCGGGAAACTTCCAGGTCAACAATTACGGAAACGGTGGCCTTGGCGGCGATCACGTCAAGGCCGAGGCGCAAGACGCTGCCGACGCCGGTGAGCGCAACAACGCCAACTTCCTCGCCGACCCTGACGGCATCCCCGGGCGAATACAGATGTACCTTTGGTACGACGCCTCCCCGGAACGCGACGGAGACTTCGCGAACGACATCATCGCGCACGAGTACGGTCATGGCGTGAGTATTCGATTGGTCGGTGGCCCCGCAACGGATCAATGCCTCCAGAACGATGAGCAGATGGGGGAGGGCTGGAGCGACGTTCTTGCACTTCTCGTCACCGGCCGCTCGACGGATACGCCGTTGACTTGGCGTGGCATTGGCACCTGGGCGAAGGATCAGGATCCTGTTACCGGTACGGGCGTCCGTCCGGCCCCTTACACCAGCAACCTCGCCGTCAACGGCTACACCTACGCCGATCTGCCGACCCAGGCTGTCCCGCACGGGGTGGGTTTCGTGTGGGCTTCGATGCTTTGGGACCTCCATTGGTTGTTGGTCGAGGATCACGGTTTCAATCCCGACATTTCGGACGATTGGACCACTGGCGGCAACAACCTACTGCTCCAGCTGGTCCTTGACGCAATGAAGCTCACACCGTGCAATCCCGGTTTCGTCGAAGCACGCAACGCCCTGCTTCTCGCCGATACCATGCTCACGACGGGGCAGAATCAGTGCCGCATCTGGGAGGCTGCGGCACGAAGGGGGCTCGGCTTCAACGCGCTTCAGGGTAGTTCGGGCTCAGCGGACGACGGAACTCCGGACTTCGACGTTGCGCCGGCCTGCGATCTGGTGGAAGTCACTCCTGAGGCGGCGGCGATCTGTGCTGGTGACGTGGTTGTCTTCAATGTTGACGTCGGATCGGCCTTCTCGGGGTCGGTGGCGCTCTCGGCCAGCGGTCAGCCACCAGGCTCGACGGTGACGTTTCAACCGCCTCTGGTTGTTGCTCCCGGAGGAGCAACGATGACGATCTCGAACACGGACAACCCTCCTCTCGATCACTTCGATGTCGAAGTGGAGGGGACGGACGGTTCCCACGTGGGTGGCGACTCGGTGGCGCTAGCGATCCACGATGGTCTGGCGTCACCTCCGGCAATGCTGTTCCCAACTGATGGAGCCGTGGACGTATCACGGACCCCGGTCCTCTCCTGGCAGGCCACCAACGTCAACGCGGTAGTCGTCGAGATTGACGACGATCCGCTGTTCGGTAGTGTTGATCGTACGGCCACCTTGTCGCCGCCCTTTGCCAGCTGGACGGTCAGCCCGCCACTCGAGCCCGAGACCTTCTACTTTTGGCGAACTCGTGCGGAGACCGCCTGCGGCCTCGGTCCACCGGGAGTGGCGCGGGAGTTTCTCACGGAGGTTGCGGTGTGCTCTTCGCCCATGCTGGCGATTCCCGATGATGATTCGGGCGGCGTGTCGGACACGATCGACGTTTCGTTGCTCGGAGCGGTCTCAGATCTCGACGTCGTGCTACGTGTTCTCCATGGCGCTACTGGGGATCTCGTGATCTCCCTCGAGCACCTTGACACGGCGACCTCGAACACGCTGCTCGACCAGCCGATCTCATTCACCGGGGATCCGTGCCTGGGCAACGACATCGATGCGCTGTTCGACGACTCGGCGATTGGCGACGCCCAGACTTCCTGCGACGGTACTCCGCCGTCGTTGGACAGTGCGGTGCGTCCACTCGAGCCTCTGTCGGTTTTTGACGGTGAGGCGAACGCAGGCACCTGGCGCTTGACCGTGGCTGATGTGAAGCCGGTCGATACCGGCGTCCTCACCGAGTGGTGCTTGCTACCGAGAAGTACTCCGGGATTCGGCGTAGAGCTCGCCGCGAGCAAGAGCGTCACCGGATACTTCGCAGCTGGAGGAGAGGTTCGTTACACGATCGAATTGAGCAACTCAGGGACTGTGGATCAGAGTGACAACCCGGGCCACGAATTGGTCGATCAACTGCCCCCAGAGCTTCTTGGCTTCAGCGCTGTTGCCAGCTCGGGGGCCGTCGTGCTCGACCCGGTCGCTGGCACCGTCACCTGGAACGGTACCGTTGCGGCCGGTGGACTCGTCACCATCACCCTTGACGCCATCATCAATTCAGCGACCGCACCGGGCACGATTCTTTCAAACCAGGCCACACTTGCTTTTGACTCGAATGGCAACGGTACGAACGAGAGCCAAGACGTCTCCGACGATCCATCGCTTCCTGGAGCTAGCGACGCGACCGAGTTCGTCGTCGGCTTGCCGAACGTGATCGAAGTGCCAACCCTCTCCGGATGGAATGCTGTGTGGCTTGCCTTTCTGCTCATGGGCCTGGCTGCCCGGAAACTGCGGCGTCGATGGACCTAACGCAGGGTGATGGCCCCCAAAAGTCTGCGTTCTCGAATTGGACATCCGAGTGGACATCATGCTCCTCTCCGGGCAGACAGGTGCCGCCGCCTAGAATCTCCATCCGATGCCTACCCCGACTGTCATCGGATTGAGCTCCGCACTGAGATGACTGACGTCGGTGTTGTCCCGCTCGACACTCTCGATAGCCGCCTCGAAGTACTCCGCAAAGGCATGGAAGACCCAGCTCGATTCACGGGGGAGGTAGTCGATACCCAGTCGAAGACCGAGGCCTGCGTCGTTTTCGGGATCATAGTTGGCGCCAGCCAAGGTCGAATCAGATTCCGGGGTCAATACCAAGGCGATGTCATCGATCTGGTTCCACACGGCCATCGGTGACACGTAGGCTTGGACGGACGGCGAGTCGAATAGGACAATCGGAGCCATGAGCTTGAGGGTAAGCAGATCCGCATCGCCGGATGCCGAACTGAGGCTCCCGGAATCGAATTGGATATCCAGCTGCAGGTCGAGAGAGCTACGCCCAATTTCAGCCGCCAAACCGAAGCGGTCGGTGAGCCGAGCCAGGAGGCCGAGGCTGAACGAAGACCCTTCGCCGATATCCAGGGTGAGCTCCCGCTCGGCACCTCGAACCGATAGGTCCTCCCCTGAAGTCTGAATCCCGGCATAGAGCGAAGCGGTCCACTCGGTTTCCGCCACCGATGGCGTCGGTAGAACGAGAGCGATGAACCCTAGGATTGAGAATGCCAGTACTGTCCTCACCGCTTTTCTGAGAGTAGATTCAAACACCTTCTGCTGTCCTTTCTGATTGCCCTCGGAATTGAGTGTATTTATTGGGATCAGCAGAAATGGTGCCAATTCAACCTTGAGCTCGCCAGATTATGCGAGATCGAGTGTCACCGTGCCCATCGCTCAGGATTTCCTCGGGCGGTCGTTGCCTTCTTGTCAGCGGATCGGGACGATCAGGTCTTCTACCGAGGACGCCTTGCCTTAGTCCTCGGGAAGGATGACTGTGAGATCCAGGTAGGTGGCACGGGCCTCTTGGGGACGTCCGGGGTAAGGCCAGGGGTAAGTCCCGCGTCAGCTACGTTCAGCTTCGGGTGCGGGCGAGCAGTCTGCCTCCATGCCAGAATCGTTCTTCGTGGCGCTCATCTCGCTGGACAACTCGGACTAGACTTCGAACTCTCATGGGCCAATCTCGAGGGAAGCTACGGCGTGATGCTAAACAGGTTGCTGTGACAGGCGAGGCCCTCGCCAACTCACTTGACGACGGCGATCCCGGTCGCGAAATGACACTCCATTGTCCGGATCAAGATCGCAGTAGGTTTTCGCTTCGGGAATGGCCGCATGCTTCGGGCATGCGTTCGGCATACTCCAACCTATCGTTCAACCCGACCGCTGTGTGTCACCACCATTTCCCCGCCGCCTCCCGCTGTGCGTCAACTAGACTCGTTCTTCACCAAAGTTCTCGCAGGCTCTATTCACCACACTCACCTAACGGACTCTCTCACTATGCGCTTGAAAGCCTCGATTCTTGCGTCCGCTCTCCTTGGAACTTCAGTTCTTGTCGCTGGTTGTCATACGAAGCCGCTGGGGGAAACGATCATCGCTCACTACCATGGCGGCGAGGTCACGGAGAGTGAGTATCGAAGCTGGCTGGATCTCACTGGGGCCACTGATGACCCGGAGCGTCGCTTGGCGGTTACGACGGCAATAGCGTTGCAGGAGACGCTGGCAGAAGCAGCGCGGGAGCGTGGCGCGGCTGAGTTGGAACCGGTCCAAGTCGCGCTGCAGGCGGAAGCTCTGAAGGAGCTAGGCCGCGCTTTTCGATCTAGGGTCGACAAACCGAGCGCTCCCTCCGACGACGAGGTGGCTTCGTGGCTTTCGGAGCACGGAGAGCGCCTCCGACGACCGCGCCGCGTTCGTCTCTCGAACATCTTCCAGCGTGCCGAGCGCGAGGGACCGGCGCGAGCTAGTACCGCAGCAAGGATGGCCGCCATCCGCGCTGAGCTCTTGGATGGGGGGGATTGGGGGACGATCGCCCTTCGCGAATCGGATTCTCAGACCCGGTTTCGTCAAGGGCGGATTGGACTCGTGAAGCAGGGAATGCTGGAGACCGGGATCGAAGAGGTGGCGTTCCGCCTCGAGTCGGGGGAGATCAGCCAAGTGATCGAGACGGCGAAGGGGTTTACCCTGTTGCGCTGCGATGGGATCGAGTCTGCAATCGAACCTTCCGCGCTAGAAGAGCGTGAGGCGGCTGTGCAGGCGCTTGGGCAAGAACGCTTGAAGGCTCAGGCGCGGGAGTTGGAGAACGAACTCTTGGCGTCGGTTCGTTTCGATGCAGCCGCCGCGCAGTTGGCTTCGACGCCAGGGAACCACATCGTCGCGGCAGTCGAGGACCGTTGGAGCCTCTCTCTATCGGATGCAAACTCCCTTCTCCAGCTTCGGGGAGTCCGCCAGCACCTCGCGGATTTCCAGCCGGAGCAGGTTAGGACGCTGTTGAACGGGCTTGCTATCGAGCATCAGGCAGCAGAGCGAGCCCGGAATCTGGGCCTCGACCGCGATCCTGACGTGGTCGCGACGATTCGTTGGCGAGAGACCATCGTCCTTGCCACTGAAGAGCTCAAACACCAGGTTCAAGAGCGGTTCGAGCCGCTTCTCGAGGAGGAGATCAAAGCTCGCTTTGATGCGACCCAGGAACACTACCGAATGCCACCATCGTTCCGATTGGCAGCGATCTCATTCCGCGCCGAAGCAGACAATCTGCTCGAGCGCTATTCCCTCGGCGAGCGGATTGAGGCCGACATTCGGGGCGGACAGTTGAGCTTTTCGGAGGCGGCCGCTCGCTACTCCGAACTGCCCTCGGCCCAGCGCGGAGGACTGCTCGGTTGGCTGACCCTCGAACAGGTGGCCGCTCTCGGGCCCCAGGTCCTTGCCGCGGTCAAGGGCCTCGCCCTAGGGAGCGTCGGAGCGCTGGTGCAACAACCGGATGCTTTGCCCAGAGAGGGCCACACCTTGTGGATAGTGCAACTCCTCGACCGACGCGAGGCGCGCCAAGCGACATTCGACGAAGTGCATCGCCAAGTCGAGAACGACCTTGGCAACGAGCGCACGAGGATTCTTCAAGCTCAAATCGAGCAGGAACTCACGGCACAGCTCGACGTGACAACGCTCGCTCGCTAGTGAAGACGTCTCTGCGAAGAGGACTCTGCTCTTCGTCAAGACAGTCCCCCTTAGTCAATTCACGTGGGGCAACTACACAGTAAGTACAAAGGGGGCGTGAAATACAAAGAGGGCGCGCCGTAGCGCGCCCTCGAAGTTCCTCGGCAACGACGATTGGCGGGTTGCTAGTCGATCGAGAAGTTCATCAGTTCGACCGGGACCAGCGCTCCAGAAGCCCGCAACATAGCGTTGGCTGATGGGTTCGGGGTGAAGTTCCCACCGCCGAAGTCTTCGATTGCCATACCATGGAAACCTTGTCCGCCCACGGTGCCACTGTCAAAGCCTACGCAATCCACAGCACACGGCGTCGTGCCAGCGGTTGAGCCGTTGGTCGAGTTCCAAATTCCAGCCATGAACTCGAGTGTGCCAGTCAAGGTGGTGCCGATCGGGATCATGTTGAAGGTTCCGCCTTGGAGACCAGCAAAATTCGCTGAGGTAAGACTCGGTGCGATGCCGGCGGTACTCGGAGGGCCAAAGATCGTGGCAAAGGCGCCTCCCGTGCCGGTAGAACTACCGTCGACCAACGCCATAAAGGCGGTGAGCTGGGTTACTGTGACGGTCGCTTTGCCGCCGCCAATGGTTCCGCCGTTTACCGTGTCGAAGTTGTTGCCGAACGAGAAATTGTCGGCGATCGCGGGGATGTCGCCCACACCGGAGAACGTTCCGGTATCGTAGGTGATCGATATGTTGACCGTTTCCGGCGCGTATGGATGCGTTCCGCCGACCGCCAACGTGCCCGTAAAAGCGCTGGCACTAGCAGCATCCGCGGCCTTCAGCTCCTGAGCGGCAGCCTGTCGCTCAGCTTTTGACATCGTCGCGAACTCAGCCGGAGTCACGTTCCTGGCAACATTCTGCGCGCCTACCGCGGTCGTCGCGAGCGTCACCAACAGGAAAAGAGAGGGGAACTTCTTCATTTTTAGTCTGTCTCCGAGATATGGCCGAGAAGGCCGATGGTACTGTGATTTTGGATTAGACCACAGGAGGTGACACTGGTCAACTTCTCTAGAGAGGTACAGCGAGGGTCGTGCTTTCGCCTGGTGCACGAGCGGTTTAGAGTCGCGTCTATGGTAGGAATCGCACGACCCGTGATGATCGCGAGAGTAGTTCGCTTAACTGTGCTAGCGATCGTGCTGATGGCAAGTCTCGCTTGCGAATCCTCAGTGCCCGCGGTCTCTGGCGTGCAGGGTCGGCAGCAGGTCGAGGACTCGCTCTATTTTCAGGACGTTTCTAACGCCAGCGGCCTCGACTTTGTTCACTCCAACGGTATGACTGGCCAGCTCTACTTGGCCGAAGTGATCGGCGGGGGAGCTGCCCTCGTAGATTACGACAACGACGGTGATCTCGATCTTTACCTAGTCCAGGGAGGTCGGTTGGAGGTTCTTCGGTCGAACGACCCAGGCTCTTCTGTCCGCAGCGCATCGCCGGTTGACCGCCTTTTTCGCAACGAGGGTGTTTCGACGCTGGGGTCCCCGATGTTTGTGGACGTCACCGTGGAAGCGGGTCTGAAGGCTGCTGGGTATGGGATGGGTGTCGTAGCGGGGGACTTTGACAACGACGGCTGGATCGACTTGTACCTGACCAACTTTGGTGTCAACCAGCTGTGGCGCAACCTCGGCCGCGACGCTGCCGGAACCGTCGGCTTCGAGGCTGTCGCGAAGGCTGGCGGCGCCGGGGATGATGGCTTTTCTACGAGTGCAGCCGCACTCGACTTCGACGGGGATGGTTGGCTCGATCTCTATGTTGCCAACTACGTTGACTATAGGCTCGAGGACCATCGCCCCTGCCGTAGTCCATCGAGTCGTCCTGACTACTGCGGACCGCAGAACCACCCACCGTCCCAAGACCGCCTTTTCCGCAACCTCGGCCCCGGCGAGGGGGACCCAATTCGCTTTGTTGATGTCACTTCAGTGGCGGGGATCGTCCGCGAGCGCGGCAATGGTCTCGGAGTGGTGAGTGGGGACTTCGATAGCGACGGATTGATCGATCTTTACGTCGCCAACGACCTGATGCGTAACCTCTTGTGGCACAACCGCGGAGATGGGACCTTCGATAATCTTGCTTTGGAATGGGGTGCCGCCGTCAATGCCGAAGGCCGAGCGGAGGCCAGCATGGGGCTGGCGGCGGCTGACTTCGATGGCGATGGTGATGAAGACCTGTTCATGACCCATCTACGTGGGGAGACCAACACCGCGTACCGCAACGACGGCAGTGGAGGCTTCGAGGATGTGTCCATGGCCATGGAGGCCTCGGCGGCGAGTCGCCCCTACACCGGGTTTGGTGTTGCCACGTTGGATCTCGAGAACGATGGCGATCTCGACATCGTGGTGGCCAATGGCGATGTACTAGTGATCGAGGAACGACTGATCGCCGGAGACCCGTTCCCCCTCGGGCAGCGCAACCAGGCCTTTCGCAACGACGGCGAGGGCCGATTCACGGAGATTCCTACTGAGCGCTGGGGACCAGCCTTCTCCGGGCTCGAGGTCAGTCGAGGACTGGTGGCTGGTGATCTCGACAATGATGGTGACGACGATGTGGTGTTGACCAACAACAACGGCCCGGCCTACGTTTTGCTCAACCGCGCTGCCGATGGGTCAAACTGGTTGGGCCTGCGCCTGATCGATCACCAGCGCGATGCACTCGGCGCCAAGGTTACGGTTCAACTCAGCGATGGACGGAGACTGGTTCGGCGCGTCCGTACCGACGGCAGCTACTGTTCGGCACGTGATCCACGAGTACTGTTTGGACTCGGCTCAGCCACCGGGGTCGTAGGCGTCGAGGTCGAATGGGTTAGCCGTGACACGGAGTATTGGCCGGTGGCAGGGTCCGAGTTGGCGGCGCGGCGATACCACACGCTCGTTCGCGGCGAAGGTCGCGCTGGCGAGCCGTATCACGAGGGTGGGCGATGAGTGTGAGTGGCGTCGCGCGAGGCCTCGTACTTCTTGCGCTGGTTGCCGTTGGATGCGACCTCGGACACGGTGATCTCGCCGAAGCGCCTCCTCTACCGGAAGCCTTTGCCGAGCTCGACAACTCAGTTCAGCAGCTGTTCCTGGCTCGGCGGCTAGACGTCGAGCATGTCGGGTTTGACTCAGACCCAGTGGATACGGCCAACACCTACGGCGAGCTCGCGCACTGGTTCCACGTCTACGGGTTCGCCAGCGAAGCTGAACAGTGGTATCACCGCGCAGCCGATATGGATCCTGCTGCTGGCCGTTGGCCCTACTTCTTGGGACATGTCCATCTTGCGGCGTCTCGATTCGAGGCCGCTGAGTTGGCCTTCGAACGGTCCGTCGAGAAATCACCAGGCCAAGGACCACCCCTGCTCTGGTTGGCTGAGACGCGACGCCAGGGAGGTGACCTCGAGGGTGCTGAGGAGCTGTTCCTCGAGGCCCTCGACTTGGAGCAAGGCCGCGCCTTCGCCGAGGCTGGCCTGGGCCGCATTGCCCTGTCGAAGCAAGACTACCGGGCCGCCCGCGACTACCTGCAGCGAGCGCTCCAGGCCCAGCCTCGGGCCTCGGCCCTGTGGTACCCGTTGAGTCGCGCCTATGCCGGGTTGGGCGAGGAATCACAAGCGCAGGCTACGCTGTCGCGCTCGCCGGAGGGCAATCGTCAGCAACTCAATGTGGTGTTCCCGGATCCGTGGCTCGCTGAACTCGAGACCGCACGGCAAGGGGTGCTGGACCATTTGCGACGAGGACGATCGGCGCGAGCCGCGGGAAGGCTCGGACAAGCGCTCCAAGACTTCGCCAGCGGAGTAGCGGCCGACGACGACAACCTCGACGCCCGACTGGAAGTGGCCTCGGTACTCGTCGACCTAGGGCGTTTGGAAGCAGCTGTTCACGAGCTCGAAGCAGCGCGGCGGGCCTTCCCGCTCGATCGACGAGTGCCGTTAGCCCTCGGCGCGCAGTACCTCCAGCGACGGGAATTCGACGCGGCTGAAACGCAGTTTCGCGAGGGCCTACTGCTCGACGCCGAGGACGCTTCGATGCACTTCAATCTTGCCCAGGTGCTTCGGTCTCGAGGCCTGCAGAACGAAGCCATCACGCATTTTGAGGCGGCGCTGATCGCGAGCCCGGAGATGTCGCGGGCGGCCTTCTGGAGCGCGATCTGTCGCCTGGGTGAGCAGGAGGATCTGGATCTGATCCGCGGCCGACTCGAAGAGGCACTCCTCGCCGCGCCGGAGGCAACAGACGTCTTGTCACTGTTTGTTCGGCTGAACACGTTACGGGGAGGTGACGTCCGTGATCCAGGGACTTTGGCACGGCTCGAGGACGTCGACGTGCCAACGGTGCTCGTGGCCGAGTCCATCGCGATGGATCTGGCGGCGCGACGAGAGTTTGGGCGCGCCGCCGAGTGGCAGGGTGCTGCGCTGACGAGTTTGCTCGCTACGGATGACGCTCGGTGCGCAACAGAGGTTGTGCGTCGCCGGCTCGAGCGATATCGCAACCGGAAAGCCAGCTCGGCTCCTTGGGAACCGTCTGAGATTCTTTGCGAAGTTCGGGTTACTCCGCCCTCTCCCCGGTTGTAGGGTGCTGTGGACCGTAACCCCCAAACGATTAGCGCCTGGCCGGCCCTCAGGGCCGAGCTCGGCGTTGCCCCTCCTCGACATAGGCCCCGCTATGCCCTCCTCGACATAGGCCCCGCTATGCCTGCGTCGGGGCGCCTTGATCTCGCCCCTGATGACACGCCCAACCACTAACCGCTCGAGGGTTACAGTCCACTAGAGTGCCCGTCTGAGACAGGCGCTTTGGCTGGGGGGAGTGACAGATCCTCTACCGCGGTGGCCAGACGCTCCTCGTCGAGCCGAAATTCTGCCGCGGCGAGTTGAGCTGCAACGACGTGTTGATAGACCTCAGGGCCGCGCACCCTGAGGAATGCCTCCGTAACCGCGGGACGGGCCTGATCGAACTCCAGCGGTTCGGGCTCTCGCCGAGCGAGCATCTCAAAGACATCGAGGGTCCCGCGAACCGTCCGATAGGGAGGGGAGAGCTCACCGGGCTGGAGTCGCGAGGCGAAACGAGCCATCTTGGGCTCGGCAGCAACAAGTCTCTCGATGCTCTGCCAACCCGTTAGTTGGAGCTCGCCACCGATGCGAGCCTGCACCTGCTCCAGCGTCTCTCGCTCATTCGCTGGCGATGCGGCCAGCGCCTCGAGCATGGCCATGTTCTCCTCCGCTTGGCCGTCGAGCGGCAGGGTCAAGCGGCGCAGCTGGAGTTGGAGTGGAGAGGTAAAGCGGTTGCGATTTTCTTGGAAGAAAGTCTCCAACTCCCGAGCAAAATCACCCCGAAGGGCAGCGTTCATGAGTTGGCCGCGATAGCGTTCGATCATGACGGCGTTGGTTGTGGTGGCAATCTCTTTCGTGGCGGCCTCCGACAGGGTGTCTCCGGCCTCGGCAGCCGCGGAGTACGCCTTCTCGCGATAGACCAGGGCTTCAAAGACGTGCCACGGAACCTGAAGGCTCGCTTGCTTGTTGGAGGTGGAGAGTTGTGAGCGCTCATGAGCTACGAGGGCGTTAAACGCCCTCAATTGAATCTGGAAGTCTCCAATCCGCAGGACGAGTGTCTCCGGATCTGCGTTCCTCATCAGGGCATCGAGTCCAACCTGGTCGGGAATGAAGCTGTCCGCTGGGACATCCAAAGTATCGAGCAGAGCCTGGACTTCCGCCGAGCGTCTCGATGCGAGCAGGTGGCTTCGTGCTAGTGAGCGCGCTTCGGAGAATTCAGGGATTCGCGCGGGTGCGATCGCCTCGATATAGAACAGATGCACGCCATCGCCAGTCACAAGCGGAGCGCTCGGTACCTTCTCCTCGAGAGCAAAGATCACCTGCTCGAGTTGCGCCGGCAACTTGCCGCGGACAATATCTCCGATGTAGCCCTCCTGGTGGCGTGATTCCGAGTCGGAGGACGCCGCCGCAATCAACGCGAAACTCTCGCCCTCGAGGACCCTTTGACGGATCTCCTCGAGCTCGGCGACGAGGTCGGCGACGTCAGTTCCCGCGGCCCGGCGTCGGAAGAGGTGGAATACTGACCGTGTTTCCGGTTGGGTCAGGGTCTCTGCGAGATCTTCGAAGGCCTCACGGATCTCATCCTCGGTAGGTTCGTTGAGCGGCGGAAGATGCTTGTCCACGTAGGCTCTCGCCAATGCCTGGCGCCGCAGGCCCTCCTTCTGCTCAATCAGATCAGGTGCATGGTCGAGGCCGAGGTTGAGGGCCTCTGCACGGAGTACGCGCTCCAACACGAGGTTGCTGACCAAGTCTCGGAAGGGCTCGAGGTTCTCCCTTGTGAACGCTAGTTGCTCGGGCTTAGTTAACGAGAGCACCGCGTTGTCAAGGTCCGCAGCCGAAACAACGCCCCCGCGGTACTCGGCGAGCACGTCCGCCGGCAGAGGCTTCTCGGATGGAGTACCACAGGCGACTAGGAGGACCGTGGCGACAAGGAGCTGAGGATGATTCATGGACTCTCCGTGAGCAGAGCAGTAGCGGCTGCGAACTCCGAGCTGTCTGGGGCTATCGCCTCCAACTGGGACAGGGCGGTACGGGCCAGTTCGAGTTGCCCCAGGGAAGAAGCCGTCGCGATCTCAGCGTATCGGGCTTGGATGTAGCGTGGCTCGATTGCGACCGCCCTGCGGAAATGAAGAAGTGCCTCGCGAGTGTTGCCGGTATCGAGCAGCATCGCGCCAAAGTTGAAGTGGGCTCGGGGATAGTAGGGCATGTCAGCTATGGCACGTTCAAACTCGCGAGTTGCCGTGTCGATGTCTCCTGTCTGGGCCCTGCGAACCGCGAGATCGACGCGAGCAGGTGAGAACGCGGGCGCTTGCTCGAGGGCAAGTTGGAGCTGTTCGATCTCCTTCTCCGGCTGGCCCGTGGCTGCAAAAAGGCTGGCGAGGATCCACCGTCCCGCAGCACTCGGAGCCCCCTCCTGCTGGGCTTCGAAGATCGGAATCGCCCGGGCGGGCTCGCCCTTTGCGACGAAGTAGTCAGCAACTTGAACCAAGACCCGCTCCGTTGGCAGGGCTCGAGGATCTAGAGTCCGGACGCGTTCGAGAGTCGCTAGCGCTTCCTCGACCTGGCCAACACCAATCTCGGCGGATGCGCGGAGCTGGAGATAGTATGGATTGTCTGGGTGCCGATCCAAGAGGATATCGATCAGCCGCAACGCCACGAGGAAACGCTGCTCGAAGAGCATCTGTTTGGCGCTACTGAGCTCGTTGACGTCATCGACCTGGTCTTGCGGAGCTACGCCGTCACGACGCAGCTCTTCGAGCGGGGTCGCGATTTTACCAGGTTGGCTGCGAATGTACCCGAGAGACTCGAGTCGACTGCGAGTCTCGGCGTCCATGTCGGCCACAGCATCCGGCGAGTGGTCGGCGTGCTCTTTCATGAAGGTTGCGAGCCGACGTTCCATGGTCGCCGCGAGGTCGCGTTGCTCCTCGACCAGATCGTGAGTCTCTTCGGGGTCATTCAGGAGGTCGAAGAGCTCGGGCCGGGGGCCGTGAATGTACTTGTGGTCTCGTGCGAAGAGTACTCGCAACTCTCCGAGGCCACCTGAGAACCTTGGCGCGAGCGTCTCTGCGTATTGAATTGGCGGAGAACTCGCCTCGCTGCCGTTGATCAGCGGTACCAAGCTGTGACCTTGGAAACGGTCCATCCCCTCGCCCTGATTGCCTAACCCCAGCAGGTCAACAATCGTCGGAGTGATGTCGACCGAACCAACCCGCTGATCGACCACGATGCCGCCAGTCCGACCGGGAATCTTCAGGATCAAAGGGACATGGAGGGTCGAATTGTAGGCGAGTGTGGAGTGGGTCAGTTCGTTGTGCTGACCGAGTCCTTCCCCATGGTCAGCGGTCATCACGATCAGAGTCCGGTCATAGACGCCGAGTTGGCGGAGCTGATCCATGATGCGGCCAAAACTCTCGTCAGCGAAGGCGATCTCACCATCATAGGGGGAGTCGACAAAGAGCTGGTCGAACGGCGGAGGGGGCGCGTACGGTTGGTGGGGGTCAAAATAGTGAGCCCACAGAAAGAAAGGCTGATCGTGATGTTTCTCGATCCACGGTTTCAACGCATCGTTGACCAGCGAGGATGGCCGTTCGTCGAAGTAGAGCCCGGTCTTGGGAGTGGCTCGTCCTCCACGATAATCCTGGAAGGCAACCGCAAAATTGTCGTCGTAGAACTCAAAGCCTTGGTCTATCCCGAAGCGTGATGCTAGGGGGAAAGATCCCACCGCGGCGGCCGTGCGATAGCCGGCTGCCGCCAGAATCTCGGCCAGCGTAGTCTGACGCTCAGCGAGCCGAAATAGGCCATTGTCGCGGACCCCGTGCGCGAGTGGGTAGAGCCCAGTGAGGATGGTCGAGTGAGATGGCAGCGTGATCGGCGCTGCGGCGAAGGCCTGATCAAAGCGTACTCCGGCGGCGGCGAGGGCATCGAGATGAGGAGTCCTAGCCCGCTCGGAGCCATAGCAGCCGATGTGATCGGCGCGGGTTGTGTCGAAGGTGACCAGCACAACGTTCCACGGACGACTCGGGCTACATGAGAGCTGCAGGACGAAAACCACGAGCCAGATGGCGGCGCACACGGACCACCGAAGTGGTTGGAGCGACTGCTGGTGACGGTGTGCTGGGCGTGAAAAACTATGGCTGGCTGGGTTCATTGCGCCGATACTGTAGCCGACCAGGAGCTCCTTGGCCGATTTCATCCAGCGGGACACTGTTGGGGCCGCGAGAGGACCGTTGGTCAATTTGCCCAAGTAGATGCCTGCCCAAGTAGATGCCAAGTAGATGCCAGGAGTCCTCTGAAGACGACCGGTCGAGGATCGCACTTGGAGAGCGGTCCCCCCTCTCGGAGTGTCAGCAAGGAAACGAGAGCTTCTCCAAACTCGGTGCTCGCGACGGTAACGACCACCCGATCGGCGTCGAAACGGCCGCCTTCGCCACAGATCCGACAGACTCACGACGGACAACGGCCAACGGTGAGTCCAGGACGGCGTCCCCTCAGGCACAGGACTTCAGCGTGTCGTTTCTTAGCAATGACGGGGCTGACTTGGGAGGACCTGTCGGAGTGGTTTGAGTGGACGGCTTTGGATGCTGCAACCGGAGATCTATAGGGCTACCGCTACCCTGGCCTCTGTTGTGGGCTGCACTCTCCCGGCCTCCCAGTTAGCCACGATCACGGACTGACGATTGAGCCTGCCGGCAACCCGCCCGGTGAGCATATGGAGTCTCGGCTAGCCGTTATCCCAACGTCTCCCTCCATCTTGCTAGGGCCATATCAGGGTGATGTCGTCTGCAACGACGATGTCGACCTGACCTCTGAAGTGTGTCTATCCGGCCCCCCCGATCTCTACCGTAGCGAGCTATTCGAAGGCTGTCGGGCCTGTCTATGCCTTTACCGCAAGCACTGCGGGGGCCGTGCAACCGGGGCTCTATCGTGCCAGCTTTGATTCTTTGGTCCCATCGTCTTCAGCCTACCTGTCCAAGGCACGATTCAAAGGTCGACCTGACTTGGACCGACTACGATGAGGGAACCGGCACGGCGTTCTCCGCGGTTCAGTATGACGACTCCCTGTCCTTGGGTTCTTCGACAAAGAGAATGTCGAGTCTCTAGTCAAAGTTCTGAACGGTTGTTCGTACAACAATTACTACTGGGTCTTCGCATCAGCGGCCACGTCCGTCAGATTCGACAGTACGGTGACCGATGCTCTGACTGGCGTCTCTTCGAGCTACAGCAACCCAGTGGGCATGATTCCGATTCCGAATACGGATACCAGCGCGTTCTTGACCTGCCCCTAGGAAATCCTCTCGGAGGAGTTTCGGTCGGTTCGATTCCCTAGCGAAGATCCACCAAAGCCATCCTGCGTATGATATTGCTTGCCATGAGGAATAGTGACTCGAGGGCTCGACGGATTCAGCGCCGGTGGTGCGATCGCCCCGCGCCCTTTCTTGCTTCTCCTAGCGCTGGCGAACCCAACATTGAGTTTGGCGCAGACGCCTATCCCCAGAGGGACCCGAATCAGGTGGACGGGGTAATGCAGCGGGCAGTCGAGCGAGGCTTGCTTCGAGTCCGACTCTCCGCCGTGGCCCCTTCGACAGGGTTTCGTCGCAGGTGGTTTAGTACCCCCCAATCGGAGGTGCTTCGATCCCACCTGGAGGCTTCGATGCTGAAAAGAAACCGATGGTTCGTTGGACTCGCTGTGCTGCTGATGGCCGGAGCGGGCTATTCGTTCACCGACCCGGAGGATCGCTTCGAACTGCGAGGCCGAGTCTTCGAGGTGGCCAATGGGACGGAGGTTCCGGCCGTTGGCGGCGGCTTCGAGCTCAGCGGCGAAGTCGAGCCGCGCACCCTTGCGCTCGCGGTGCGCTCCGAGTTCACGCTCGCGAGCCCCTGCGCCAGCCAGGGAGACGGTGCGCCGGGGCCATGCGGCTGCTTGTGTGGCGCAACGCCGATCTTCGCCGACGGCTTCGAAAGCGGTAACACCATCGCTTGGAGTAGCCAAGCTCCGGCCCAAGCTTCGGGCGAGTGAGCCGAGTGAGCCGAGTTCCCATTAACACCAGCCCGAGAGGTATTCCATGTTCTTGACACGCACTATTCGATGGTCCCTTGCCGTCATGCTTCTCTTCTGCTCTGGACTCGTCGCAAGCGCTGAGTCGCAGGGTCCTTTCACGATGGGCACCGAGTTCGTCTACCAAGGTAACCTCCATCAAGCGGGAAGCCCCGCCGACGGGCTCTTTGATCTCTCCTTCGAACTCTTCGACGCCCGGCGCGATGGGCGATCCCTCGGGCAGATCGATCTACTCGACGTTGCCGTCGAGGATGGTGTCTTCGCGGTGGAGCTCGACTTTCGCCGCTCGATCTTTGCCGGCGACTCGTATTGGATCGAAACCCAGGTGCGCCCCGCCGGCGTCGGCGTCTACAATCTCCTGGCACCCCGCGATCTCGCCGTCGGGCGCGGTGGATCGAACTGCACCGTGGACACTGACGTCTTGATCTCTGGAACCCTAGATATCGAGCCGCAGCTTCAAGAGCCAGGTCTCGAGATCACCTGCTGCAACGAAGCCTCCCTCGCCGGTGGCGGACAGGTTGTGCTCCACGGAGATTCAATCACGGACCCCGCCGCTCTTCGAATCGACTACGACGAAATCCAGTCGACCCTTCTGGGCCAGCCCGACCATCTCCAGCTGAACCCCCATGGCGGCAACATCGGTCTTGGGTTATCGGACCCGGTACATCCCGTGCATGTCACTGGGGGTCCTGATGTCACACCGAACGGAGGGGGGGCCTTGGTGGTCGGCATTAGTACCAACATCGCCGTCGACCAGAACGAGATCCAGGCGCACGCGGCCGGAGCTCCCTCGCTGCTCACTCTCAACAACGATGGCGGCAACGTCCGCATCGGTGGTTGGCTTGGAGTCGGCCTGGCCACTAACGAACCCATTGCTCCCCTTCAGCTCCCGGAAGGTCCTGGCGCCTCGGGTACCGGGGGCGGCTCCCTCGTCGTCGGCGGCGATACCAACGTGGCGATCGATCAGAACGAGATCCAGGCCCATAGCGCGGGTGGGCCGGCGATTCTGCGGATCAACCGCAGCGGCGGTGATGTGCGCATTGGGGGGCCGACCGGCGGATTGCTCGACATCGGGGTTGAGCTGGTCGCAGCCAGCACCAGTACCGATTCCGTCGTAGCAGAGTGCCCATCAGGCACTTTCCTCCTGAGCGGTGGCTGCAATGGCTTTACAGAGCCACTTCAAACTTCCGCCCCCGTGGACTCGAGCTCTTGGCTATGCAGCTGGGAAGGCGATGCCGGAGGCAACCCCTTCCATGAGGCCTTCGCACTCTGTGGTCGCCTGTTGTGGTGACGGCTAGCGACCGGGATTCTGGGGCCCGCGGGACTCACTCGAACGAAATACTAGACAAGATATCCGAGTCAGGGTCAGCGCTCTCGGCCAGGAGGGTTAACTCCTCAAACGGCCTCGGCAGGAGAGCCAGTAGACGACTGCGAATCTGCGCCCCCAACGCTTCGGTGATCTGCTCCTCAGGGCCCTCGAACCGATCCAACAGCTCTAGGATGGAAGCGTTGCCATCGATGCCCCGGAGAAGGGCGACGATGGAGTCATCCAGGTCGGCGAGATCCTCTGCCTTCGGACGTCGAATCCAGAGCGGATAGAAACCCTCGAGAAGATCGGCGGGCAGGGCCATACGGCGCTGGAAGAGCCGGTTCTGCTCCTCGGTCGCCTGTTCCAGTAGTAGGTCGTAGATCCCTATCTCCCGGCTCGCCTCGCTCTCGATCTCGCCTCCGACCTCTTCGATGTCCACAATCTCGCGGAGCGCCAGGTCGAAAGCCGCCTCGAGGAATCGGAAGTAGGACCCCTGGACGACCGAATACAGCTTGCTGACACTCCTCGTTCCATCGACCTCCTGGTAGACGAGTCGCTGCAGCGAGCTGCAGTTCTGGGGAAGAACCGACGAACCGCGGTGCAGGACGATGTTGTCGTGCTGGAAGACGTCGCGAATTCGCTGGTAGTCGTCGAACCAGCGGGCACCCTCCAGCGTCAGACCAATGCTGTCGATCGCTTCAGAGGGCAGCGACTCCTCCTTCCACGTCTGTTCGGTGAAGAAGAAGACGCCGCGGCGCCAAAGGAAGAGGTCACAGATCGTGTCTTCGATGTGTTGGCGCAGAGTGCTCCGGATCTTCGATTCCTTCAGCAGACCCAGTTCTTCCAAAGCCACGCCGAGTCGAACGTCGCGCCGGTGGCAATACGTCAGCGCAAACGTGATCTCCTTCAGGGCGACGTGCCCCTGAAGAACGAGGTAGCGACCGAAGTACTCCGCGGGGTCGTCGGAGTGGCAAGCAACCACCTTTCCCGTATGGAAGAAGATCCGCTTCTCGCGGTGGCTGCGACGGACCACCAGTGCTCCCGTGCACCGTTCGTTCATCGCCCACTGCAACAGGTCTGCCATCGGAAAAGCGGATAGGCGACCGGAGAAGTCCATGAGTCCTCAGTATACCGACGATGCCCTCCATTTACCTCCCAGCGGTCCAGATGTCAAGTTGGCCAAGTAGGCTGCCAGGAGTCTTCCGAAGACGACCGGCGAGTATCGGCCTTGGCGCCTTCTCTTGGCGCTACGCCGCGGAGAGTTCTGCCGAGCAGAGTCTAGCGCTGCCTCGAGTAGCTACTGCCGTTGGCCTCAACCGTCGAGAGCGTCTCCTCGAGGTCAAAATCCTCTCGGCGGGCGAGTTTTTTTGCGAACGTTATGAACGCACGTCAACCCATAGCGCTCCAGTGGTCTCGTGGAGAGCGGTCGAAATCCGCTCGACGTCTAGAGATTGCACTCGGGCGATCACGACGCCACCCTGTTGATCGAACCACTCGAGCGACGGAGAGTCCGATTGATGGTTCAGCCTCGCGAAGGCATCGCTGCCGAGAGTCAGTTCAGAGGAGGACCCAACTGATGGGAAGCCTCCAACTGGGAGTGGTCTCCTGACGGCGCGGACTTCGGGAGAGAGACGACCACGAACGGTCGCCATCCGTTTTCGTCGGCACCTGACGGTCGAGAACAATCTGCTCCAGGGTCCAGTCCCAACGGTCCTCGCGACTCCTCTGGCGAAGCGGCGTGGATGAGCGGAGCCGGAGAGCGCTTGGTGCTGCGAGGCAGGTTGTAGGGTGGATGACGCCAGGGCGGTCGCCAGACCATGCAGGCCCCTGTATTGACAGACTCCCATCGTCCCTGCTCTGATCACTCGTCGGCGTGAACGTGGGTGGCAGGGAGCCGCCTACAGTTTCATCACGCTCGGCCCTCGAGGAGGGGCCATCCATGTTGCAGATGACTAGCCTTGGGTCATCGACTCTGCCCTTGCGTCTTCTTTCGTCGATCAGCTCGAGTACCGCAGCAACCCTGATGCTGGTCGGGATTGTGGTTCCCACGACGACGATTGCCGCCGAGACCAGACCTGAGCCCGAACCCACCCACTCGTCGTCCGCCAATCAAGCGCAAGTAGACCTGGGGCGTTACTTGGTCACGGTGGCGGGTTGCAACGATTGTCACACTCCCCTCAGGCTAGGAGAGAGCGGCCCCGAACCCGACCTCTCTCGTATGCTGTCGGGACATCCCGAGGAGGTAGTCATCGACACTGTGCCCCAACTAGGTGATGGCCCATGGGGATGGATGGGGAGCTATACCAACACGGCCTTTGCCGGTCCATGGGGCGTGAGCTTCGCCACCAATCTCACGCCGGATGAGAATACCGGACTCGGTATCTGGACGGAGGATATCTTCGTCGAGGCATTGCGCAGTGGACGCCATTGGGGACAGTCCAGGCCCATCCTTCCGCCCATGCCTTGGCCCAACCTGGCCCAGATGACCGATGAGGACCTCAGCGCGGTTTTCGCTTACTTGCGCTCCGTACCCGCGATCACCAACCGGGTACCCGAACCGCTGCAACCGGTCTCTTCGGAATCGAAGTAGCGGGGGCTGGTAGGTACCCGCATACCGGATTAGGTGACCAGGGATGGCTACCTTCGCCACCAGAGTTGGAGGTCTCGGATGATGCCCCCTTTAGATGGTCTGCAGAGGATCACCCTTCAGCTGATAGGCTTCTTCCAGCCTCACGTTCGAAGACTTCACCGTCGACCGCCAGGAGCGAGGAGGCCTGGCTTCGGGCGGTCGTTAGCATCGCAGGAGCGCTCGGCTGCGAATCCACCTGATCGACGGCACATATGAACTGTTTCGCCACTACTACGCGGTGCCGAGCAAGATCAACGATGCCGGCCAGGAGGTCGGAGCGACTGTTGCCGTGCTCGGCTCGATTCTGGGCATGCTGCGCGACGGCGCTACCCACCTGGCCGTGGCGACGGACCAGGTCATCGAATCATTTCGCAACGAGCTCTGGCCGAACTACAAGGCGGGTAACGGAATCGCCCCCGCGCTCTTTTCCCAGTTCTCGGTTCTCGAAGAGGCTCTCGAGGCGATGGGGGTTGTTGTTTGGGCAATGCGGGAGTTCGAGGCCGACGACGCGATGGCTAGCGGCGCTGTACTCGCGGCGGCCGACTCCAGGGTTACCGAGGTGTTGCTCTGCACCCCGGACAAGGACCTCGCTCAGTGCGTGCGCGGTGACCGCGTCGTTCAGCTCGATCGTCGTCGGCGGATCAAGATCACGGCCGACGGAGTGTGGAAGAAGTTCGGCGTCGCCCCGGAGTCGATTCCAGACTATCTGGCGCTCACCGGTGACAGCGCCGACGGTTTTCCGGGTCTTCCAGGGTGGGGCGCCAAGTCAGCATCGGTGGTGCTCGCCCACTACCAACGCATCGAACGGATTCCCGATCTCGCGACGGAGTGGGAGGTCGAGGTTCGCGGCGCCGCACGCCTCGCCGCGACGTTGGCGGGACAGCGGCCCCTGGCCCTCCTTTTCCGGCAACTCGCCACCCTGGTTTGCGACGCACCGATTGCGGCATCGGTCGACGAACTCGAGTGGCACGCTCCCAATCCCGACTTCGAAGCCGTGACGGGTTGGCTCGCTGCACCCGGCCTGGCGGCGCAAGCTCGCGAGCTCATCGCCGGCCGGGAGTGATCCAACGTTCACTTTCTCGCTGGCGTCGACTGCCCGGCGCGCCGGCTGCGGTTGATTGCCGAGGAGCCTCTCAGTAGGGATATCTCGTCGCCGGCTGGGATCTCGCAACAGAGGCCCGTTGCGACCGGAGGTGCGCTGAAGTCTGCGACGACTTCTGATGAAGAACCTGGGCGGGGAGAGGTGCCATCACAAGTCCTGCTCGATGAAGTCCTGCTCTATGAAGTCCTGCTCGATGGAGTCCTACTCGATCTAGTCTCTACTCGATATAACCCAGGGCTCGTAGCGCTTCGATCTGCTCGGACGAGAGGTCCGCCGCTTCACCGGCTTCGAAGGTGGCGGACAAGGCGCGGTGCTCACGCCACAGGCGCCACAGTTGGCGCTCGGATTCCGTTCGCCGAGCTAGGTCCGCGTCGACGACGTGGTGGATGGCTCGCGGGTCGGCGTCGAGGTCGTAGGTGAGGAGTCGGGGCACGTCCGCGAAGGCTAGGGCCTTCCAGCGACCCCCAGCCGGAGCGGGGTGACGACCCATCGTCCCGGGCTCGCCGGCCTCAAGCTCTCTCTCGCGAATCTCCAGCGAATCTCCCCAGCGTCCGTCGACGATCTCCAGATTGCCGATCAGCGTCCCGTCGTCGGTGACGCGGAACTCGTCGAAGACCACCGGCCTCGGCTCCCAGCCGTCCTTGTCGAGGAGGAGCGGAGCCAGGGATTGTCCCTGGGCGACCTTGGCCGCCGGCAGCCCGGCGAGGTCGAGAACGGTGGGGAGCATGTCGATCATCGAGACCGGCGCTTCGATCCGACGGCCGCCCTCGATGTGACCCGGCCAGACGAAGATCAACGGAATGTGACTCTCGAACTCGCCGAAGAGCGCGCCCTCCCACGCGGCCGGTTGCGGGTCGAGGAGTCCGCGACCAAACCTTGGGTAGCTGGCCGCCGGGTGGCCGTGGTCCGAAGCGATGATCAGCAGAGTATTCTCCCACTCTCCTCTTGCCTTCAGTTCCTTCACCAATTCCCCGATCTGGTGGTCCTGATGCAGCATCGCCTCGTCGTGCACGTTTTGCATCGTGCGGTAGAACGACCGGGGATCGACGTCATGTTCCGCCAACTGTTTCTGCCAGTGCTCGTGGACCGACGCCGAGGTGTGGTTGAACGGAAAGCGCAGCTCCCGGAACTGTTCTTCTAGCGCGTCGGTTTGTTCGGGGGGCGAATAGCGGCCGGCAAAAGGCTCCTGGGGATGATACGGCGGATGGA
>JAIOJS010000541.1 GCA_019911795.1 Thermoanaerobaculia bacterium | reverse complement strand
CCTGTGACTGCGAGGACGGATGCCCCTCCTGTGTACAGTCCCCAAAGTGTGGCAACGGCAATCGGCCACTCGACAAGGAGGGGGCCCGCCAATCATTGGCCCTGCTCGGTGGTCGCGAAATCCTCGCTACCGAGGACGTCGAAGAGGGGTGGACTCTAGACTTGAAAGCGGATGCCGGAACGGGTGGCAGCGGTGAGCGCCAGGCAGCCCGTGATCACCTGCTCGAGGGAGCAGCGGTCGTGACTCATGGTCACGCCTATCCGGTGGACCCAGACCCTACCGATCCGTCCCTTCAGGCCAGGCTCGCGAGGCGTCCGGCGGAGGGCGACCTCCCCTCGCGCTCCATCCTGGCGGCAAAGCGCCGGCGAAGGCGCCGTCAATCGGCCCGCCAGCGTCGCGGCGAGGAGCTCCATCGCCTGATCACCGGATGGCGTGAGCGGACCCTCATCGTCGACGTCGAGACCCTGCGCTCCGCTCGGCAGGCTGGAGGGTGGCACCGCATCCATCGAATGGGGCTGGCTCTCGCCGTGGTTTGCCACTTGGAGGAGGATCGCTTCGAGACCTACTTCGAACACCAGGTGGAGGAGTTGATGGCAACGCTCCGAGGGGCCGAATTGGTCATTGGCTTCAACTCGGAGGCCTTCGACTTCCGAGTCTTGGCCGGCTACACCGGCCTGGATCTATCGCGAGTGGTGCCGTCTCTCGACTTGATGGTCGACGTGCGCGAGGAGAACGGCGTCCGTCGCGGGCTTCAGCACTTCGCCGAGGCGACGCTCGGGATCGGCAAGACCGCCGATGGCCTGCAGAGTCTCGAGTGGGTGAGGGAGGGGCGCTTGGACCTGGTCGAATCCTATTGTCGACAGGACGTGGAAGTGACGCGGGATCTGTATCTCTTTGGACGTCGAGAAGGTTATATTCGGTGCCGCAACCGAAAGGGCGAGGTGATGGACGTGAAGGTGGAGTGGTGACGGTGTTAGGACGTGAGGCTCGGCGAAGAGTCCCGATGTTCCTCTTTGCCTCGGGACTCTGCGCCCTGGTTTACCAAGTAGCCTGGCTCCGTCTCCTGCGACTGATCTTCGGCGCCTCGACCGCCTCCTCTGCAGCCACGCTCGGCATCTTCATGGGCGGGCTGGGTCTCGGTAGCCTGATTTTGGGTGGCCGGGTCGACCGATCTGCCAATCCCTTGAGACTTTATGCCCGCCTCGAGATGGGGATCGCGCTGGCCGCGGGACTGAGTCCTTGGGCTATCCATCTGATCGCGATGGGGTACCGTGGGTTGGGTGGAACCGAGGTCCTCGGCACCTTCGGTGGCACCCTCCTACGTCTCCTTTTGTCGGCCATCGTCCTGGGGATCCCGACCTTTCTCATGGGGGGAACCCTCCCTGCGGCAGTGCGTGCGATCACCCTCGATGTCGACCTGGGACGGCGTTCGCTCGGGATGCTCTACGGTACGAATACCGTGGGAGCGGTGGTGGGCGCAGGACTGACGACTTTCCTCCTGATCGAACACCTGGGTACCCAGAAGACGCTTTGGCTCGCGGCGCTCGTCAACCTGCTAGTGGCCCTGTGGGCCGGATCGGTGGCGCGGGACACGGTGCATGCGATGTCCACCTCCGAGGTGGATTCCCTCCAGGCGCCCCTGCGACGGGACCATCGCTTCTTCGTCATCGCAGCCGCAGGAGGGGTCGGCCTGGCTTTCTTTGTTCTGGAATTGGTTTGGTATCGGATGTTGGGACCGATCCTAGGAGGCTCGACCTACACGTTTGGAGTCATCTTGACGGTAGCGTTAGCTGGAGTTGGCATCGGGGGTTGGCTCTACTCGGCGCGACCACAGAGCCTGCGCCCAACCCTCCTCGGCTTTTCCCTCACCTGTGGGCTCGAGGCGGTCCTGGTGTTGGCTCCCTTCGCCCTCGGGGACCGGTTGGCGATTCTGGCCCTAACGCTTAGAGACCTGATGGTATTTGGCTTCGAGGGGTTGGTTGCGGCTTGGTTCGTGAT
>JAIOJS010000540.1 GCA_019911795.1 Thermoanaerobaculia bacterium | reverse complement strand
ATAGGGCTCCCTTTGTGCCGCAGCTCGCAGAATCGTCGCTGCAGGTCACGGTCAAGGGACCGGCGACGAGGATGGGGCCGTTGGATGCCATCCGGAAGGTCACGTAGGTGGTGTCGGGCTCGCCGTCGGCCGGCTTGAGCCGATCTTCCATGGCGAGAGCGGGATCGTCGAAGTCACACTGCTGGTGGGAGTTGTCACAGTGGGGCTTGTTCTTCGACGCGCCGCAGCGGCAGAGGGCCACGCGGGTCGCCTTGACGGTGGAGCCGTCGCTTCCCTCGAGGCGCACGTCGCCGGTCACGTAGAGCGGACCTCGGGGCTGAACTTGCGCGTGGTTCTCGGTCGGCATGGCCTCTTCCGCCCCGCCGTCAGTACGACGGAACTGGAGAGCGCCGCTCGGACAGCGCCCCACGATCTCGGCAATACGGTCAGCCGGGGCCTGAGTGGCGTCGACCCAAGGGCGCTTCGAGGTATCGAAGACGGCAGGCAGGCCGCGGACGCATACCGCAGAGTGGATGCACAGCTTGGTATTGAACTCGACGGTGATGTCTTCGGCGGGGTACGAATGGATCTTCGGGCTCACGGTTGTCCTCCTCGTTGTGCCTCTGATCCTATCCTCATCGCAACTCGCCACCCCTTGTCCCATCCTCACGCACGCTCTCGGTTTCCCACGGCTCGACGCACGATGATAGACTAGATCGCTTATAGGAGACTGTCACTTGAGCCAGAATCTGCTGCGGCAGCACGACCAGGACGAACGACGACGACACCCTCGTTACGACGTCAAGGGTCTGCACGGAGTGCTGAACGGCACCCACCCCTTCACCGTGGCCCGGATCAGCCTCGGCGGATTGATGATCCGACTCCAGATCGAACCCAACTTCAACGAGGTGGCTCGGATCGAAGTAGGACTTGACCGCGTGGTTTTTCGCTCACGGGCGCGAGTGGTCTACGCCGGACCCGATATGGCCTCACCGAGCTACGGCGACACTTTCTACCGAGTCGGACTCGCCTTCGTCGACACCCCTCCGGATCAGCAACTCAGGCTCGAACGCTTTATCGTTCGTGAGTTTCCCAACTCCCGGTCCAAGCCCTCGGAGCGGCAGGCAACCTCGGACACACCGGTCGATCCTCCGTCCCGTCGATAGTTCCGTTCGCCGCGATAGGTCTGCGAGATGCTGGAGTCCCTGAGAGGCTATCTGTGAAAGGTCGACACTGGTGACGGACTCCAGCGAAGGCTCAGCCAAGCCCTGGTATGACTCGCTTAGGGTCTACCTGGACCGACGCGTCCTGTCGATCCTGTTTCTCGGGTTCTCGAGTGGCCTCCCTCTCCTGCTGGTCTATTCGACACTTTCGGCCTGGCTTCGCGAGGAGGATGTCTCACTCACCGCGATCGGCTTCTTCAGTTGGGCGAGTTCAGCCTACTTCCTGAAGTTCCTCTGGTCTCCGGTGGTCGACCGACTGCGGATCCCCGGACTTACCCACTGGATGGGACGACGGCGTAGCTGGCTTCTCGTCTCGCAAGTCGCGGTGCTCGGCGCGATCCTCGGACTGGGTTCCTGCGACCCGAGTCAGGAACTCGTCAAGACGGCGGCCTGGGCCGTCGTGCTCGCCTTCGCTTCAGCCACCCAAGACATCGTGGTGGACGCGTACCGCATCGAGATC
>JAIOJS010000539.1 GCA_019911795.1 Thermoanaerobaculia bacterium | reverse complement strand
TCTCGGTGGAGAGACCTCTTGGCCACTGTTGTTCCGCGCTGCCGTGCGTCCTCCTATGAGTCTCTTCTCGAATCGATGAACACCCAATGAATCGAAGCTCGCACGCGACTGACTCGCAGGTGCGTCAACCAACCTGGGCCTGCCAGCGCGGCTCGTCTTCGCCCCGAAGCTTCTAGTGCACCCCTGTTTGACATCAGCGTGATCATCGTCGTAGGGTGCCTATTGGTATATCTGCAGTATGAAAAAAGAACGCGAGAGCGCTTATCATTGGAAATTGAGAGGATTCGTAAGACGTACTCTCGGGTCATTGTCAGATCGTCCTATGGCTCCTTCGGCCTTCCTCACGATTTCGATACTCGCGGCGACTCCTTCGCTTGCTCAGCCTCCCTACGAACTAGCAAAGATTCCAGGCTCGGATTTTGACTTGGGAACCCGGAGTCGGGTTGGCGTCGGAGACCTCGACGGGGACGGGGATCTTGATCTCGTGGTCGGGACAGCAAATGGCGATTTCCGCTACCTACAGAGAATCGGGACCCCCGACTCCCCTGCCTACAAGATGGGAGACAATCCGTTTCTCGGACTCACCGTTGGCACAAACGCTGCACCTCGGTTGGCGGATGTTGATGGTGATGGGGACCTCGATCTGGTTTCCGGCGAGGGCTTTGGGAGTATCAACTACTTTCAAAACATCGGCGACTCTGCCCAGCCTGCATTTACACCTGGGACCGGAAGTACTGGCTCAGCCAACCCGTTTCACGGAATCGACACCGGCAAGGATAGCCAAGTTACCCTGGCGGATATCGATGGCGACAACGATCTAGACTTGGTCGCCAACGCACAGTCGACTACACCCGTCTACTACCGCAATGACGGTACGCCGTCTGCTCCTTCCTTTCATCTCGAGACCGCCAACCCGTTCGGTACTCTCGATCAGTGGGTGGAACTCGCAGATATCGATGGCGACGGTGACCTCGATGCTGTGGTCGGCCCATTCCTGGGAGTTGCGATCAACACAGGTAGCACTTCTAGCCCGTCGTTCGACTCGGTCGACCAGAGCCCATTCGATGGGATCTCCTGGACCGGCTCCCCAACGTTAGTCGACCTGAACGGCGATGAGGACTTCGACATCTGGCTCAACAGCAGCTCAGGCATCGTAGCCTTGCTCGACAATACGGGAGATTCCAGTGATCCTCATTTCGAGGCTTCGGTGGAAAACCCGCTGGGTGGTTTGAACTTCAGCGGGGGGTACCGCCCGGCACTTGGGGACCTCGATGGCGATGGGGACCGGGATCTCGTCCTGGGAAACAGCGTAGGAGAACTGGTGCTAGCTGAGAACGACGGAGGCAGCCTCTCCCCTTCGTTTGGGGGGGTCGATCCGTCCCTGTTTGCGGGATTGATCCTGCAAGGACTTGTCCACCCCGCCCTGGCCGATCTCGATGGCGATCAGGATCTCGACCTGGTGATTGGAGTCACCGGCGGGGCCTTCGTCTATCTGGAGAACAGTGGGGATTCTTCCCAACCTGACTTCGTCGAGCGAACCGGTGCAGCGAACCCTTTTTCTGGCCTGGAGGCTGTCGACTTCAATACTCCCGCGCCCAGTTTCGCTGACCTGGACTTCGATGGCGATCTCGACTTTGTCTTCGGCGACAAGTATGGCGATGTCGTCTTAGCCTGGAACACCGGCGATGCTTCGAATCCAGCATTTTCGCAAGTCGACTCAACCGCCAGCCCCTTCTTCGGTCTTGGGGTCTACCGATCCCCGCTACCAGACCTCATTGATCTCGATCGCGATGGCGACTTGGATGCGGTAGTTGGGGGGGGACTGTTCGACACAGACGGTCCTCTTCTGTTCTGGGAGAACACCGGGACAGCGCTGTCTCCTGCATTTGTCGAATCCTCTTCAAATCCGTTCGCAGGGGTTGTCCCTGGCCTGCGCTTGGCACCGCGACTCGATGACCTCAACGGAGATGGGGACTTCGATCTCCTGCTGGGCAGTGAGGATGGGCAGCTCTTTTACTTTCAGTCCCTCGCTGCAGACGAAATCTTCGAGGATGGATTTGAGTCGGGAGACCTCGGGAACTGGGGAGCTTAAAGATGCAGCATGACATCTCGGGAGGGTCGATGGACCTCCGTGATCAGGTTCGCCACACCCTGCGGCTCGTTACGCGTTCGAATGGACGGTGGATCGCGCGAGCTTCGGCGGTGTCTGCCTCCCTCCTCCTGGCCACTACCTCCGCGAACCCAGTAAGGGGTCAGGCTCCCTACCGAATCGACAAAGTGCCGGGTACCAGTTTCGATCTAGGCAGTCTCGTCGGTCCCGCCTGGGCCGATATCGACGCCGACGGCGATGGTGACCTCGTGGTTTCAGCCGGCGACGGCCCTCTGAAGCTCCTCCGCAATGTAGGCAATGCCACTGGAGCGGTCTTCGAGTTGGAACTGGAAGGAGCCCATCAGAACGTCCAGAGCGGCGGTTTCGGTTCTCCGGCCCTCGCAGATCTCGATGGCGACGGAGACCTCGACCTGGTAGTCGATGAGGATCTCAGGTACTTCGAGAACATCGGGGACGATCATTCTCCCGAGTGGGTCGAAGCCACCGCGAACCCATTTGCAGGAGTCAGCGCAGGAGGATACTTGTCTTTCGCGGACCTGGACGGTGATGGCGATCTCGATTCACTACTTGGAGATAAGTTCGAGGAGATTCGATTTATGGAGAACGTCGGGTCGACTTCGAATCCTGCTTTCGTGGACTGGACGATAGAGCCCTTTCCTAACACCGTAACTGGATATGGAGTCTTTGGCGACCTGGACAACGATGGTGACTACGACCTAGTCGTCGCCTGGGCGGGAACCTATGCGGAATGGCAGTATTGGGAGAATACCGGAGGGTCAGTCGCACCTGCCTTTGAAAGTCCGGCCCTGGATCCATTTTCGGGTACCGCCATCGACAAGTACGGAAGCCCTCCTTCCCTAGCCGATCTCGACGGCGACGGCGACTTGGACTTGGTCCATGGAGGGGAGTTCGGCATTCTAAAGATGCTCGAGAACACAGGTACCAGCAGTCAACCCTCATTTATCCAATCAGCGGCAGGCCCCCTGGGTGGGATTGAAGTGAACCGGATTCAGGTTGCTGGGGACCTGGACGATGACGGCGATCTGGATTTGGTCAATCACCACTTCAGCGGTAGCGTTGTTTCGTTGATCGAAAATACTGGTTCGGCTGCGCATCCCGGCTTTCTCCGAACGACCGCATCGCTATTTTCCGGACAGAACCCAAACGGTTCGGTCATCGTCTTTTCAGACCTCGATGCTGACGGAGACTTGGATGTGGTCGGCGTCAATAGCTACGACTATCTAGGACTCTTCGAGAACACAGGAAGTGCTTCCCAACCCGAGTTCGAGGAGAGTTTCTTCAATCCATTTCACGGCTTAGAGACAAGGCCGGCTGCTCTGGGTGACCTAGACGCAGACGGCGACCGAGATCTAGTGCTTCGAGATTCAGGATCGTTGATCTTCTTTGAGAACACGGGCGATGCCTCCGTTGCCGGGTACCTCGAAGCGACAGCCAACCCATTTGCTGGGATCGAAGTGGAAGGTACGGTCTCACCCGTCTTGGTAGACGTGGATCGGGACGGCGACCTGGATGCCGTCTTGAGCGACCCCGCTGGGACGATAGTCTTCCTTCGCAACGCTGGAACCCCCCAGAGTCCCGCCTTTGTTGAAGCAGGTCCAACGCTGTTCGAGGGAGTCGAGGGTCCCGTAACGTTTGGGTTCAATGCAAGTAGTGGGATGGTTATCACAGACATTGATGGCGACTTGGATCTAGATGCGATCATCGCGAACTTCTCGCGACTTGTTCTGTTCCGATCCGATGCTGCCGTCTTTGATGACGGCTTTGAGTCCGGTTCGACCGGAGGCTGGAGTTCGGCTTCTCCATCGCCTTGATCAGATTCCCGACAAATGCTAAAGCCCTTGCGATGTCCAGGCAGCGCTGATCGGCCTATTTGCAGCGCCGAAGCTCGGCGAACTGAGTGAAGTTCAATCGAACTTCAGTGACGCGGGCCTTCGCAAGGACCTCCCGCGCGACTCGTTGCCTCAATAGATCGCTCTCGATCTCTTGGATCCACATGGGGTCGGCCCACATTTCATCCAAGGTTCGTTGAGGCTCGTCGGACCTTCCAGCAATCCGCTCGGTCTCCTCCCACAGCGTGGCGGGGTCGGGCCGTACCTCCAACTGTCTGGCTGCCTGAGCAACCGCAAGCGTCGCTACTAGCGTTTGACGTGCAGTGGTACCCTCTGGGTCTGTTGACTGAGTCTCAGCTTCTACTCTCTCGAGGAGCCTGGTCGGAAGCTCCACTGGGGACAAAGCTGTGACCAGGGCCGCTTCGACTCGATCCGCCAACTCTAGCCGAATCGCTTCACCAAGCTCTGATTCCATCGAATCTCTCAGTGCCTCCCGGAGTGGCACCTCTCCAAGAGGGTGGCCGGCAACATACTTTTCATCGAGCCGCATGAGCATCTGTTCGATGTCATCTTCGTCGATCTCGACTCGAGGCCTCTCGATCGCAAGAGCGCCGAAGTCAAAGGGGTCGATCTCAGGGAAGACCTGGAAAGTCGCTTCTATCCTGGGAGGCTCGAGGCGGACCGTGACCTCAGGTGGCAGAGCTGGCGCCAATCCTCGTTCAGCGATCAGTCGTCGTACTTCGAGCTGGGCTTCTCGAATCGCGAGATGTTGTCGCAGGTTTGGCGCCACTCTCTGGATCAGTACCCGATCTGGGACACGGCCCCTTCGAAACCCTGGAAGTCTTGTTGTGCGACGGAGTTCGGTCAGCCGCCGATCGAACTCCTTGTCGACGAGGGACACATCAAGGGGAGCCTCTAGACGCCAACTCTTGGGCGTCACTTCTTCGAACCGAACCGCGGAGTTAGCCACCGATTCTTCTCGGTCGCTTCTCTGGTAGGCGCGCTGTGGCGAAATACCAGACGCGCAGCTGGTTTCCTCTTGGGGACCAACCGATGAAAACACATCCGGGCATCCCCCGCTTCTCCCATGAGGCTTCGCCGGCGGGACCGCTGATCACGGGACTCTGAGCTTCGATCAAGAGGCCCAGGACCTCTGGGTCTTGTCCCTCCTCAAACCGCTCCTGGAGAACCTGGAACCCACCCTTGAGAACCCTAGGAGCTAGACCCTGCCGACGATGCTCCGCGCCAACGAAGGTTCGGTAGTAGAAGCAGTCGAAACCCAATTGCTCAACGAATCCCCGTCGTGCGGTACTGACGGCGGCGATCTCGCCCGAACCCGCAAGGGCTACTACCAAGAGTTCAGACGCCCGACGAGTAGCGACGCTGGGGTCGACGATGGCTTCTTCCCGCCTCCAGAACTCGATGACCTGTTCAGCAAGAAAAGGCTCTGCTCTTGGCCAGGCCGTTCGGAGTTCGTACTCAGTCTTGGTAGCCATCGGCTATTCCCTCGGGCTCGGGTGCCCAGAGTGCAATCCCTGGCGCCGCGACCGCTCGATGGTGTATCTCGTTGGCCGGAGAAAGGATACCCGGACGGCGAATGCCGGGGAGCATCTGGATATCGTAGATCTCTTTGCAGGTGCGAAGGTATCGAAGTTCTCCTGCAATCCGACCCGAAGGACGGTGAACGCAGAGGATGCCACAGTATAGGTCCTTGGCGTGGGCGATCGGGAGGTCGCCGAAAACCCGGTGATCGTGTCGCAGTTGCGAAAGTCCGACAAAGAGATAGTCGCCGTACGCAGCAAGTCCACGCGCGAAGCCGGGCAGTCGAACAACCGTTTCACGGGTCCCAGTTTCTGGGTCAACCGCTAGCAACTCGCAGGCGGCAGAGTTGAGGAGAAACAGAGTTCCGTCGATGATCCGTGGTGAGTGAGGCATGGCGAGTCCACGTAAGATCACTTCGTTTGAGGAAAGATCAATGAGTATCCCACCGCCTAGCTTGTTCTCCCGCCAACCCTGCCGAGTCGAGGTCGCCCCCAAGGCGGTAAGGAAACGGGGTTGTCCGTCCTCGAAAGCCAGTCCGTTGAGGTGACAGGCGTCATCAGGCACCATCCGCTCGATGAAAGGAGGTTTCCAGACTGGAGTGAAGCTGTGTCGGTCATCGATCACCGAGAGGCATGAACAGACGGTATTGATTGCGTAGAGCCGTCCATCTCTACCCCACCCCAGATCGTGGATCGCCATCCGTCCCGTGGAATAAACGGCGCGGGGTAAGAAGAGACTGTCGTAGGTGTTGGGCTGTCTTGGGTACGAAGGAGCCAGGGACTGACAGTCCGCAAGCACCACGATCTCGTCGCGAGTAGCTACAGCCATCCGACCGTCCTCGACCGCGAGCCCCATCGCGTCGGGGAACGTCCGAGGAAGCTGAACAATCCCTTCGGCGGTCGGGCTGACCAGAATGACCTTCCCGGATTGGTAAGTGGTCAGGGCCAAGGAACAACCGATCGAAGTCAAGATGTCGGGAAAATCGACCGAGTAGGTGCAGCTAAATGGGGCGAGGCTTTGGCTCATTGATTCTCGAGTTCTTTCCGTGCTGAGTCGCTCAGGACGATGTCGCCCTCGGTACCATTCTTGGTGTGTTCCCAGATCAACTGGAGTCCGCTCTCGTAGTCTCGAACCCACCCTTCTAGATCGAAGAGTGGTGCTCCCGCTGATGCTTCCGTCGTCCGATCCCTCCACTCTCGGCGACTGTCTTCCGTCTTCAGAATACCAATGGCTTTCTCCACGTAGTCGTCCACATCAGTAGCGACGAGGTCCGGCAGACCCGCCGACCGGACAATACTACTGCCCATTCTGGAAAGCGGGCCTCGACCGGGCAGAGTCACGACCGGAAGCCCGCTCCGCAAGCTGTCGATCGTCGTAGCACCACCGTTGTACACGAAGGAGTCTACAAACAGGTCGGCGAGGCGGTAGCGGTTCAGGTGTCTTGGGTACGGGACCTTCGAGGCGAAGAACAGCCTATTCGGGTCGAGCCCACGCTTCGTGGCCTCGCGTCTCAGGTTCTCAGGGCATTTGGGCTGCCCTCCGTCGTACAACCAAAGCACAGCATCCCCTACCTCATGGAGCACCACGGCCCAAGCGTCGAAGGTCAGCGGATCGAGTTTGTAGGGGGCATTGAAAGAGGCGATCACCGGTACCCTGTCGGGTAGGCCAACGCCGGATCGAGTCCAATGTTGACCTGCAGGGTCGATGAGTCCCTGGAGAGGGGACACTGGAAAGACGCAGTTGGGCATGAAGAGGAGACGCTCGTGAAAACCGATACGTTGTTCGGGACCGGCAATCTGACGATCTATGAGTTGCCAGGGCACGAAATCGGCGCCTAGCGTGTTGACGTAACCGGCATGCTGAATGGCGGTGGGGGCTGGACGAAGGGCGAGAATCGTAGGCCTCGAGTAGGTTGTATAGCCGGTGAGGTCGACAAGGATGTCGACACCATCTGATGCGATGCGTCGGGCTACATCGAGGTCGGTCAAACGAGCACACTCCCGGTAGACGTCGACACCTTCACGCACGACCAAAGTTACAGGATCGTCGACCGGAAGCAGTGAATAGGCGAAAACCTCGAAATGCCCGCGATCTAGGTGAGCGAACAGCCGGTGGGTAAGGTAGCCAACCGGATGCTGGCGGAAGTCGGCCGAAACGAATCCAAGCCGCAATCGACTCGAGTGTCCCTCGCGAGGCCGGCGGATCGGACCTCCAAGGCGTTTGGCGCGAGACTCGAAGGCGTTCGAGTAGGAGCGAGCGACTCGGAGATGGGTTTCGGCTGATGTCGGATAGAGATTGAGCAGAAAAGGAGCGGGAGCGGAAGCAATCTGGTCAGGATCGAGGTTCGACAAGAACCTCCCGGTATCTTCCCAAGTCGACCACTCTGTGCGATCTCGTTCTGCTTTGGCGACTGCGAGAACACTTTGCATCGTTCGGGGAGCCAACTCGAGCACTCGCCTATGACAGGCCTCGGAGCGGTCGACCTCTCCGAGCTCCCCTAGGGCCTGTCCAAGGTTGAAGATGGGAAGTGGATTCTCAGATTCGAGCGCCATCGCCTTCTCGAGGAGTGGAATACCTCTCTGGGTCTGAAGACGAGATTGGTAGAGTGAAGCCAACTCGACCAGAGTGGGAACATCCTCGGGTGCCAGCTCCAAAGCACGAGCGTAGCTGCCTTCGGCCGCCTGAAGTTGCTCGAACTGTCTTTGCATCCTTGCGAGTCCAAGCCAGGCTTCGGCCATCTGAACTTCCGACTCAGTAGCGCGACGATAGTGCTGAAGGGCCTCCTGAGGTTGGTCCTCATCATTCAGCAGCCTGGCCAGGTTGCAATGAGCCTTCGAATAGGTGGGGTTCAGCTTCAAGGCACGAGTGTAGGCCTGCTTTGCGCGAATCACTTCGCCGCCGGCTCTGAATGCGTTACCGAGGTTGTTGAAGAACCTAGGGTTATTGCGCTGAGCTGGCAGGGCTTTGGTGAAGGCTTCGATCGCCTCGGGGTGTCGTCCTTGAGCGTCGAGGGCAGTACCTAGCAGATGGAGGCCTCTCGGGTGCTTTGGGTGCTGCCGGAGAACTTGTCGAAAGATCTTCTCGGCAGTTGAAAAGCTGCCGTCACGGTAGGCGGCAACGCCCATACTAAGAAGACGTTTCAGCGGATTGGCTGGGTCATCGGTCTTGCCGGACATTGCTCGATGACTAGCCGGGATCGGAGACCCCTACCAAAGCTCTCAGGGAACCACGGCTACCGACAACGGCCAGGCGTCCAGCCGCCGACTTCCGAGCCCCTACCACGCGGAAGTGTCACCGGTCTCGAATCCGTCGGCAAAGAGAGGGGCCACCGATTCAAAAAAGACCAAGTGTCCACCCTCTTCGCCAACCAGGATGTCGATGTCGCCATCGTCGTCCAAGTCGACGAGAGCCGCAGCGGTCTCCGGACCTACGGGGAACCACTCCGAAAAGAAGGACATGTCTGTTCTAAAACTAGGCGAATTCGGCGTTCCGGTGTTCTCCAGGAACTGCAATCCGTAGATGAAGTGTGAGCCGCCTCCTACCGCAACGTCTAGGTCGCCATCGTCGTCCAGATCCGCTAGCGCCGGTCGGCTGTAGAAGCCAAAATCGAACAGGCCAAAGAAGCCAGAAATCTCCACGAAACTGGCCTGTGAAGCCGAACCCATGTTCTCCCAATACGACAATTGGCCATACTCGGAACCGAGCACCAGATCGAGGTCCTGATCATCGTCGAGGTCGGCCAGGGCAGGAGCTAGGTCAAAGGTACCCACGTTGATGCCTGAAACGATGCTCGATGTTTGCTCGATGAAGGTTGGCTGCGATGAATTCCCAACGTTCTCGAGGTAGGTCAGTCGGCTACCGAGAGCGAAGATACAGTCGAAATCACCATCGGCATCCATGTCTCCCAGCATGGGATGGAATCCCTGAAATGGGGCAAAGGGATTAGACGAGGCAACTTGAAATGCCGGATGACCAGCGGAGCCGCTGTTCAGGAGCAATTGAAGGCTGCCTCCACCGCTGAGGACGATGTCATCGTCGCCATCGCCATCGAGGTCTGCCACAGCAGGAGACGACCCAAATCCAAACCAATTCGTTCTCAGGACAAACTGCGGCCATGTCGTCCCGGTGTTCTCCCAGAAGTCGACTGTGCCGTGGTAGTTGCCGCTGAGGGCGTCCAGATCACCGTCGCCATCGAGATCTCCGAAGTCTACTTGGATGTTTGAAGAACGGTCCGGCAGCTCGGCAAACGGATTGAAAGTCCCACTTCGTTCGAAGAACACTGGCATGGTCGCTGAGCCCGTGTTATCGAAGAACCGCAAACCTACTACGAGATCGGTGTCGCCATCCTGATCGAGATCAACAAGGGTTTCGGTTTCGAAGTGCGTGGGGATTGCGTCGAAGGGATTGCTTGAGCCCGTCCCCTCCAGAAAGGCTGGCGTCGTTGCGTCTCCGGTGTTCTCGTAGTAGTCGTCGTCGAAGTAGAGGTCGAGATCGTCGTCGCCATCGACATCCGCCAGGCTTGGCGTGCCAAATGGGCTCGGGACCAGTTCGAACGGATTTGGAGCTACTTCAACGAAAGATGGTGCACTCGAGGATCCCGTGTTCTCGAACCATTTGAGAGCACGGTCCACGCCATCGACCACTCCGATGGCATCTAGATCACCATCGGCATCCAGATCGACGAAGGTGGGAGCACCCAACCAGTCGAGATCGAGTTCGGGACTTGGAAGGGGGCGGAAAATCTGAGACAACCTTGGACCGTTGGAGCTATCGCCGTAGCCTTCGAGGTAGAGGATGGAATTGTCCAGAGAAAAACCATTGTAGCGACCGACAAGTGCATCAAGGTAACCATCGCCATCGAGATCTACCAAAGATGTCTGGGAGTTTCCACCTGCGTCTAGAGCGGTGCCCGGAATCTGGCGCTGTCGGTAGGGTTCTTGAGCTGGGCTCGCTTCCGCAACGAGGGCCACGGCTAGGGCCACCGGAATCAGTAGCCTTCGAGAGGAGCCGCAAGACTCGAGCCCGAGGCTTCGCTGTACCGCCCCTCGAATGCTGCGCTGTCTGACGGAGTGGAGGGCTCTAGTGTGCATTGGTCATCTTCCGACTAGACGTTTCATAGTTCGACCACGGATTCGGTCGGCGACAAGACAGTCAAGAACCTCACTTTCGTGAACATCTAGAGTTCCAGTGCTCCAAATTCTTGAGCCGAAAAGGCTGAACCACTCACAAGCTATGCTCTAGGAGGCGTTGTGTCAAGAATGCTCGTGCACCGACAGCAAGGGATCCGACCGCCGACAGAACTATCGAAGCAGAGAACCCCGAGTGTCCAATATCATGCATTCTCGGGCAACATCAGGTTCTCGAACAACGAATCGATCGAGAAGGAAAGCATGATCAAACAAGCAAGAGCTGTCCGCATCAGCCCGATGGAGCGCCCCGCGGGTCGACGCGCCCCTAACTCCCTGGGTTTGCTACTCGTTGCACTTCTCTCGCAGGCCAGCGTCGAAGCTCACGACATCATTCCGATCTCCGCCACCAACCTTAACCTATCGACCGCGGCTGCGACTTACCACAGCGCCAGCGACGACGGACGCTTCTTTGTCTATTCGGAGCGCAAAGATCCCAGTGTTGTTGAAGCGATCTATCTGCACGATCTGGAAACCGGCAGCAAGACGCTGGTCAGCCATTCTGCTGAGTCTCTTGCTCAAGTCGCCAACGATACATCTCGTTACCCAGAAGTCAGCGGCGATGGTTCTACCGTAACTTTTGTGAGCCACGCTACCGATCTCGTTCCCGGTTTCGTGCCTTCGAGCTCCTCTACACTGCAT
>JAIOJS010000051.1 GCA_019911795.1 Thermoanaerobaculia bacterium | reverse complement strand
ACGGTCAGGACCTCATCGCGCTCGTCGAGGCGACCTACCAGAACTCGATCCGCTCCCAAGGCGCGGCCTCGAGTCTGAGCGTCCTCGTCGGAGTCGATCGAGCGCGAAACCGTGCTCCAGGCCAGGACGTCGAGCCGGGGTACGGTGGCCAAGATCCGGATCAGATTCTCGGCGATCCCGTCGGCGAGGTAGCGTCCTTCGTCGTTGTGGGAGGGCAGTGAGAAGGGCAGCACCGCGAGGGACTGACCCTCCCGCCGCTGCCGACGAAGAGATCGAATCCAGGCGGTGATGCGAGTCCAAGCAGAGGGCTCGACGGTTGTGGCGGCCTGAGCCACTCCTTCGGACTCGGACTCGACCCGTCGCAGGTCGAGGAGCAGTTCCTCGGCCGAGGCGTAGCGTTCGCCGGGATCCTTGGCGAGACAACGGCGAACGATGCGGTCGAGTAGCGTGGGGATCTGCGGCGCCAAGATGAGCACGGAGGGCGCTTCGTCCTCGACGATACAGCGCAGGGTCGTCACGGGGTTAACCCCTTGAAAAGCGCGCTTCCCGGTGAGCATCTCGAAGAGCACACAACCGAAGACGAAGAGGTCACTCGTCGCCGCGACGGGTTCCCCAGTGGCCTGCTCGGGAGACATGTAGCCGATGCTGCCGAGCACGAGTCCGGGGGACGTGTCGCGCAGGGACTCGCTGGCCAGAGGGTCGGCGGCGAAGCGGGCGATTCCGAAGTCGAGAATCTTGATCTGACCGCTTTGCGTCACGAAAACATTGCCCGGCTTCAAGTCTCGATGGACGATCCCCTGGCGGTGGATTGCGCCGAGGCCCTCGGCGATCGAGATGGCGTGGGCCAGGCTCTCGCGCCAGGTGAGTGGGCCTCGTTCGAGAAGGTCGCTCAAGGAAGCGCCCTCCAGGAGTTCAGTGACGACGTAGTGAACGTCGCCCTCCGCCCCCACGTCGTAGAGCACGACGATGCTTGGATGGTTGAGGGCGGCGATAGCTCGGGCCTCGCGCGAGAAGCGAGAGAGTGCTTCTGGGGTCCGGCTCATCGAACTCGGCAGCACCTTGATCGCGACCTCCCGCCCGAGCCGGGTGTCGACGGCGGCGTACACCTCGCCCATGCCTCCGGCGCCCAGATGGCTACGGATCTGGTAGGGACCTAGTCGACTTCCGGCAGCAAGTGGCATGAGATCTGTCGTGACTATACGCCACCGGCGGGTCGCCAGGCTGGACCAGGAGTACGCTTCGTGGGGGACGGTGTTGGGCATGTCTGTATACAATGGAGTCCTTCACTGGCTCCCTGCACGAGCCACTCTCTGGGAGGATCGTTGAGCAGTATGGAAAATCGAGGTTGGAAGGGTTCGTCCCACGGAATCGGCGAGGTGGGTCTCGAGAACGCAGACAAGGCCTACTGGAATCTGTCCGTAGCCGAATTGACCGAGGAGGCCCTCCGTCGCGGAGAGGCGTCGTTGACCGCCGACGGAGTCCTAACGTCACGGACCGGTAGCCACACGGGTCGGTCTCCCAACGACAAATTCTCCGTTCGCGAGCCCAGTAGCGAGGCGGATATCTGGTGGGGCAAGGTGAATCGGGAGATCTCGTCGACTCACTTCGAGAAGCTCCTAACCAGGGTGCAGGCCTACCTAGCGGGACGCGATGTCTTCGTCTTTGACGGCCACGCCGGCGCCGACCCCGCACACCGTCTCAAGGTTAGGGTGGTCACCGAGTTCGCCTGGCACAGCCTGTTCGCTCGCAACATGTTCATCGACAGCTCTAGCGACGAGGAACTTTCGACCTTCGTTCCCGACTTCACCGTCATCGACGCGCCGGGCTGTCACGCCGACCCCGCTACCGACGGAACATCCAGCTCTACCTTCGTCGTGGTGGACTTCGGTCGCCGCCTGGTGTTGATCGGTGGTACTGCTTACGCCGGCGAGATCAAGAAGAGCATCTTCAGCGTGATGAACTATCGGCTGCCCAAGCGCGGTGTCTTTTCGATGCACTGCAGCTGCAATTACGGGGCGGACCGTGATGACGTCGCCCTCTTTTTCGGCCTTTCCGGGACGGGAAAGACGACGCTATCTGCGGACCCCCAGCGCACCCTGATCGGTGATGACGAGCACGGATGGGGGGACGACGGCGTCTTCAACATCGAAGGTGGTTGCTACGCCAAGGCGATCAAGTTGTCGGCGGAGGGCGAGCCCGAGATCTGGGAAGCGAGCCACCGCTTTGGCGCCATTCTCGAGAATGTGGTGGTGGATTCGAGAACGCGGCGGGTCGATTTCGATTCCGCTATCTACACCGAGAACACTCGCTCGAGCTATCCCTTGACCAGCCTCGACCGGGTCGACCTGGGCGGACGGGCCGGACATCCCAGGACGGTGGTTTTTCTCACCTGCGACGCCTTCGGCATCTTGCCGCCGATTTCGCGTCTGACCCCGGACCAGGCGATGTACCACTTCCTGTCCGGTTACACCGCCAAGGTGGCGGGCACCGAACGCGGGATCACCGAGCCGACCGCTACCTTCAGCGCCTGCTTCGGGGCGCCGTTCCTTCCCCTGCACCCCTCGGTCTACGCCGCGATGTTGGGCGAGAAGCTCGCCCGGCACGGTTCGAAGGTGTGGCTGGTCAACACCGGTTGGTCGGGGGGCGCGCACGGTACGGGGGAGAGGATCCGGCTACGGTTCACCCGCCGGATGGTGACCGCGGCGCTTGCCGGAGAACTGGACGGAGTCGCCACCGAGGTGGATCCGGTGTTTGGGCTTGCCGTGCCGACCGCGATCGAAGGAGTCCCTAGCGACTTGCTGAACCCTCGCTCGACCTGGGCCGACGTGGAGG
>JAIOJS010000538.1 GCA_019911795.1 Thermoanaerobaculia bacterium | reverse complement strand
CCGGGCGGCTCTTCACCCGGAGGAGCTACCTCATCCTCTACGGAGCTGCCGGTGGACGACCCGGCTGCCGTCCATACCTACCTGGGCGTTGCCTGGTCCGGCAAGCAGAAGAGTGGAGGGTGGGGGATAGTCCTCTCTTTCGAGGGATTGCAACGCGAACTATCGGGGCGCGCTGACGGCCAATCCTCCAACGCCACGCATCTGCTCTCCGCCCTCCAGGCTCTCGACGCCTTCAAACGGCCCCTTCCGGTGCACCTCTACACCGTCTCCGACTACTTGAAGAACGGCATTACGTCGTGGCTTGCGGGATGGAAGCGCAACCATTGGCGCACCGCGTCGGGCCAACCGGTCGCTAGCCGAGAGCTATGGCAAGACCTCGACGACCGACTCGAGCAGCTCCGCCGGGCGGGCTATGCGTTGACCTGGCACGTCGCCGACAAGGAGTCTGACCTCCCGCTGCTGCAAGAGGCTCGAGCGCTCGCCCGGCAAGAACTGGGCACCTAGTGGCAGAAGATCAGAGCCGGTGGTAGAAGATCAGAGATAGCCCAACGCCTCGAGCGCTTCGCGGTCCTCGTCGGAGAGATCGGCTGGTTCTCCCGGCGCGCTCGGCGCTGATCCTTCCTCGTCGGCGCTGATCGCCTGCCTGATCGTCTCGGCATTCCACTCCCCCGGTGGACACTCGACCGGTCGCCAAGCGCCGCCTTCGAAGGTTCGGCACACGACCTCATCGTCCCACGCCATCCAACGCAGCGTACCCTCCTGGAATCCATAGAGATCACCGGCCAATCTCATTCCGGCAAGGAGGGGATGGGGAGCGCTCTCGTGTTCCTCGAAGTAGGCTCGCTCTCGCTTCCTCGGAACCAACGAGTCGTCGTGGTGCAACGGCAGCCCTTCCTGCCCCTCGACTTGGCCATCCGTCCCTTCTTGCAACCTCCTCACGCCCGCCGCAGCTAGAAGGGTCGGGAACAGATCCACCTGAGACACCACGTCTGCAACGCGCTCGGGTTCCACCTGACCCGGCCACTTGATCAGCAACGGAATCGAAATGAGTTCAGGGTCGAGTCGGTGCGCGTGGGTGAAGAGACCCCGTTCTCCCAACAGTTCCCCATGGTCACCGACCACGACGACGACGGCATCATCCCAGAGTCCCTCCCGCTTCAGGGTTGCGAAGAGTCGACCCAGGAGCGAGTCAACGTAGGACAACTCAGCCCGATACGCCGCCTCGAGATAGGCCCTCACGTCGCTGTCGAATCCGCCTTGCCCCTTGATCGCAGCGGAGAGCGCCGAGTTGTCGCCGGCGACGACCGCTCCCCAAACCGGCCGGTCGGAAAGCTTCGAGCCGAGCGCCTCGACTCCGAAGGCCTCAGCGAACTCCTCGGGCGCCCGATACAAAGCGTGAGGGTCAAAGTAGTTGACAAAGAGAAAGAGGGGACGACTCGACGTCTCCCCCAGGAGTTCCTCGACATAGGAGGTCAGCTGGCCCCCTCGAGTTTCGAAACTGTCGGGATCTCGGTAGCGAACCATGCCCTGGGCGAGACCAAACTGATGGTGGGCCAGAAATCCCCCACCGAACCCGGCCGTGTAGTAGCCAGCTTCACGCAAATGCTCCGCCAGGGTCGTAAGTTCGAAGGGCAGGGCGGCGTAGCGGAGGCCCCCGCCGTGCTGGCTCGGCCAGAGCCCGGTGAACATCGAACCGTGGCTCGGTAGTGTCCAGGGCGAGGTCGCAAC
>JAIOJS010000537.1 GCA_019911795.1 Thermoanaerobaculia bacterium | reverse complement strand
CACATCGGTGCTGTCGGTTTGGACCCGCAGGAATGCCCTTCCGTTCACTTCCTCGAAGTGGATCCCTCGGACCCTAACGTTCTCTACGCGGCGGAGCTCTCACGACTGCTTCGGAGCCTTGACCGCGGAGAGACGTGGGAGGTAGTTCTAACCGCCGGCGATTTCCAGTCCCTTCAGGCGCTGCCGGGTGGCGTGGTGCTGGCCGGGGGGAACCTCGAAGATCTCGATGCCGCCATCACGCGGAGTCCAGACCGGGGCGAAACGTGGGAGACCGTTTTGACGCCCTCGGTTTCCTATCAGGCCTACTTGATCGATGAGTTCTACGCCGATCCTACCTACGGAGGCAGGGTGGCCGCGAAGGGAGAACTCCTCGATGCCCAATGCATCTGCTCGGGTAGCGTCTATGCCATCAGCGATGACGGAGGCCTCACCTGGGAATTGGGTGGTAATGTTCCCGGCGTGGATCGTTGGCCGTTCTGGAGCGGCGCCTTCGAGGCGGCTACAGGTGACCTTTATGTCAGTAGCTGGACGAGCCCCCAGGGACTTCTCGTCAGCCACGATCACGGCATGACTTTCGAGGCGGTCAGCGCAACGGAATGGGGAAACTTCGTGGTCGTTCCAACGTCGACGCCGATTCTCATGGAACCAGGTCAGTGCAGCTTCGATGGCGGTCAGACGGCTGAGGATTGCCCCTTTCCGATTGACGGCGTTGGCGGCAGGCCGAGGCTGCTCCACAACCCGAAGTTCCTGGGACCGATCTATGCGTTTGTCAAGCCCAACCTCCACGCAGACAGGCCGGGCCTCTTCCGGACCGAGATCTCGTCCCATGCTCCTACCTCATCGATCTACCTCACCGAAGGTCGTTTCAAGGTGGACCTGTCCTGGACGGCGTACAACGGAGAGACCGGCAAGGCCTTTGAAGGCACCCACTATGACGACTCCGCCGTCCTGTGGTTCTTCGACAACCAGAACATGGAGAGCTTGGTCAAAGTCATTGACGGCTGCGAGTACGACGGGCACTACTGGGTATTCCAGTCAGCAGCCACGAGCGTTGGCTTCCAGCTGGATGTGACCGATACGGAAACCGGCGCGGTGGTGCAGTATGAGAATTCGGTGGGGGAGATTCCTATCCCGGTTGTTGATACACGTGCTTTCTCTGCATGCCCTTGATTTCGTGAGGGACGCCCTGGAGAAGAGTGAGCACTCCTCGCTGACTCCAACGACTCTGTACAACGGAGCGTCCAACGGAGCGTCCAACGAAGCGTCCAACGAAGCGTCCAACGGAGTTTGACAGCATCTATCCGGTCTGACACTCTGCGTAAGACCTTTTGTCAAATCCAACCGGAGGACGCACCGATGCGGGTAGCCTTCATCAAACCGCCGATCGGGGGCATCCTCGGTCTCGAGATGTTGACTTTTGTCGAGCCCTTGGGACCGGTGTGCGTCGCTGGCGCCCTCGAGCCGGAGGGACACGACTGCAAGATCATCGATCTCAGGATCGACGGTGTCGAGGCGGGGCTCGAGGCCTGCCGCCGGTTCGCGCCTCAGGTCGTCGGGTTGCAGTGCAACTTCACCACCGAGCGCTTTCGCACTCTGGATCTCTCTCGCCGGCTTCGTGATCTGTTGCCCGAGGCTTTCATCGTCGTCGGTGGCCACGATGCCTCGCGAGAACCCGATTGGTTTCACGATCCCTCGATCGATGCGATTGCCATCGGCGACGGTGAAGAGGTCATGCCTCCCTTGGTGGCGGCCCTCGAGGCGGGTAGCGATCTGAGGAAAACACCGGGCCTCCACCTGCGGCGGGCAGAGGGTTTCGACTTCACCGGTCCGGCTCCGGCGCGCCGCGATCTCGACTCGATTCCGATGCCCGCGCGGCACTTGATCGCCCACTACGCTCCCCACTACTACATCAACTTCCGCAAACCGCTCGCCCTCTTCGAGACCGCTCGCGGTTGTCCCTTCAAGTGCAACTTCTGCTCGGTCTGGAAGTTTCACGAGAGTACCTTCCGTGAGAAGTCTCCGGAGCGGGTGGTGGCGGAGTTGAAGACCATCGACGCCCCCAACGTCTTCATCACCGACGACATCTTCTGGATGAACGTCAAACGTGGCGAAGAGATGGCGCGCCAGATCAAGGCCGCCGGCATCCGTAAGTACTTTACAGTGCAGACCCGCACCGACATCATCTGCAAGTTCCCTCACCTCATCGAGATGTGGAAAGAGTGCGGCGATCTGGCCATCTTCCTCGGTCTGGAGTCGGTGACCGACGAAGGTCTCGACCTGGTCAACAAGAAGAACACGGCGGCCAACAACGAGCAGGCGATCCAAATCCTCAAGGAGTTGGGGGTCGGTTTCACGCCGAACTTCATCGTCGATCCGGCTTGGGGCCGCGAAGACTTCGCCCAGCTGCGGGAGTGGATCACCCGAATGGGGACCTACAACAGCGGATTCAGTGTCCTGACCCCGCTGCCCGGAACCGACTTATGGGACAGTGCCAAGCAGAACATCACCACCGAGAACTGGGAGATGTACGACATCATCCACACCGTGTTGCCGACCAAGCTGTCGTTAGAAGAGTTTTACGAGGAGTATTCGGGCCTCTGGCGGCACGTACTCGAACTGCGGTTCGCCACCAAGGGCAAGGCCAAGACCTACTTCCAACTGGGCGCCGCGCTGGCCACTGGCAAGGTGAAGTGGGCATCGGTCAAGAAGGGCATGAACATGGCCAAAGTGTTCAGTCGTCCCGAGACCTTCCTGGTGGCCCACGATCGGCCGACTCCGGCTCCGACTCCGACGCTGGCCACCTAGCCGATGGCATAGATTTCCGAACCCTTCAGTGACGGTTGGCGGCTGGAAGCCCGCAGGTAGGCGGACGACCGCGGAGTTGTCGAGTGGTTTTGGGGCAAGGCCAATGTCCCGTACGCATTCTCGTCAATCACCCAGAACTGTCGAGTTGCTGAAACGGCGCGCAGCTGAAACGATTGACCGTCATGGAAGTCAGGACACCTGGGATTCGAGGAAGCGAGACGTTGTCGAAGGCTGCACCCAGCGGTTGTTCTCGGCAGTGGGACAACGGTGGTGGGAGCGGGGTTCGCTGCGGCAATCGTAAGCCGCTGCGAAGGGTACTCAAGAATGTGGGCAGCGACGGAGCTGGTTCTCCGGTGAGGCCTTTCCAGGGGATGGGTCGGGCGGCTAGGTCGAGACTGAGGTGGCCGTTCATGGCGGTCCTGCTCCTCGAGGTTGCTTTGCTGTCGAGCGCCTCGCAGGGGGCCGCTACCGAACCGGGCGCTGCCGCCTCGACGACCCAGGGTCCGTCGAAGGTCGTCTATCCGAAGGTGGAACTCGAGGGGACAGAGGTACGGGAGCTCACCGCAGAAGCGAACGGCGAGAACTACGAGATCTACGTCAAATTTCCTCGCGGCTATGAGGCGGGTAAGGAGAACTACCCAGTCCTGTACGTACTGGATGCCGAAACCAACTTCGGAGGGGTCACCTATATCGTCCAACGGTTGATCAAAGACAGGATTCTTCCGCCCATGCTGGTGGTGGGAGTGGCCTATGGGGTCGACTACGACACCTTCTATCAACTGCGGACCCGTGATCTGACGGCCAATCCCGGAACTCCCTGCCGTGGCGGGAGCTGCGGTGGGGGAGCCGAAGCATTTCGCAAGTTCCTCGCCAAGGAGCTGTTCCCGTTCATCGAGGCCAACTACCGGGTGGCGGGGAAGAGTCGCGCTCTCTACGGCCACTCTTTCGGCGGTCTGTTCGGCTTCTACACGCTGACCACCGCGCCGGAGATGTTCGACCGCTACCTGTTGCTCAGTCCCTCCTTGTGGTGGGCCAAAAGGGCGGTACTCGAGGAGACGAAGCGACGGGGGCCGATCAAGGCGCCGACGAGGCTGTATGTCGGGATCGGGGCGCGGGAGAACAGCCGCCACCACGACGGCGAGTCTATGGTCGATCATCAGTTGGAGATGGTCCGGCTCTTGGAAGGGAAGGAGGGGACGCGATTGGTGATTCGCTCGGAAGTATTGGACGACGAGACCCATCGCACTCTCTTCGGGGATGCATTCACCCGCGGGCTCAGGTTCCTCTACGAGGAGTCCGAGCGATAGGGGAGGCCACCAGGGTGCCACCGTGTTCATCGATATTCTCTTGCCTCCCCACTGGAGGCAGCTCCTTCATTTGGAAGCATCGACTGTGCTAGTCTGAGGGCTACCTGAGCGGCGGATACTGAGCCTGCCAGTGGTACCGCCGTTGACCGGAGAGTCGCGGTGAGCATTGGCAACCCTGGGCTTCTGTTCGGGAGTCAGGCTAACGAAACGGAGAACCGACATGAAGGCCAGCGCAGTCATCGGCACTGTTTGTTTAATCGTGGGACTCGTGGGAGGAGCCTTCGCGGGTCAATGGTTTGTTGAGCGCAAGGCCGCGGCCAGGACGGCCAGCGCGGTCGAGGTCGAAGCGGCCCGGGCGCGGGCTCTCGAGGCCGACGTGCTTCGTCTCCAGGACCGCATCGAGTTGCTAGAACTCCATCTCGACCTTGGACGGATCGCGACGACCGCGGATCTGCAGAACTACGGCGAGGCCGGCGTGCGGGCCGCGCGCTTCTTCGATGCCGCGACCCGCTTGGTCCCAAGTCTACGGCTAGGTGCCACCGCTCGTGCTTCTCTCGAGACGGTACTCGAGCGTCGAGACGAGGTGACGGCTGGATTGGCCACCGCCCAACCGGCAACCGCGAGGCTGCTGAAGGAAATGTTTCTGAACTTCCAGACCGCCAAGGCGCCTGCCGACTGAACGTTGCAACCGTGCTTCGATAGAGTTCTCACGCGCTGGGTGGGGCGGGGACTATGCTCCAGCAGCCAGGCCGCGCAAGGAGACAACCGGCGCCGACTCGAGAGTCTGGCGCGCCGTCACGGCTGAGGAGAAGGTTGTTGCCGCGATCTCGCGCCCCTCGACGGCCAACGAGACGGTGCGCCCAGCGAAGGGATCCGGATCGAAGACCAAGGTTCGGTCGAGGAGACGAATCTCGTAGCCACAGCCGTCGGATCTGATCTCCGTCGACTCGGTACAAAACGCGAGGGAAGCGAGATCGCCGGCGCGAACTAGAGCGTAGTCACGGAGCATCTGCTCGGCCGATGCTAGACCGTAGGCGTCAAGGAACTGATCTCGCTTCTCCAACACGGAGGTGAAGAATGAGTTCCACTCCGGAATGCCGTCGTAACGCCGATAGACGTGCAGCCGATGTTGCGCCACCAATGCCGCGGCGTAGGGATCTGACGTGAGCCCCTCGATCCCGCCCATCGCGGTTTCTCGCTTCAATGAGTCCGGGATCTCGATGAAATCGAGCAGTCGGCCCGTCTCATCATCGACGACCAGGGTGTCGTCTATTCCGGCAAATCCGTCGTCGTGGTGATCGGCGGCGCGGAGGATCGACTCCTTCCGTGGCGAATCCGGAAAGTGGAGCTCGTCCCACTCCTCCAGGATTCGTCGCGCCAAGCCGGCGTGATTCGGTTGCGTGATCAGCAGTTGGGTCGAGGCAAGGCATCGAATGATCATTGGATCTCCGCACCTTGCGCGCTCGTCAGTGCCGCCACTTGCTCGCTAAGGATCCGAAGGGCTTGATCGATCGTTTGCAGGTGCGTGCGCACGCCGAGCGCGGCCATCCGTAGCGTGAAACGACCGTCGAGCTGGGTCGACGACAGGAAGATTCGACCGTCGCGCCGAAGTCCGTCGACAATCGCTTGGTTGAGTCGATTCGACTCCTCCAGGTCGACCCCGGGAGGCGCCCAGCGAAACGTGACCACCGATAGGTCGGGCTCGGGACCGACGACAAAACCACGGGCCGCGATTTCTCGCTGAAAGTAGCGCGCCAAGAGCAGCTTCTCGTCGAGCGCGGCGCGAAACGGTCCCGTACCCAGCATGACCAGCGGCAGCCAAAGGCGCAACGCGCGAAACGGCTTGGTCAACTCCAGGGAGACATCTGAGGGTGAGATTTCGCCCGGTGGAACTTCGATTCCCGGCGGCTGGTCGCTGCGCTGGGCGTCCTGAAGATAGCTACCCAAAGGGCTCGGAGTCTCCGCCGCCTCCCCATGGGCCGCCAACAGGAGTTTGACGTCACGAACGAGGACGATGCCGGCCCCCCAGGGTAAGAACATGCTCTTGTGGGGATCGAGGATGACCGAGTCCGAACGCTCGATGCCTCGCAGCGTGGCACGCCCGTACTCGGTGAGCAGGAAGAATCCACCATAGGCCGCGTCGACATGGAACCAGCAGCTCTCCCGAGTCGCGATGTCAGCGATATCGTTCAGTGGGTCCACGGCGCCGGTATCGGTCGTGCCGGCGGCGGCAGCGATCAGCCACGGTCGGAGCCCAGCCCGCCGGTCGGCAACGATCGACTCGGCGAGTGCCTCCGCCCGCATGCGGAACCGATCGTCCACCGCGACGTAGCGGATTTGCGCCTCACCGAGACCGGCAACCCGAAGCGCCTTCTCGATGCAGTGGTGGGCCTGTGAGGTGAGGTAGATCACTGATGATGGGATATCCGCGCACCGCAGCCGATGAGCGTGACGTGCGGTGGTGATCGCTGTCAGGGTTGCAAGGCTACCGCCGGAGGCGATGTTGCCACCCGCCGCGCCTGGGTAGCCAACCAGGTCCGCAACCCAGCGCAACACCTGATTTTCCATCTGTACCGGGCCGGGGCCGGTGAAGAAGATCCCCGCGTACTTGTCGGTCACCGCGGCCATGAAGTCGGCGAGGGCCGAGTGGTAGAGCCCGCCTCCCGGTATGTAGGCGAGGTGTCCCGGCGATGCTGGGTTGCCGCCGGGACGGAATACCTCGGTCTCGAGCAGCTCGATGACCTCTTCCGGTGATCGCTCGAACTCGCCGATCGGGACGTCGAGCAATCCGCGGCCCGGATCGCCGACCTCGACATAGCCAGGAAGGGTATCGATTCCCCGCAGAAAACGCTCAGTGCTCGCTAGGACAGTTCCTCGAAGCTTCTTTCGGCAACTGGCGTCCGGCTCGAGCGCGCGGGCGGCTCGTTCGAACTGACGAATTTGATCGAGCATGATGGCTCCCAGTGTAGGCTACGACCCACTCTCGTCGACGGCGATGGAACCACTCGGCTCGTAGTCACCGGGAACGGTTCGTCCTGCGACCGCCAGACGGTTCCAGGCGTTGATCGTCGCCACCGCCAGGGTGAGGTCAGCGAGTTCTTCCTCGGTCAGTTGCGCCCGCGCTTCGGTATGAACCGTTTCGTCGACGTGCCCGTCGGTGAGCAGAGTCACCGCCTCCGTCCAGGCCAACGCCGCCCGCTCGCGTTGCGAGTAGTAGGGGCATTCGCGCCAGGCATCGAGGGAATAGAGCCGCTGCGCCGATTCGCCGAGCGCGATGAGGTCCTTCCAGTGCATATCGAGGCAATAGGCGCAGCCGTTGATCTGGGAGGCACGGAGTTTGACCAGGTGGATCAACGGCTCTTCGAGACTGCACGATGCGAGGTAAGCCTCGAGGCCGAGCATCGCCTCGTAGACTCCGGGAGCGACGGTCTCGTAGTGAATGCGAACCGGCCTGGACATGGTGGGCTTGGGCTCAGTGGGCTTGGACTTAGTAGACGTTGACTCAGTCGACGTGGCCATAGTGGAGGTCTCCTGTGATGCGGTCGAAGCGTATCCCCGGTGAGTTGGTTCGCCGGAGGGGATGACACCGAGACGGTGCAGGGCGATGCGAGCAGAGCGCACCGCAGCTCCAAGGATTCCGCACGGTGGCGGATCCACGGCTACTTCTCGATCTGCGGGTTCGTCGCTTCATCGCACCTCCTCGTGTCAAGGGCATTGTAGGGAGCGGTGGTTCGTACGATAAGATCCATTTTGCACATTTCAAGTGGACCACTTAGCATGCCCCGGTCGTCGCCTTCACCAGCCAGTCCGCCGATCCTGACCCTCCCTCCACGCTCGGCCGAGGGCGCCATTGGCCGTTGGCTTTATGACGCGCTGCGTAGCGCCATCCTCGACGGTCGGCTGCGCCCGGGCTCGCGGCTGCCATCGACGCGGCAACTGGCCAAGCAGTATGCCGTGGCCCGGGGCACTGTGGTGAGTGCCTTCGAAGAGCTGTCCGCCGAGGGCTATCTCGACGCTACCATCGGGTCGGGAACTTTTGTCGCCAAAGCCCTGCCCGATCAATTCCTCGACGTTGAAGAAGCCAGCGACAACGAAGGAGTACCAACGCTTCCTCAACGACGACTCTCGGCCCTCGGCCATCGAGTTCGCCAGTTCGAGAACCTCCCCCCGCGTCCAGCCAAGGCCTTTCGCTGCAACCAACCGGCACTCGACCTCTTTCCCACCACCCTTTGGGCGCAGGTCGCAGGGCGGCGCTTGCGTGGCGCTACGGTGCAACAGCTTGCCTCCTGTGATCCGCTCGGTTACCAGCCACTCCGTGTCGCCATCGCGGACTATCTCGGTTCCGCCCGCGGAGTGAGGTGCGACAGCGATCAAGTCGCCATCGTCTCCGGAACCCAGGAAGCGATCAACCTCGTCGCTCGCTTGTTCCTCGACCCCGGCGATCGAGTGGCGATCGAAGAACCTGGCTATCTCGGCGCCAGCCTTGCCCTCGCGGCCCACGGAGCCGAAGTTGTACCGATCCCCGTCGACAGCCAAGGAATGATCGTAGACACGGACGCTCTCAACAATGTTTCTCTGGCCTACGTCACTCCGGCGCACCAGTATCCGCTCGGGGTGACCATGACCCTGCCACGCCGCTTGGCACTCCTCGATTGGGCGCACCAGACCGGAGCGCTGCTCGTCGAGGACGACTACGACAGCGAATTCCGCTATTGCGGACGCCCAGTGCCCGCAATGCAGGGACTCGATCGCCAGGGTCAGGTCCTCTTCGTCGGTAGCTTCAGCAAAGTCCTCTTTCCGGCCCTACGGCTCGGCTACCTAGTCGTACCACCCGACCTTGTCGAGACCTTGGCGGCCCTGCTCTCGATCACCGCTCGCCACGCCCCCGTCCTCGATCAGGCGATCCTGGCCGACTTCATCAACCATGGCCACTTCGGCCGTCACTTGCGGCGCATGCGCCAGAATTACGCCGAGCGACTCGCCGCTTTGCTGGAGGCGGGTCGACAACACCTGGCTGGCCAGCTGGAGATATCCCCAATCGAAGCGGGCCTGCAGACCGTCGCCTGGCTGGCCCCGGGCCTCGATGGGGGCGCCGTCGCCGCCGCCGCTGATCGGCATCACGTCGAGGTCTCTGACCTCGGTCTCCAGCCCCAGTTTCCCCTCGGAGACCGAACGGAACTGCCGCGACGCCATGCCCTGCACCTTGGGTTTGCTGCGGTCGATCCGTTCGAAATCCAACGGGGGGCCCGAGCACTTGCCGCGGCGATCGACGAGGTCAAGCATTGCTAATGAGCCATCTCAGCAACTCAGTGCTCTCAGTATCTCAGTACCAGATACCTTGCGTGCCGTAGACCTGTCTTGGAGATCTAACTTGGCTCCGATCTGAAGGGGAGTGGTGGAGGGCCTACAGAGAGTCTCCCAGGTCGTTCAGTGTCAGAAGCATCAGTATTCTCATAGTCTCGATCTCTATCGCTTCGGTGTTCAGTCTCTCAGATGGACGACGCGCTTGCCGAAAGCCTCACCCCTCAGCAACCCTGCGAATGCGGACGGGGCTTGTTCGAGTCCTTCGATCATTTCTTCGCGGTAGTGGATCTTGCCCTCTTTGACCCAGGCCCCCATCTCGCGGGCGAATGCCGGGTAGAGATGGCCAAAGTCGTCGAAGACGATGAATCCACGGAAGGTCATTCGTTTGCGCAGGATCTGCCCCATCAGATAGTTCATCCGATCCGGCCCATCGGGCAGCGAGGTCGCGTTGTACTGCGAGATGAGTCCACAAACTGGGACTCGCGCGCAGGGATTGAGTCGCGGCAGCACCGCGTCCAACACGGCGCCGCCGACGTTCTCGAAATAGACATCGATACCGTCTGGCACGGAGGCCCTCAGCGCATCGGGAAAGCCATCGGCTTTGTAGTCAATACAAGCATCAAATCCCAGCGTATCGACCACGTGGGCGCATTTCTTGGACCCACCTGCGATACCGACCACCCGGCAACCGAGGATCTTACCGATCTGACCGACGGTCGCCCCCACCGGTCCGCTGGCCCCCGCGACTACCAGCGTTTCGCCCGGCTTCGGCTGTCCGATCTGCGTCAGGCCAGCCCAGGCCGTCAAGCCTGGCATTCCCAACACGCCCAGCGCCCAGGACGGGTTCTCAGGATTCTTGCCCATGTTGGTCACACCCTTGCCGTCGGACAGCACGTAGTCCTGCCAGCCACCGAAAGCCACGACCCAGTCTCCTTCCGCAAAACCCTGGACATCCGAGCTGACCACCTGCGCCACCGTGCCCCCCACCATGACCTCGCCGATTTCGACCGGCGGAGCGTAAGAGGGCGCATCACTCATCCGGCCCCGCATGTAGGGGTCCAGCGAGAGGTACTCGTTCCGCAGCAGCATCTGGCCCTTACCGGGTTTTGTTACAGCGTCGGTTTCCAGCCTCAACGTGTTGTCGTCGGGCTCACCCTCGGGCCGCACGGCTAGGACGAACTTGCGATTTCTAGTACTGGATTGCGTCATCGATGGACTCCTGTTCTGGTACAGCCCAAACTGGGCTCCCTCCATAGTAGAGGATTCGCGACATGGTGCGGGGGTCGGTAGCTGTCGTCCCTTCACGAGATTGGTCGCTCCTCGCGGACCAGCTGGTCGCGATCGAGTTCGATGTGATGCTGCCAGAGTAGGCCGGAAGAGTTGTCACGCGAGCTAGGTGGAAGCTAGGTGGCAGGAGGTTTTCGAGAGCAGGCAACAGTGCGAGCCTCCCCTGGTCAGACTGAGAGCTCTGCAATCCAGCGGAGGCGTACGCGGTCGCCCGCAAGGCCCAATGCCGTTCAAAGTTCCACCGCACTCTGGAACACCACCGTCCCCGTTGGCTCTTCGCCCCGGCGACCGAATGGCAGTAGGCGAGTAGGTGCGAGTAGTTCGACTCCCTCGACTTCTCAGTCCGCTCGGTGCACGACGCGTCCACCCACGATTCGCAGCACCTTGGCCTGGCGAATCGATTCTGGTTCTACGGTCGTCAGGTCCCGATCCAGCAGCACCCTGTCCGTTGGGAGGGCCATCGCGAGGCGACCGTTGCGGTCCTCCTCGAAAGAGGCGTGGCCCCTTCGATCGTTTACGGGCGCGGAGATTACTGATTTTTCTTGATGGCACGACGCCACGGAGAGAGGCCGGCCTACTCATCCCAACCAACCCTCGTTCTTTCCTGGCGCTCCGAGGACGACGATCAGGTCGTGGTATTGGCCGAAGTCAAGGTCGACGCCGCGGGTAGGCGGATCCAGAACCGACTACCGTGGCCGACCTCGCTGTCGACGCCGGCATTGCCTCCCTGGGCCTCGGTTAGGCGTCTGACGACGGCGAGACCCAGCCCGGTTCCACCGGAATCTCGCGCCCGCGAGGGCTCACCTCGGTAGAAACGATCGAAGACCAGTTCTGTTTGCAGCTCGGTGAGGCCCGGACCGTGATCGATGACGGCGATCTCCCAGTCTGATGCCACTCGATTCCATTCGATCTCGACTCCACTGTCCACCGGGGACCACCGAGCGGCATTGTCCAGCAAGTTTCCGACGATCTGGCGGAAACGGGTCGGGTCGGCGGCGATCGCCGCATCAGCGGGGCCAGCGAGGGCAATCACGAGCCTTCCCTCGTAGGACGCTATCAATGTGCGTAGGGTTCTTTCGAGCCCGAGGGTCTGGACCTCCAGCGTCAATTGGCCAGACTCGGCGAGGGCTAGGTCCTGTAAGTCATCGACCAGTTTCTGCAGGTCGTGAAGATCGGCCCCCATGGCACGCAACCATCTCCCATCGGCGCTGAGTAGGCCGTCTTCAACGCCCTCGAGCTGGCAGCGCAGACGCGTGAGTGGAGTTCGGAGTTCGTGGGCGGTTTCCGAGACCAGACGCCGTCGGGCCGACTCGAGTTCCGAAAGCGAGTCGGCAAGGTCGTTGAAGGCGGTCGCCAGTTCGCCGACCTCGTCCTCACCGCGAGGTATCACCCGGATGGAGCGATCGCCCTTTGCCAAGAGTCGCGCCGCGTCCGTCAGTTCTCGGAGGGGACCCGTTAGGCCGCCGGCGAGGAACCACGCCGCGATCATCCCGACCACGATACCTCCGGCCCCCACCCCAATCCAGGTTCGCGTGACTCGATGCGCCGGATGGCGGGGCTCCTCGAACACGAACATTCGACCGATCTCCTGGGACTCCACCTCTAGGGTCTTTCCACCGATCAGGGTGATCATCGAGGTCTCACCGTTCTCGGTCTGTTCGAGGCTCAGCTGTTCGCCGTCCCACTCGACCGTACTCGATCTCCAGGTCTCGGGTTTGGCGGCCCGAATCACTCCCTCTCGGTCCACGACCACGGCCGAGGAACCCTCGGGCAGCTCATCGAGTGCTGTTTGGACACTAGCCCAGACCGATTCCTGCGGCGAGCTTGCGAGTCCTTGCTGCAGCGCGGATTTCCAAGTAGCGAGCTCCTTCTGGTTGTCGGCTGGCCTCACTTCCTCCAACACCTCCATCGACACCGAGCGGCCGGCCATCGTGACCATCAGGGTGACCAGACCGACCAATCCGCCCATGGCGATGGCGAGGCGTGCCCGAGCCGAGAGCGGTTTCAAGGGGGCTTCTCGCGCAGGCGATATCCACGGCCAAAGACCGTTTCGACAAAACGCTGCGGCTCGTCAGTTGACAGCTTGCGACGCAGGTTGGCGACGTGCGAATCCACGGTGCGGTCGTTGCAGTCTCCTTCGACTCGATCCACCAGTTCAGTTCGCGTGAAGAGTCGGCCCGGGGCGGCCAGAAGCGCCTCGAAGAGTCGATACTCGGAGGGCGTCAGGTCGAGTTCGCGGGGCCCTACGTAGGCGCGGGAGCGGTCACGATCGAGGCGCAGGTCCCCTAGCCGAAGAATGCGCTGAGCCCGTCCAGAGCGGCGGCGGAGCACAGCCCGTGCGCGTGCCACGAGCTCTCTGGGGCTGAACGGCTTGGTCACGTAGTCGTCGGCCCCCAGCCCGAGTCCCTCGATCTTGTCGTCGAGGGTGGAGAGGGCACTCACGAGGATGATTCCTGCGTCCGAATGCTCACGCAGGCGGCGGCAGAGGGTCCAACCATCAATCCCTGGGAGCATGATGTCGAGGAGGACTAGGTCGAATGCTTTCTCGTTGGTGAGCGCCAACGCCTGTGGGCCCGTGTGAGCCACGGTGGTTTCGAATCCAGAGCTGAGGAGGTAGAGCTCGACCGTCTCTGCCGTCCTCACGTCGTCTTCGACGATGAGGATCTGAGTTTTCGGCTCGGTCATGACTCCATTCTAGGGGGAGATGTCGAGATACTGTGGAGGCCGTCCTCGAACGACCTCCAAGGGCTTTGTCTAGTCTTGGCGAGTCGATCTTCATACCGAAGGGCCGGCGAGGCGAAAGGAAGGCCATCATGACGAAAGAGAATCCATTGAGGGCGCGAAGGCCCCATTACGATCTGTCACGCGGTTCGGTATCAATCAGACGAGTCCTTGGACACGCTGCCCTGTTGCTGCTTTGTGTCTCACTGGGTTCGGCGTCAGCGTGGGCGGAGGAGTCCGACCGAGTTGCGGCGATCGAAGCCTGGGTGGAAGCGTTCAACCGGGGTGTCGAGGCGATGATCGAAGTGCGCAAGGGCTACTATGAATCGTTCGATCTCGAGGCTCCAGGGGCGATGGACTGGCAGCCGCAATTCGAATCGATGCGGGACGATCTGGCCCCGATCAGCCTCCAAGGCCTCGAGGTCACCGGAGGTCCAACGTTGGAGGCTCTGGTCGATTCATCGAACGGTCCCTTGACCCTGTCTTTCCAGTTTAGCGACGAGGATCGCATCACTGGCTTGCAGATCGAGATGGGCCACTCTAGCGAATCCTCCCTACCACCCTTGCAACTGCCGGTTGGAGGCGCAGACCCAACTCCGGTGATCACCGAGTATCTGGAAGCTTTGGTTCCTCAGGATCTGTTCGCCGGCTCAGTTCTCATCGCCAAGCCTTCGGGCGAGATCATTTATCAGCGGGCCTTTGGGCTGGCGTCGCGCGAGTTCGGGGTGCCGAATCAACTCTCGACCCGCTTCGATGTCGGATCGATCAACAAGGACTACACCCACGTGGGGCTTCTGATGTTGGCCAAGGAGGGCAAGATCGATCTGGCTGCGAAGGTAGGGAAGTATCTGCCGGAATACCCTCACGTAAGGGTTCGCGATGAGGTGACGATACAGCAGCTCATCGACCACCGGGGCGGTGTTCCTGACTACTTCGACGACGAGTGGGCGACCACTCCGATGCGAACGCTGAGGGACATCGACGACTACCTGCCAATATGGGCTGACCGTCCACTCCTCGCCGAGCCGGGCGAGAGAGAGAGCTACTCGAACTACGGATACACGATTCTCGGTGCCATTATCGAGGCCGTGAGCGGGCAGTCCTATCCCGAGTTCGTTCAGCAGCGGATCTTCGGTCCTCTAGGTATGACGGGCAGCGGATTCTTTGCCGTGGATGGAGTGGAGCCCAACGTCGCTGTCGGCTATACCCACATGAACCCCGACTACGAGTTCGGGGAAGCACTTTGGAAGAACATTTTCCTCGAACCCGCGGTCGGTGGGCCGTGGGGTAAGAGCTACTCACCGATTGTCGATCTCTTTAGGTTTTACCAAAAGCTCTTTCGGCACCAGATCCTGGAACCTGGCGAAGCCTGGTTCGGCGATGGCGACTTCGACGGTTTTGGCGTAGCCCTAGGAGGTGGCGGACCGGGTCTCAGCTCGATGATGTGGCTCGAGAAGGGTTGGATGGTGATCGCACTGTCGAACCTGGACACACCCAGTGCGGATGCGGTGGCCGAGGTGCTCATGAGCGCCGTAACGGAGCCTGAGAGAGAGGAGTAGCGAGCATCACCTTCCGGGAAGAGATCTCATTCCCAAGGCGCCTTGTCAGCGCCCAGGTTAGGGCTTGACACCTCCCTCGTGAAGCGAGCATGCTCATGCCTTCGCCAAAGCGATCTACCCTGGAGGAAGACCCTAAGGTGCGAGTGACGAAATGTGGCCTGAGCAAGTCTCTGACCGTAGCGATCTCGGCGTTGCTTCTCTCGCAGCCCTTGTGTGGGATAGAGGCCTCAGGCAGCCTGGACGATCGGGGCAGCCCCTTACCTTCGGCGTTGGGAGCCGACCCGGTCATCTACGACAACGGCGTCACACCCCTTACCGGTTTCTTCAGCCAGCTGGACACGGTGTTCCCTTTCGATTCGCAGGCCGCGGATGACTTCATCCTTCCCGTAGGCGACGGAAACGCCTATGGCGTCACCGGGATCTCTTTTGAAGGTCGGTTCACTAGCACTCCTCCCTCCGGACCGGGCACCACAGACTTCAATGTTCTCTTCTATGCTGACAACGGCAGTGGAACGGCTCCAGTGGGCGGTCCACTCGACCCGACGGGATCGGCGATCGCCGTTCGGACGGTTCTCTCGGCCGTTGGTGTCAACGTAGGCGTAGAAAGATGGTACTGGAATCTGTCCTGGAACGGCAACGCCGTCAACCTGATGCCGAATACTCAGTACTGGGTTGCCGTTCAGTGGGTTGGCGTTTTCCCGCCTCAGTTTTCCTGGAGCGCTGACGATGTCAGTGGCAATGCCGTTGCTGGCTACCCGCTGATCAACGTTGCCTATTGGACCCCGGTGAATGCGGAAATGGACTTCCTACTGTACGGTGTACAGGTAGCGCCTATCTTCGTCGACGGTTTCGAATCGGGGAATACCTCGGCCTGGTCGGCGACGTCGCCGTGATCGAGCGGGCCTCTTCTCGCCCCAGTTCGAAGAGGTCACGGCTCTTTGCCAGACCAACCAGACCGAGGGATGGCAGATGTTCCGTCTTCGCTGAACCAGCCGGTCAGCACTTCTCGACGGTCTGATTGAGGGACGCGCGTCGAGGATGTGCCTGAGGAAGAGTTCGTCGCGGCTCACAGCGGTATGGCTTCGGCGAGGATCGTTTCTCGCAGATACGGTGACAAGCCGTTCGGCGTCAGGGCGTCGACCTCGAGGTGCGTGAGATCCTCGATCGCGTGTTGGAGACCGATGAGGTCGAGCAAGGAGCGCCCAACCTCCAATTCGACCAGGAGATCGATGTCGCTCGCTTCATTCCCCTCACCGCGAGCCCGGGAACCGAAAACGCGAACCTCCGTTGCCCCGTGTTCATGGGCTAGCCGAAGGATCTCGGCTCGGTGGCGGGAGAGGACTGGGTCCGTCATGACTACAAGTGTATCGCGAAGGGGTACGTCGGGAACCCGAACGAGCGCTTGGGGCTGCTTTGAAGAGGGGAGGCCCATGGAGCAGACCTGCCCGAATGGTGAGGCTAAGCCCTCCCCAATCGGGCGGCTATTTAGAGACCGGATTTCGCTTAGCCTGATGCTCAGTACCTGTCCATGTTTCCCCCTGCCCTGCTTCCTGGAGAGGCATCGTCCGGTCCGTCGACAATCCTTGCACAGCAGAAGACGTATCACGCCGTCACCAGTGGCTGGTGGTGTTGCACCAACGTCCGATGGGGAGTTGAGCATGAAGAAAATATCAAAGGGGCTCGAGGAGCCGGAGTCAATGGCCCCCATCTTGGTGGCGACCGATTTCTCTCCGGTTTCGAGGCTAGCCGTGGATTGGGCGATTCAGGCTAGCCATCGATGGCACTGTCCCTTGGTCGTGCTGCACGTAGTTCACGATCCGGAATCGGCTCCGGGCTACTACATGAAGTCAAAGAAGCGCAAGAAGCACCTGACGCGGATGGAAGATGCCGCACAGATCATGATGGACGAGTTCATGCAGTCGATTCGCGGCGAATGTCCGGTGATAGACGACCTCACAACCGTCGAAGCTCGGCTCGTCGTCGGCCTCCCTGTCTATCGGATTCTCGAGGTGGCCAACGAGATCGGAGCCCGGCAGATCGTCTTGGGCTGCGTCGGGAGAACTGGCCTTCCACGCCTCCTCCTTGGTTCAAACGCGCTGCGCGTGGCGCAGCTCGCACCGGTGCCAGTGACCCTCGTCAAGAACCCTAAGTCATGAGCGGGTTCCTCTCTCTGGGTGGGATGCTACTCGGCATCGCCGACCCATCCACCGCCGGGTCCCTCGATCTGTTCGCTCTGTTGATGGGTCTCTTCGGTGGGTTGGCGCTCTTTCTGATGGGCATGGGCCAGATGTCCGATTCGCTCAAGGCAGTGGCTGGCGAGCGCATGAGATCCGTCCTCTCGAAACTGACGTCCAACCGCTTGATGGGTGTTCTGACCGGGACCTTCGTCACCGCGATCATCCAGTCGTCCTCCGTGACCACCGTCTTGGTAGTCGGTTTCATCTCGGCCGGTTTGATGTCGCTCTCCCAATCCATCGGCATCATTCTGGGCGCCAACATCGGTACGACCATCACAGCCCAGATTATCGCCTTCAAGGTCACTAAGTACGCCCTGCTTCTCGTCGCGGTCGGTTTCGGACTATCGATCGTCCCGAAGCGGGAACGGCTTCGCTACCAGGGGACTGTCCTCATGGGCTTGGGATTGATCTTCCTGGGAATGGGGGTAATGGGCGAAGCGATGGCTCCCCTCCGAACCTACCAGCCATTCCTCGATCTGATGACCCATATGGAGAGCCCGCTGGTTGGGATCCTCGTGGCCACGGCATTCACCGCCCTCGTTCAGTCCTCCTCGGCCACCACCGGAATCGTCATCGTGCTCGCTGGGCAGGGTCTCCTGACATTACCGGCGGGAATCGCCCTGATCTTTGGCGCCAACATCGGCACCTGCGTGACGGCCGTGCTGGCCTCGGTTGGCCGACCCCGGGAAGCAGTCCGAGCGGCCACCGTCCACGTAATCTTCAAGATCATCGGAGTGATGATCTGGCTGCCGTTCATCGACCAACTGGTAGATATCGTGATCTGGATGTCTCCGGCCGCCGAGCACCTGGAAGGGGCCACCAGACTGGCCACGGAGGCACCCCGTCAGATAGCCAATGCGCACACGGTCTTCAACGTCGCCAACACCGTTCTCTTCTTGCCGTTCTCGACTCAATTCGCCCGGTTGGTCCAGTGGATGGTGCCGGAACGGCCACTTCGTGAAGAAGAAGAGATCATCGTGAAGTACCTCGACTCGGAGCTTCTCGGCACACCGTCCCTTGCGCTCGATCGCGCCCGGCTCGAGATGTTGCGACTAGGCGAGCGGGTCCGACAGATGCTCACGGACAGCCTGCGGGCGGTGCTCTCCGGTTCGCGTAGTGAACTCGAGGGTGTCGCCAAGCAGGACGACGCGGTAGATCAACTGCACGGCAAGATCATCACCTACCTGGGGCAGATCGGTCAGACCAAGCTGACCGAGAAACAGACCGACGAACTCATCAAGCTGATGGCGGCCAACAACGACCTCGAAGCGATTGGAGACATCATCGAGACCAATCTCGTCGCCCTGGGTTTGCGTCGCGTAGCAAACGATGTCGTCGTCAGCGAACCTACCCGGCAGGTCATCGAGACCTTTCATCGCGAAGTAGTCAACGCGTATGAGGCGGCAATGACGGCGGTCTCGGAGAAGAGCGAGAGGTCGGCGGCGATCGTCGTCGGAATGAAACAGCAGATCAACGACATCGTCGCCATGGCCGAGGCGCACGAAGCGCAGAGACTGGTGGCGGACTCTCCAAAGCGGCTAGAAGCCTACACCTTCGAGATGGACGTCATCGAGAATCTCAAGCGGATCTACTACTTCTGCAAACGGATCGCTCGCTCGACCCAAGGCCAGGAGCCGACATCGACGGTTCAGTAGCCGAGGTCTTCATCTCGCCGTTGCCGTCGCTCTCACTCGTTGGCCACGAGAAGGCGGAGCTCCGAGGTTCGAACCAACCCGTATGGTGAGGTGGTAGCCTCCCCTTTCAGGTAGCGCTGAAACACTCATTTTTCACTAACTTAGCTTAAGGAATCCTGGACGCTCCGAGGCCGTGGAAGAGGATCGAGGTCGAGGCCTCGATTGAATCGCTCCCAGAGGATCAGTACGACCAGATTTCTCGAGGAGATACATGGCGACCAGTAACAAGAAATCCACGACAACCCGTCGAAAGACTGGCAACCAGACAAGTCCGACCCAGGCGGCCGAGGGCAAGAAGGTGAAGACCCAAGTCGCCGACAAGGAGGGACCGCTCGTCACCGAGGAAACTGGCAAGAAGATCAAGTTGGCAGAAGGAACAGCCCTGAAGAACGAGAAGGCGAAGAGATCCTCCGAGCGTCAGGCGGTCTTCGTTAAGAGAAGGACCTTGGACTACGAGCGAAGGCTGAGATTGCTCCAGGTCGAGATGCTGAAGATGCAGCGGCACATCAGGAGAGAGGGCCAACGCGTGGTGCTGCTCTTCGAGGGCCGCGATGCTGCCGGCAAGGGTGGCACCATCAAGAGAATCATCCAGCACATCAATCCCCGCGGTGCGCGCGTCGTCGCCCTGGAAAAGCCCAGCGAGACGGAGCGTCAACAATGGTATTTCCAGCGCTACGTCTCCCACCTTCCTACCGCTGGCGAGATAGTGCTCTTCGACCGGAGCTGGTACAACCGAGCGATGGTGGAACCCATCATGGGGTTCTGTACAGACGAGCAGAACAAGCGGTTCCTCAAGGACGTTCCCCTGTTCGAACAGCTTCTCGTCAAGGACGGAATCCGGCTCTTCAAGTTCTATTTCTCGGTGTCGAAGAAGGAACAGCTCAAACGCTTCAACTCGCGGCAAGACGACATGCTCAAGCAGCACAAGATCTCGCCGGTCGACAAGATGGCCCAGGATCTCTGGAAGGCCTACACCATCAAGAAATTTCAGATGCTGAGCGAATCGAATCGAACCATCGCTCCGTGGACGATCATTCGCTCGGACAACAAGAAGAAAGCTCGCCTCAACTGCATGAGCTACCTGTTGAGCCAGATGGAGTACGAGGGCAAGACCAAGGACGAAGACCTGTTGAGGATCGAGTCCGACATCGTGATCTCCGGCATCGACGAGTTGAAGC
>JAIOJS010000536.1 GCA_019911795.1 Thermoanaerobaculia bacterium | reverse complement strand
CTTGCACCGGTTGCGAAGAACTGTTCAGACCCCAGCAGAACGGATCGTCGGGGTCGAAGTACAGGGAACCCTCGCTCATGACGTGAGCGGTGCCCGAAATGGTGGGGAGGATGGAGGGTGCGGCGGGCGTCTCGGAGTGGCTGGAGTCGTCCACAGGACCCGGCCCGACTTGGTAAGAACCTTCAAAGACACTGCCGATGATGCTCTCTTGATTCCATATTTCGCCGGGCTCGAGGGCGCCGGCGGCGGCTAGGCACGCCATCTTGGCCGAGGTACCCGTTCCGCACGGAGAGCGGTCCCAAGCGCCCCCGGGGCAGAGTACAAAGGTGCGGGCGCCTCGCGTTCCGGCTGGGAGGGTTGGTGAGGGGCTGTAGAGTTCCACGTGATCGATGACAGCTCCGTCGGCGCCGTGGACTCCCGTCCGTTCGAGGGCGGCGCGAATCCGTTCCGTGGTGTCGATGAGGCCTCGCACGTTAGAGAGTTCCAGGGGTTGATCGCTCGGGGTGGGTACAAGGAAGAACCAGTTGCCGCCCCAGGCAACGTCGCCTTGGATCCTCCCGATACCGGACACCTCGAGCTCGACCGAGGCGCGAAAGCGGTAGCTGGGTACGTTGGCGATCGTCACTTTGCCATCCGGACTCAACATCGCTTCGACCACTCCGACGGGAGTCTCGATCCGGTGGCTCCCCGATTCGATGCGTCCGAGGTGGTGGAGCGAAGCGATCACTCCGATCATGCCGTGGCCACACATGCCGAGGATATCCACGTTGTTGAAGAAGATCACTCCGGCGGTGTTCTGGGAATCGCACGGAGAGCATAGGAGAGCCCCGACGAAGACATCCGAACCGCGGGGTTCTTCGACCACTCCAGAGCGCATGTGGTCGTGGCGGGATCGAAACAGCTCGGCGCGCTCCTGGAGGGAACCGTTTCCGAGATCCAACCCTCCGTCGAGAATGAGGCGGGTGGGTTCTCCGCCGGTGTGCGAATCGATGAATGGTATTCTGATCACGATGCGAACAGTTTACGGCAGGGAGAGCGGCACGTCTTGCGCGATATGATGGTCGAACTGGCGGGATTTGCACAATCTGGAGTTGGGAGCGTCTTCGAGGAGCTGCTGGACGCCATGGACGACGTCGTCTTTTTTGCCAAGGATATCGAGGGTCGATACCGGATGGTGAATCAGACCCTGGTCCGGCGAGTGGGGGCATCCTCCAAAGAGGGCCTGATCGGCCATCGGGCCGACGAGGTGTTCCCAGCCCCTTTTGGAGATGCTTTTCGCGCCCAGGACGAACACGTTCTCGAGTCCGGACAATCGATCCGAGATCGGCTCGAACTGCACTTCTACTCGGCTCGCGCTACCGGATGGTGTCGTACCTTCAAGATCCCGTGGCGATCCGCATCCAGCGTGGTGGGGCTGATGGGATTCTCCAAGGACCTCCAGCGACCCGCCACCGATCGCGCTCCTGCCGGCGTGGCCCGGGCGATGAGCTATCTCGACCAGCACCCCGACCAACGACTTCGAGTGGCGGATCTCGCCGCGGTCGCCGAGATGGCGCCACGCAGCTTCGAACGAGCCATCCAGGACCTATTCCGGGCCAGTGCCGGTGATCTCATCCTACAAGCCCGCATCGACCGAGCCTGTCGTCTCCTCCGAGGTACCGATCTACCGGTTGCTCATATCGCTCAGGAATGCGGCTACGCCGAGCACAGTTCCTTCTCCCGTCAGTTCCGGGCAAGGGTTGGTTTGACGCCTTTTGGATTCAGGAAAATCGGGGTCGAGCGTAGATGATTACCTTTTTGAGGAAAAAGTAACCTGAAGAGTGAAATACATTCCCGGATAGGCTATAATGGTCATCCCAGGTTGTGTTCTGGTTGTGTGTTCCGGGGTTGCCCGATGTCCTCAACCAGCCCTGTCGGTCAACGGAGGGTTGGAATTCATTGATCTGGTGGGTGCTTGTAGCCGAATGGTCTGGGACCAGAGGCTGAAACAATCTCGGAGAGACGGCCGCAACGGGCGGTCCGAGTGATCCAAGACTGGTTCCTGCTTCGTAGAACCTTAGTGCGGCACTCGCCCTGGGACGTTTTGTACTTGGACCTTCGATCGAGTGGCTAGAGGTCTCATCCGCATTGGCCAGAATGGAGAAGGTCGAGCCTTCCAAGGGAAAGAGCAGATTGGAAACGAGAGGCAAAGGAAAATAACAGTGCCAAGCAACAAGAAGACGGTTTGCAGAGACCCAGGGACTCAGGCGATGGACAGTGCATGCGAGATGGGAGTGGAGAGTTGATCTGGGGGCCGATTTGGATCCTCATTCTGGCCGGCGTCGTGGTCCTCGCTGGTCGCTATTTCCTGCAAAAGCGGTCAGTGGCCAAGAAGGCTACCAGCGACAACTATGCAGCCAAGAAATCGGCCGAAAGGGACATGGTCGGCAAGGCATTGAGTAGTCGTCCCGCCAAACAGGATGAAGACTAGCAAGCACTAGCAGAAGCTCAGCGACTGGGATGGCTCTTCGAAGGGCATCCCGCCGCCTGGGGTGGCTGGAAACCTGGGCTATTCAGCGACTGGGATTGGACCGGGCGAGCTTAGCTCGAGTCCAGCTCGGCGATTGCCTTCTCCTACCGAGCCCAGCTGAGGCTATCTCGCTTGGCCTCGAAGTGGGGTCCAAGTCGCCGAGTCACGGCATCGTCGCACAGTTCCAAGGCACTCTCGAAATCCCCTAACTCCAAGCGCGCGGCGATGCCCCGCTCCCAGATTGCCATCGTCGGCAGTGATTCCCCTAGCTGTACGGGAAGATCTGTCTCGGCCGCCTCGAGGTGCTGGAGTGCGGTGTCCACCGCGTCGGCGCATCGCTCCCATTGGCCCAGTTCCGCCGTAGCCGCTGCCAAGAAATCGTAAGCGAAGCACTTCACGGCGTTGGGGAGCGAGTGCTGAGAGGCGAGGGTCCGATCGAGATACCTCAACGCGGAGTCTGGTCCGTCCAACGCCGCCGTCTGGTGTCCCGAGGTCAGGTCGGCGTAGCTGTCTTTGATGGACTTTCGAACCGGCTCGTTTCGTTTCGACATCAACCCATACTACAGGCTAGGAAACAGAACTCGATGCTTCTGAACGGTCGCTAAGGAAACCTCAGTCCCGAGGGATTCACCGTCGGATGTCTCCCGACCACCGCCTCCAGACACTGCCCACACACGAGTCCCTGTTCGCTGCCCTCAACGGTGCCCCGGTGCACATGGTCGGCGACGAAGGTGGGAAGCGAAAACTCCTCGCGGCACCAATCGAGGTCGAGAATACAGTCGAAGTAGACCCACTCGTTGGCTTCCGTCCAGACTTTTCCCCGGAAGGTCACCTCATGACCGGCGGCGATGAGCGCTTCTTCGAGTTTCTCGAGGTGGGAGCAAGCCATCGCGGTAGCCTATCGCGTCCACCCGGCGTCCGTCAGTAGAACAGGGCCGCTTACTTCCCGTGATGCGTGTCGGGTTGTGGCACCTCGTGGACCAATTTTTGCCACGAACCAGCGCCGGGCTGTGTTCAGATGTTGACAGTCCCCTGAAGGCTATACTTCGAAGTCATGACCGATCCGCGCAAGGCAGGATCCGAGCCTTCCTACTGCTTGAAGGTGCAGGATGATTCCGAAGCTCCGGTGCGCAACTTCTATCTCGCTGCGGGGTCGACCTATGCCATCGGTTCGGCGTCGGACGTCGAGATCAGGTTGCCCGTCGCAGGTGTGTCTCGACGCCACGCCAGGATCGAGGTGCTGGAGGGACGAGGCGCGGTGATCGAAGATCTCGATTCCCGCAACGGGACCTGGCTCGGCGATCGTAGAGTGCACCGCGCGGCGCTCGTGGGGGGCGAGCAACTCTCTTTCGGATCCGTGACGACCGAGTGGGTTGCCTTGGATCCCGCCCTCACGAGTATCGCCATCGCGGGCAGCCGGAATCCGGCCAGTCCTCGAACGGCCGATCTCTCCAATCCGTCGACACTTGGCATATCGATCGAGGAACGGCTCCTGCGGAGTCTTTGCCCCTTGGTGGCCCGATCCGCCGGCAGCGTGGCCACGGCGCAGTCGTTGGTCGCTGCCTGGCTCGGGGGCTTGCCCATCGAGCGCGTGGAACTTCTACGTCAGGATGCCTCGGGTGAGGAGGTGGTGACGGCGGTGGGAGGGTGCGAGGTGGGGCATCCTGCCGATTCGGAGGCCACGATAGATGGCTGGAGATTCCGGTTTTGGGGGCCGATCGCGTCCCGTATGGTTCAGTCGCAGCCGATCCTCGAACTAGCCGTCAGGATGCTCTCGGTCGACGTCGAGGAATCTCCCTGCGAACCGCCGGAAACGGGTGCGCTACCGGAGCCTGCGAGTCTCTCTCCAGAAATGCAGAAGCTCTACCGGAGAGCCGCAAAGGTCGCTCGGGGTGACATACCGATCTTGATTCGCGGCGAATCGGGCTCTGGCAAGGAGGTGTTGGCGAGTTTCGTCCATCGCGCTTCTCGGCGACGCCACGGTCCATTTCTGACCCTCAACTGCGCAGCGCTGCCCAGGGATCTTCTCGAGGCCGAACTCTTTGGCATCGAACGCGGCGTCGCCACCGGTGTCGCGGCTCGCAGCGGTTTGCTGGAACGGGCGAGCGGCGGATCCCTCTTCCTCGACGAGATCGGCGATATGGCACCGGATACTCAAGCCAAGGTCCTGCGCGCACTCGAGGAATGCCGGGTGTACCGAGTTGGCGGTCAGGTCGGGGTCGAGGTCGACGTGCGATTCCTTGCCGCCACCCACCGGGACCTCGAACGAGGCATCGAGGAGGGCTCCTTCCGCGCCGACCTATACCATCGCTTGGCCGCTTTCGAGGCGCGGATTCCGCCTCTCCGCGAGCGGCGAGAAGATGTGGCCCTCCTGGCCGGACACTTCTTCGCTCGGGAACTGGAGCGGGATGGCGTCTCCAGCCCAGGCTTGAGTCGCGGGGCATTAGGGGCGCTCTGCGAATACACCTGGCCGGGGAACGTCCGAGAGCTCAGGCTCGAGATCGCCCAGGCGATGCTCTTGCTCGATCCCGGCGAACCGTTGGGTCTCCAGCACCTCTCCGAGCGAGTGCGGTTGGCTCTCGACATCGACGGCCCGGAGCCCTTGACCTTGGAGGCTCAGCTGCGTCGGACCGAACGTCAGGCCTTGGCCACGGCACTCGCGACCGCGGGGGGTGACCGTGCTCGGGCCATCGACCAACTCGGCGTCTCCCGAGCGACGTTCTATCGCAAGTTGAAGGAGCTTGGACTCGAGACCCAAGACTGAGTTTGAGACTGCGGGGCGAGGAGGCCCTGGGGATTGAGTCTCACTGTTGAGACTCTGCGGCAATCCAGCACGTCGAGGGTCTCGTGGACGAGACGTCAGAGTCCGAAACGGCTACTAGTGGCTACGTTGTGGGCTTGGCAGGATCTTTGCTGTGGGGTGGTTGCGTCGACCCAGGGGCTGCGGCTTCTGAGGTCACCGAAGAGGGCTAACACCTAGACCAACCCGAGGAGAAAACGATGGAAACGACCACCCTGCCAACTCTTCCCCCCAAACGAGGACTGTTCCGACGAATCTTGAGCTTCACATTGATCGTTCTGGGGGTTCTAGTCATGGTAGCCACGGTCTTTGTTTTGACCTATCGCCCCGCCCATCGACCAGCGCCGGATCTCACGATCGAGCGGACGGCGGAGCGGGTCGACCGTGGCCGCTACCTCGTCGAGAACGTTGCCAGCTGTATGCAGTGTCATTCGGATCGCAACTGGACTCGCTACGGAGGACCGGCTGGGACCGATCGGAGGTTGGCCGGTGGTGAGTGCTTCGCCTCGGAGCAGGGGTTTCCCGGAACCCTCTGTGCGCCGAACTTGACCCCGGATCCCGAGACCGGCTTGGGTGCGTGGAGCGATGGGGAAATCCTAAGGGCCCTGCGCGAGGGAGTTGACCGAAACGGCCGCGCCCTCTTTCCGATGATGCCGTACTCTGTCTATCGGGAGTTCAGCGATTCCGATGCGGCCGCGATTGTCGCTTACCTGAGAACTATCGAACCGGTACACAACCCACTGCCCGCAACCGAGATCGCTTTTCCGGTTAGCTTCTTTATCAAGACCATGCCAGAACCCCTGACCGGGCCGGTGGAAGATCGCGACAGGATGGATACAGTGGACCGAGGCGAGCTGCTGGCGCACGTCGCGGGTTGCGAGTTCTGCCACACACCGGTCGACGAACACATGGATCCGCTGCCTGGAATGGCCTTCGCCGGCGGTCAAGAATTCGAGGGCACCTTCGGTAGCGTGCGATCTGCCAACCTGACCCCTCATGCCAGTGGCATGGGAATGCGGTCCCGCAACGAATTCATCGGCATCTTCAAAGCCTTCGCGGGCGATGACTGGGATGACTTCGAGATCGAGCCGCACGACAACACTCCGATGCCGTGGACCGACTTCGCGCAAATGACGGAAGAGGATCTCGGGGCGATCTACGACTACCTGCAGACGGTGGCGCCGGTGGACCACCCGGTGGTGAAGCGTGGACCGTGACCCACGTCGTGCCACGAAGGCGCCATTCTCGGCAGTCTTCGACTAGATGAACAGTCGACCGTCCTGGAGGCATTCGCAGAGTTGACGGTAGACCGACTCGATTTCGTTCCGAGCCGGGCTGGTTCCGAGCCGGCGGAGGATCCGCCGGGCCAGGGGACCGTGCTCGAGCAGTGAGTCGGCCGTTGGTCCAAACGCAGCCTCGTTGAGAGTGCCGGCCGCGAGAGCCTCCTGTACCAGAAAGCGCCAAGCGGAACCCGCAGTTCTGGCGTGATCCGGAAGGCCTAGGGACAGGCGATACGCGGGATTCTCTATCGCTGCCCGCTCGCCGGTGGCGATCGTTTCCCGGAGCACTTCGGCCAGGGCGGGAACCTCCACCGCACGTTGGTCTGGGCCCCGAGAACCATGCTCGCCGACCAGCCATTCGAGGACGCCGATGGTAATAGCCGCGATCGTTAGATCCGCCAACGGGCACTCCTGAACGTCGATGACGCGAATCTCGATCGAGCCCCGCGAGAAACGCGCGATGGCGCCGCGGGAGTTGAGGAACTCCTCCTTGAGGATCCCGTCGGGATCGTGCGGCGCGATCTCCGCCATCATCGGCTCGAAGATGACACGCCGGTAGTCCGCTTCGCTGAACACCGCTTCCGGGACGATGTCACCACCGACCGAAGGGACCTTGCCGGCGTTGCCGCGGTAGGCATCGAGGCGGCGGTCGAGGCGTCCGTTGACCGCGCCCTCGACCACCGGCGAGGAGGCCGCGAGCGCCGGCAGCAGGGGCAAGACGAGGCGGATTGCGGCATGGAGCTTCCCGAACTCCTCGTCATCGGCGAAGGGCAGGTTGATGTGGAGGCTCTGGAGGTTGGACCAGCCGTGTCCATCGCAGCCGAAGATCCGGTCGAAGGTGGCGTAGATCGGACTGTACTCGTGGGGCCACAGGCGGGTATCCCGAGCGGGGACCATCCAGGGGTGCATGGCGGTAGGCATGAGGCGTCCACCCCGAGGAGCCAGGATCTCATTGATACGTCGGACATCGCGTTGAAAGTACTCGGCCAGCGGCTCGAGCCGCGGCGCCGGACCGTTGGTCTTGAGCTCGATCACGTGCAGCACCAACTCGTTGGACCAACTCAGCTCGCCCAATTCGACCTCGGACTCGTAGCTTCCCGCGATCGCCTTCAGGACCTCGTCCGTCTCCGGTCTCACGTCGAGCGTGGCCGCATCGACGAGCATGTACTCCAGTTCGATACCGGCGGCCTCGAACAACCCCAAGCGTTTCTTGTCCTTCAAGGAAGCGCTCCTGTGGATCGCAACCACTCCTCAACTTTGCAGGGCCGAGGAGTCCGGCGTGGCGATACGCGCCTCGAATCGCAACTGCCACCACGAATCGCACGGTGCCCGACACTCCGGCTAGGGAAGAACGCCTTGGAGCGCCAGCGTCCTCGGTGGCTCTTCGCTGTCAAAACAGAAGCGCTGGTACCCTGAAAATAGGATCGCCCTCCCCCTAGCTCCGCCCAACGCGGGCCGCGAGTTCGGCCAACGGGGACGTTGGCGTTCCAGGGCGGGGTAGGTGCTGCGTTGGTTTGGCGTTCGCCCCTACACCACATTGCCAATAGCCTTGCTCTGTTCGACGCGCTCCAGCATGACCCCGAGAATCCGCCGGTAGAGCTCGTCACCGAGGATTTGATCCTCACAATCGGCGTCGATGTTGGGGTTGTCGTTGACCTCGATCACCCAGCACTGATCACCGCGCTGCTTCAGGTCGACGCCGTAGAGCCCATTGCCGATTACTCGCGTAGCGGCCACTGCCTGTTCGAGCACGAAGGACGGCGTGTCCTCCAGCGACACCGCTTCGACCTTGCCGTAGCGGCTGACCTTCCCGGCGTCATCCCGCTGAATGATCTGCCAGTGCCCACGAGCCATCCGGTACCTCGCCGAGAAAAGAACGATGCCGTCCATCACGCCGACCCGCCAGTCGAAGTCGGTGGGCAGAAACTCCTGGACGATGAGCAGCTCGGAGTTGCCGAGAAACTCGCGGGCGGTGGAGAGGAAGCTTGCGGCGTCGTCGACCCGGGAGACGCCCTGTGAGAAGTAGCTATCGGGCTGCTTCAGGATGCAGGGATAGTCCATCGTCCTCGCGACCTCCTCGAGGTTGTCGCGAGCCACGACCTTGGTCACCGGAATCGGGACCTTGGCGCGTTGGAGTGCTTCGGCGAGGAAGACCTTGTTGGTACAGCAGACGATCGACTCTGGGTCGTCGATGACCACCAACCCGAGGGCGGCGGCGCGGCGCGAAAAGCGGTACGTGTGGTGCTCGACCGAGGTCGTTTCTCGGATCAGCAGGGCGTCGAACTCGGCGAGGCGTCCGTAGTCCTCCGGGCCGATGATCTCCACCTCGAAACCGAGCTTTTCGCCCACTCGCACGAAGCGACGGATCGCCCGCTCGTTGGAGGGCGGCTCCTGCTCCTCGGGATTGACGAGGATCGCGAGATCCCAGCGCGCGGTCGTGCTTCGCGCTACGCTTGGCCGCCGCGAGAAGTGGTCGCGCGCCGCCTGTACCAGGAACTCCCAGTGCCCCTCGGGTACATCGGAGGTGGCGATGGGACGCAAGCTCCTCAGCTCCCAGGTCGTACCCCGGCGGACAAACACCGCTCGCAGGAGCGGGGCGGGAAAGAGATTGAACAAGCGCTTAGCCAGTCGACTGTGGCGTTGGGCCAGGTTGCGTCCGAAGTAGACCGACAGCGTGTACTCCTCACCCGTGATCGACTTGAGACTGCGCTGGATCTCGTCCTCGACGTCGCTCGAGATCAACTTGACCAGGGAGCGGTTGCGCAGGTCCTGAAGCGTGGCGACGCTGGGCAGAGGGCGGTGTCCGCGTGCCTGCGCCAGGAGTGAGACGTAGTAGCCAAGGCTTTGATAGCTGTAGCGCCGGCACAGGTTGAAGACCTTGACCCCGCGGCCCCCGGAGTAGGCCGGATCGGTGAGGTAGCGCTGCGATGAGACGACTTCTGCTCCAGGCAGTTCGGCGGGCCAGTCGTCGAGCTTATCGACAACCACGAGGGTAGGCATCTAGGGAGCCTCCGGAGGTTCGAGAATGAGCAGGTTGGCGTCGTAGGTGAGTGCCCCGAGCAGGATGGAGGCGATGAGCCGGTCGATGCCCACGGCGTAGGTACCCTCAGGGGCGAGCGGGTTTGGGTGTTCGGGATCGGCGACGAGGACAGTGCGAGTCGCCCGGTCGTAGCCGCAGAGTACGACGAAGTGTCCCACCGGTTCCCCCCGAAGATCATCTTGTTCCGATGAGTGAGAGATCTCCCGAGCACTGCGGTAGAGATAGGTGGCCGACAGCCCAGCAAGGATCGGTCGCCGGCGGTCGAGGTAGCGCCGGAGCAGGCGTCCCGAAAGCTCCTCAAAGGCGATCGAGCCTCCCTGATCGAGGAAGCGGATGTAGGCCGCGATCGCCGCTCGCCGTTTGGCATCGCGCCGTAGCGCTCCCTGGGCGTCGAGCTTCTCTCGCAGGGACGGCATCGACAGCCGAGACCAGGTCGGGTCGAAGACCGTCAGGTTGTAGCTAAAGAGAGTCGCTTGGTAGCCGCGGCTCAGGGCATGCGAACCGAGCATCACCCCGAGGGTTCCGCCCTCTTTGAGCATCTCGACCTCGGCGACGATCTGGCCCAGGGACACCGCATCGTAGTAGTAGCTGTAAAGCGCCTGAAGGCAGGTTGGCCCGCAGGTAGCGTCGTTCGGTTGACGGGAGATCGGGAGTTCGAGCAGCGCTTCCATGGGGTGTGCGCATGCTAGCGCAGGCGGGGTTGGAAGTCGCTAGGGAATCGGGGAAGTCTCTAGCCGTCCACCCACTCGAGGCCCGACGGCAAAGAGGATGCGGAGTACTCGAAGTGAAGAACGCGACGCTGAGTCGGAGAGGAAGCCTTGGAAGACGCGTGGAGCAGTAGAGGACTCATCAGCATGGCTCCTCCGACCGACACTTCGCACACCGTTTCGGGTGTCTCCCGGCGGAACCTGTCGATCTTGTCGTTGGACAGTCGACCGTGGAGGTGGCTGCCCGGGAGCACCCGCAAGGCGCCGTTGTCGGCGGGAGTGTCGTCGAGGTGGAGACGAATCGCCAAGACACCCTCGAGAACTTCGACCGGCGGTCGGACATGCACGACTCCCTCCTTGGTCGACCATGCGGTAAAGCCAGGGACTTCGAGGCGATGCCGAACCGTGATGTTGAGATCTTGGTGCCAGGCCACCAGCCAATTGGCCTTCGTCGTCTTGGTGAAGAGAGTGAGTTTGGTAGCCACCGCCTTGGGACCGACGATCGAGCGAGCGAGGGCCGGTACCGGCCCCTCCATACTCTCGATCCGGAGACAATGCGATCTCCGTAGGAGATGACGCACTCCACCCCGCGCGTCACCATGTTCAAGGAGTTGATCCACTTCCCGCCGGAGCTCATCGACTTTGGCGGGGGACACGACGTCGTCGACAAGGGCAAAGCCCTGCTCGGCGTAGAGCGTCTTGAGGTCCGAGTTCACCCCACGATTCTAGCGGTGGTTGGGCACCTTGGGCAGCACTTCAGGCTTCGGCATCGTCCAGCGGGGACCTCGGTCTCTCGAGAACCAGGGTGGTCGATCCGGCATACTTGGCAAGCAGGTGAAGAGCAGCTCGTGCGCCGGGTAGGAGACTATTCTGGCGGTAACGGGCAGCGCGCTCTTTGAGGCCGAAGAGCCGGCGGAATCGCTCCAGATAGGGCCGCACAGTCCATTTGAAACTGGCCCGGAGCCCGCAGTCTCGGGCAATCCTTGCGGTCCTTGTGGCCGGGCGAAAGTGGGCGAATCGAATGTGGTAATCGGCCCACCACTCGGCGTACGCGGCGCGGCTCGAGAAGTCACCCTTTCGCGGTAGGCCTAGCCAGGCCCAAGCCGAGAGCAAGCGCCGACGACGCTCCCAATCATCGATACGGTGGATGAGCGGTATGCCGACGTGGGGTTCGAGGATCACCTCGCGGCTTGGAAAGAAATGCACGGAGACACCCTCTGGAGCCAGAGTTCGGCGGATCTCCCCGAAGAGCAGTCGGAGGTCCGCGACGTGCTCGAGGACCTGGTTGGACAGCACCAGATCGAAGGCCTCGTCGCCAAATGGGATTCCTTCCTTCTCACTCACCACTCGGATGTGATCGGTCCAGTCGATCGTCGAGTCCACCTCAGCCTCGAGGCGATTTCGCACTTCGCTCGCGTAACCGTTCGAGCGCGCCGTTTGCTCTCCGACCTCGTAGCCAAAAAGTTCCACCTCCACGTCGGGAAAGGCCGTAGCCAGCCAGTTGTGGGCGTCGATCAGGAACGATCCGTCGCCGCACCCTACGTCCAGGATCCGGAGTGTTCTTGGTAGGCGCTCACTGGAGCCAAGGAGCTGGCTGGTGGCGGCGCGAAGGAGGTGTAGGTGCGAGACTTTCAGGGCGAGGACTCAGTCGCGTCTGCGTGGCCCGTCTGCGTGGCCGGTAAGGGGCGGGCCTGGGATGTGGCTCATGCTTGGGATAGGGGCTTTCATAGGTACGTTCGGCTACTGATCGGTGGGTACCATCGAGCCGGTCCAGTCACTCATTCGGAGCCATTAGTCTATCGCCATGGGGAGCCGTTGTCCCGTGGGGTTGGTTCTCTTCTTATCGACTACTGGTGCCGGGGTCTTGTCGTCGAGCCTGGAACGGCAGGCTAGTGTTGATCGACCTCTCGGGAAGAGGACTCTTCCCACCTGAGACCTCACCGGTAGAGACCTCACCACGAGCGAGACGGTTTGGGCGGACCACCCAACGATGTCCGAGGGCAGGACTCGAAGGCCAGCGAGTAGACTAAGCCGCCTATGCGTATTCTGCGAAAATCCGAGCGCCTGCCTAAGGAGCTCACCCTGTTCCACGTCTTCGCAGTGAGCACCGGGGCAATGTTCAGCTCCGGCTTCTTCCTCCTACCGGGACTGGCTGCGGCGATGACCGGGTCTTCGGTCGTCCTCGCCTACTTCCTGGCCGGGCTCTTGATGGTTCCCGCAATGCTGAGCAAGGCTGAACTGGCCACGGCGATGCCGCGGGCCGGAGGAACCTACTACTTTCTCGACCGCAGTCTCGGCCCCATGGTCGGGACCGTCGGCGGCATCGGTACCTGGATTGTCATGGCCTTGAAGAGCGCTTTCGCCCTCATCGGCATGGGCGCCTATCTGGGACTTGTCATGGATCTGCCGATCAAACCGGTAGCGATCGGTTTGACGATTGCCTTCGGGGTGCTCAACATCGTCGGTGTCAAACAGACCGTCGGCCTTCAAGCTGTCCTCACCTTGATCGTGCTCGCCGTGTTGGCCCTTTTCATTGGCGAGGGAGTATGGGACGTGGTGCAGCACGGAGAATCCAAGAAACTCTTTGCCGAACGCTTCACGCCCTTCCTCGACCACGGAATCGATGGCCTACTGGCTACGGTGGGTTTCGTGGTTGTCTCGTTCGCCGGTCTGACCAAAGTAGCCAGCGTGGCCGAAGAGGTCAAGGACCCGGAGCGCAACATCCCTATGGGCATGATCCTCTCTCTGGTCACCGCCACGTCTCTGTACGTCGTCGGTATCTCGTTGATGATCTTCTTCCTGCCCCCCGACCAGCTGCGCGGTGATCTGACTCCGGTCGCCAGCGCGGCTCGGGTCTTCTTCGACTGGCTCCCGGGGGGCGTTGGTTTCGGCCTCATCGTTGTGGCCGCCATCGCCGGCTTCGCCGCGGCCGGCAATGCCGCCATGATGTCTGCCTCTCGCTACCCGCTGGCGATGGCCCGCGATCAGCTGATGCCACCCCTTTTCGCCCGTCTGAGTCCGCGTTTCAAGACCCCGATCCCCGCCGTCCTGGTCACCAGCGGGTTGATGATCGGCTTTATCGCCCTGCTCTCGGTCCCCAGTCTCGCCAAGCTCGCCAGCTCGGTTCAGCTTCTGGTTTTCGGACTCGTCTCGCTCGCCGTCATCGTCATGCGTGAGAGTCGTATCGACTCCTACGACCCCGGATTTCGCTCCCCCTGGTATCCCTGGATGCAACTTGCCGGCATCGGCGTTTCCCTCTGGCTGATCGTCGAGATCGGACTCCTCTCGATGCTCTTTACCGTGACACTGATCGGCGTCGCCATCGTGTGGTATTTCATCTACGCCCGCCATCGAGTTCATCGCGGGGGTGCTCTGTTCCACGTCTTCGCGAGGCTCGGCAAGCAGCGATTCGAGGGACTCGACCCGGAGCTGCGCAGCATCATGAAGGAGAAGGGGCTCCGAGCCCAGGATCCCTTCGACGAGGTGGTGGCTCGAGCCTTCGTTATCGAGAGCCCCACCAACGCGACCTTCGAAGATCTGATGAGAGAGGCGTCCAAGCGGCTGGCTGAACGAGCCGGCGCTCCAACGGAGGAGATCGAAGCCGGCCTTCTAGACGGAGCTCGAATGGGAGCGACCCCCGTCTCACGCGGCGCCGCGCTGCCCCATGTCCACGTCAAAGGCATCGAACATCCGGAGATGGTGCTAATCCGGGTACGCGACGGCCTGGACATGAAGCGGAGCGATACCGGCGCATCGAGCAAGGTCTTCGCCGTTTTTGTGCTGGCGAGCCCGGACGCCAACCCCAGTCAGCATTTACGGCTCCTCGCCGAAACTGCCGGTCGGGTGGATGACGACGACTTCCTCGAAGACTGGCTTGGCGCCACCCACGAAGCCAAGCTCAAAGAGGTCCTGCTCCGCGACGAGCGTTTCGTCAGGCTGCTTCTAAACGAGGAGTCGCCCGCCGCTTCATGGATCGGCAAGACGGTGCGGGCCCTCCAACTTCCGCACGGCTGCTTGATCGCTTTGCTCCGAAGAGAGGTTATCGGGACCGTGGTTCCCGACGGAAACACCGTGATTCTGCTCGGCGACCGTCTAACCATCATTGGCGAACCGAGTGGCATCCGACAGCTCGAACGATCGCTCGAAGCCATCGAGGGGGCCAAATAGGCTAGGTCTCTTTTCTCATTTGAGTCTCCGCCCTCCGCCCGCCAACGGACCCCCGAAAGAGACCTCCGAGAGTGGACAAAGTAGACCCAAGTACGCTGGTAGAACGAAGCGGTCGCCGGTTTCGCGCGCGATCTCGTTGACGAAGGATGTGTCTTAGCCTCGGGACTGTCGGAACGGGTTGGTAGCGATGGCCGGAGTTGACCGGACCACCGAAGAACGGCAACTCGCGCTCAGCGCTTGAAGAATCCGATGATCTGAAGTAGTTCTTCATACACCACTGGACTGACGAGGCCCTTGCACCCGGGATTGCTATTAGTACAATCGGCCGATGCCCACTACCGGCAGGTCCGTGTGGCCTAGTAAGCAGATCTTTCGACCCTGGATGCCCGTCGCGAAGTGTCTCCTTACCCTGGCGTCGGTCGTCGGCGCGCTGAGCTGCGGGCCGAACAACTTGCCAATCCCGGAGGGCACGGCCTTCCCACTGCTGGATAGAGACCATGTGGCAGATGTCCTGGTCGAGGCTACCCGTTTGGAGTTTCCCCCCGCTACTGGCGGCAATCGGTTTCTTCAGGGGTGGCGCGGCAAACAGTTCGACGGCGCGGTCTTGATGATGCCGCAACCTCACGCCCGGCTAGAGATCGCTACGGTGACACCCAGAGCGCGAGTGCTCGTGTTGCGCATCAAGGACGCTCCCACGGGTTCTTCGGATACCGTCCAAGCGAAAGCAGAGGGGCGCTCGCTAGGGAGTTTTCCTGTCAACGACACCATCCGGATACCACTGCCGGACGACTTGCCTCTCGGTCGTTCGCCTCTCGACTTGGAGTTCGGCGAGGATTCGCAGCTACTCGTGGTCGGGGCTGAGATCCAGCCGGCTCATCCCGCAGGAGGGGTTGAGGTCAACGATGAGGCCATCGTTCAGTCGGGCTGGTCGATGGTCGAGCTGGTGCGCAGGTCGCAGGGTTCAGGAGTTCTGGTCGGAGCCTTCGAACCGCCCTCGGATCCAAGCGGTGGACAGCAGTTCTCGATCGTGCGAGCCGGCGCCGATCAAACCGAGACCCTGTTCGAGTGGCGGTCGGGACTCCTGAGGCGGTCCGGTTCCCATCTAATTCGCGTCCCGGTCGAGCCTGAGGACGGCTTCGTTCGGCTCCGTTTCGTGGCCACCGGTACGGGAGCGGCTGGGACATGGCGAGACCTGCGCTGGGTCGTACCAGCGCCACCCGAGGTAGCGCGTTCGGAACCGGTACTGAGACCACCGCAGATCGTCGTTCTCTACGTGTTGGACGCCCTACGTTCGGATCACATTGGGCATCTGGGTAGCTCTCTAGAGGTTTCGCCCCTCCTCGACGCTCTCGCCCAAGAGTCCGTTGCCTTTAGTCGCCATCGCAGCGTCGCCCCGAATACGCTTCCTTCGACCAAGAGTCTCTTTACCGGCCAGGCCTTCCCTCGACAGGGCGGCAGCAAGCTGGCGCCGGAGGGGCCGGAGACCCTCGCCGAGGTCTTCGCAGCAGCTGGCTACCGAACCGCGATGTTCTCGGGTAATCCCAATGTTTCTGACGGTTTCGGGATGACACGTGGCTTCGAACACAGTACGGAAGACTGGCTGGCCTCCACACCGAGGGGCTACCACGACAGTGCCGAGCGCGTGCAGGAGTCAGCCCTGCGATGGTTGGACTCTTTGTCCGAAGGCGAGCGAATCTTCGTCTATGTCCACACTCTCAACCCTCACAATCCGTACGATCCGCCACCGGCATTGCGGCAACGCTTTGTGAAACCCAAGGGTTCCATCATCGAAGGTGATACTGGGACTCTACTTTCGATTCGCCAGCATCGGATCCGCACTACGGAGGCGGACCGCGAGAGGCTGCGTGACCTATACCGGGCGAGCGTCGCCTACGCCGACCAGCAGGTCCACGAGTTCGTCACCGCACTCGAACAGCGATACCAGCCACCCGAACTTCTGCTGATCGTCACCTCCGACCACGGTGAAGAGCTCTTCGACCATGGTGGAGTCCTCCATGGCTACACACTGCATCCCGAGATGCTAAACATCCCCCTCCTCTTGCGCTGGCCGACGGTGCTCGCTCCCCGTGTAGTTGACTCACCATCCGACAACCTCGACTTGCACGAGACCCTTCGGTCACTACTGAAGGCTCCGCCCTCCGGCCGCGGCGACGGCCGATCTCTTTGGCAGCTTGCTCTGGGGGGAGAGGCTCGGGACGCCAACCGGGTGCAGTTCGCCTCCGCTGGGAGCCTTAAAGGGGGCATCTTCGTGGCCCGCTCGCGGGCACTGACGATGGTGTGGGCACCGCGGCAGGGAACTCGCTGGGGGCAGGGAGAGGGTCTCGGACGCTCGCGGGACCCAGAGTATCTCTTCGACCTCGCTGAGGATCCGAGGGAGATGCACAACCTCGCCGGGGATCGCCGAGCCGAAGCCGCTTGGCTGCGCTCGCGGCTGTTTGCCTGGAT
>JAIOJS010000535.1 GCA_019911795.1 Thermoanaerobaculia bacterium | reverse complement strand
ACTCAATACCTTCCTCTTCGTCATCTTTCCTTTTATCGCGGTGGGGGTCTTTGTCGTCGGATTTGTCTACCGATATCGGCAACGGGGATTCACTGTTTCATCGCTCTCCTCTCAGTTCCTCGAGGGCGACAAGCTCTTCTGGGGCACGGTGCCTTTCCATTTTGGAATCCTGGTGGTGTTCTTTGGACACCTCACCGCGTTCCTGCTGCCCCGGGCGACCCTAGCCTGGAATAGCGTTCCGCTTCGCTTGATCGTGCTCGAAGTGACCGCTTTCATCTTTGGCCTCAGCATGGTCGTCGGACTGGTCGCCTTGCTCTTGAGGCGAGTCTCAAACCCGCGAATCCGCTCCGTCACCACCAAGATGGACATTGCTATTGAGCTTCTGGTCCTCGCCCAAGCGGTCTTCGGCTGTTGGATCGCACTGGGTTATCGCTGGGGTTCCTCGTGGTTTGCGTCCGACCTCTCGCCCTATCTCTGGTCGTTACTAAAACTGGAACCCGATACAGTAGCCGTCGTCGCCCTTCCTTGGGTCATCAAGGTACACATCGTCGGTGCATTTCTCATCGTGTTCATGATTCCCTTTACGAGACTCATGCATCTCATGGTCGCACCGCTGCATTACATCGTGCGGCCGTACCAACAGGTGATCTGGAACTGGGATCGTAAAGCGATACGGGACCCGAAGACCGCCTGGAGCCCAACTCGGCCCCGTAACAACTGACCCCGGGCTCTCCGACTCGGGCAGGCGGAGCGAGTGCGAGCACCCTCCGTGGATGGGTCTACCTCACATCTCTCACCGCCCGGTTTCGAAGCAGCGGACGGATAGAATTGGGGACCGCTAGGGTTTGTTTAGTGCGTGGTGGAACGTTCGACGGGTGCGGTCGCGTCACCACCACCGCACTCCCAACGCCGGCTGGTCAACCCCGATGGAACAGCAGACGGCGGATCAAACCGACGAAAGTCAGCGCCCAAGTGGCCAGCGCTATGGGTAGGAAGACCCTTGCGATGAGCTGGATCGGAGCGAACGGTAGCGCGGCGGCGAGTCGATACGTCGCCGCCGTGTACATCCCCAATGGGAAGACCATTCCCCAGAACTGAGGGTCGTACTCCAAGGGGTGCCGGCACACGAGGTGGCGCCAGACACCGAGGAGGATCAGGAGCGGAATCCACCAGCTTCCGGCCGCCCAGAAGAAGAGCGTGAACCCTTTGAGAAACGGAGTCAGCTCGACGAGTAGCGGGGAGTTGTCGCGGGATAGGAGCAGCGAGGAACCGGCGAGAGTCGTAATCGCGACTGCGCCCATGTTGATCCAGTACGGGGGCGTCAACGTCGCACTCTCGACGGGTAAGAAGGTGAACCGATAGAAGATCAGAGTGATGATCGATAGGTACAGCATGCACCCGACGAGAAAGAAGACGAGGGCACCGAAGGCCACGATGGGACCGGACCACCCAAAGGGCTCGCGGAGAGCTATGGCCAGAATTGCCACGGACTGCGTGGCGACGGTGGCGATTAACCATGCTCCATTGATTCCCTGCTCGAGAGTCGGCTTGGTGCGACGGACGATGACCGCGGTGAAGAATCCGTACATGACCAGGACCCATAGAACGAGCCCAGCTGCCAGCAGCGCTTCGGCAGCCTGCCGCCAATCGGCGATCAGCAGACACTGACTACCGAGCACGCAGGTGCCGGCGACGGTGGTGAAGTAGCCGGATCCTCGCGCGTGGTCGGCGAAATCTTCGGTGAGACGACGGGGGTACAGCGCGATTCTCGCAAGGGTCATTGCGACCAGGATGGTGTACGCCGGGATGTTGACGATCAGCAGCCAGACGGCGACTCTCGACCATCCGAGAAAGTGGCTTGCGATGGAGACGATGCCGGTGGCCATCACCAGGGCGAAGTAGCCCGGGAAGAGGTTGGCCACGGCAGCCCGGAGGCCGGTTGGGGGCAGAGGATCAGCGGCGGTGGACATCAGGCGATTCGGGACGCGATCAGCCGTCGACCCGAAAGACGTAGCGCAAGAGACCGAGGTTGAGCCCAAAACAGAGGAGGCTTGCCATCGCCGCCGGCAGCGCGATGGCTCGGTCGCCACCGAGATAGGCATTCATCGTTGCCGTGAGGAGCCAGAGCTGGAGGATCACGATCAGGACGACAAGCGAGACCACCCCGGCGAGGATGGGGATGCGCTGCGCTCTCGACAGTCGGGGACGTCTGCTCACGACATCCACTCCGTAACGCCGATGGCCCAGACCATGCCATCGCGCAATTCGAGGTCGACTCTGGGAAGCGGCCGGCTTGGTGGTCCCGAGAGCGGTCGACCGGTGACGAGGTCGAAGTTGCCGTCGTGGCACGGACAATGGATTCGACCCCGTTCGACCTGGGGAACGACCGGGCAGGATAGGTGAGTGCAGCGTTGGTCGTATGCCACGACTTCCTGCGCGCCCAGGCGGACGAGCAGCTTTGGCTCACCCGAGGCTGGATAGTCGAACTGTACGAAGCCGCCCACCGGGATCTCGTCGAGTCGCACGATCGGCGTTTGGGGCTGATGTTCTCGTCTACGGAACAGGCTCTTGACGAGAATCCAGGTTTGGCCCACGACGAATGCAAAGCTGGTCAGCACCAGGAACTTGATGAACTCACGTCGGGCCACATACTGATCCTGGGCAATATCGATCGGAAAATCGCGGCGCCACCTCGGTTGCTCGGAGAGCGGTCGACCGTCCGGTGGAATCGTCAGCTCGTCCGGGTCGCGAAGGGTCATTGTTCTGTCTCCTCGTAGAGGTTCGCCAAGAGTGGATCGGTCGCTTCCGGCGCGTGGTCGGCACCTCGTTCGAGCGGTGCCGTGACCGCGAGAAGCGATTCGGCGAAACCCTTCGGGACGAGCATGCGAACCTTGGTGGACACCACCTGGGCACCGAATCGGAAGGTATCGACCACGCGCGACGCCGGCCTCAGCTCCTCGATCTCCTCTTGTGTCCCATAGAAGAGTGCCTGGCTCGGGCAAACTGACGCGCACATCGGCTTGAGGTCAAGTGAGGTGCGGTCGTAGCACATGTCGCATTTCATCATCAGGTTGGCTTTGTCGTGCATCTTCGGCACTCCGAACGGACAGGCCAGCACGCAGTTGTTGCAGGCGATGCAGCGCGCCTTGCGCGCCGTGTGCACGACACCGTCGTCCGAGCGCTTGATGGCATCGGCAGGGCAGACCTCGGCGCAGGTCGGCTGATCGCAGTGCATACAGACCACGGGCACCGTCTGGGTCGATCGCGCTCGGTCGACGAAGTCGAGTTGGATCAACGACACACCCTTGTGGGTGTCGCACTCCGAGCACGCCTGCACGCAGGCATTGCAGCCGATGCAGCGCGCCGGATCGATATAGAAATGCTGGCTCGATGGGACGGTCATCGCGCGGGCTCATTTCCCACAATTGGCAGCGACCCGGGGCGGAGCGGCGAGGCGGCTGCGGCGGCCTCCTTCGCTTCCTCAGGCGTGGCGCTGCGTAGCTTCACGGCGCACGCTTTGAACTCGGGAATCTTCGAGATCGGATCCTGCGCCGCGATCGTCAAGCGGTTGACGCTCCTCCGTCCTGGCCAATGGTAGGGGACGAAGATGGTGTCTGGGCGAATGGTCGCTACCACCCGAGCCCGGAGGGTCAGCTTCCCCCGTCGCGTCTCAGCGGTCGCCCAGGTACCGTCGCCAATGCCGAGCTGCTCGGCGAGGCGGGAGTGGATCTCGATGAAGGGCTCGGGGTCCATATCGAGAAGCGGACCGATGCGGCGAGTCTGAGTCCCGGACAGGAACTGACTGATGACGCGTCCCGTAGTCAGGATCAGTGGATACTCATCGTCCGGAACCTCGGTCGGCGGCGAGTAGGGAGCGACGTTGAAGCGCGCGCGACCGTCGGGAAAGTAGTACGGACCGGCCCCTTGCGCCACGACGTTCCAGGAATCGGGTTCGAAGAGGCGCGGTGTGCCGGAGTGATCGTTTTCGGGGCAGGGCCAGAAGACTCCGTCCTGTTGCTCAATTTTCTCGTAGGTGATTCCGGAGTAGTCGGCCACCCCTCCTTTCGACGCCACTCGCAGCTCCTCGAAGATCTCGCGTGGGCCAGCGAAGGTAAACCCTCGTTCGCGTCCGAGCGCCTTTGCCAGGTCTTGGACGATGCGCCAGTCTTCGCGGGCGTCTCCTGGGCACTCGACCGCTTTGTTGATTTTGATCACTCGGCCCTCGGACGCCGTCACCGTGCCCTCGTCCTCCTCGTGGAGCGAGCCGGGCAGAATGATGTCTGCGTGGCGCGCAGTTTCGTTGAGGAAAAAGTCGATCGCAACGTAGAAATCGAGACGATCGAGCATGCGCCGGACGAAGTCGCTATCCGGCAACGACACGAGCGGATTGAAGCAGATCGAGAGTAGACCCTTGATCTCGCCGCGCTCGATCCTACGGAAGATCTCGTAGGCATCGACGCCAGGTTGCGGAAGGTCTCCGGGGGCGATACCCCAGACGCCAGCGACATAGGCACGCGCCTCGGGGTCGGCGAGCTTCCGGGCGCCGGGGAGTTGGTCACATTTCTGACCATGCTCGCGGCCACCCTGGCCGTTACCTTGGCCGGTAATCGTCGCGTAGCCGCAAAATTCACGGCCGATGCGGCCGGAGGCGAGGACGATGTTGATCGCTCCAAGGACGTTCTGGACGCCGTGGCTCGAGTGCTCGATGCCGCGGGCATGCATCAGGAAGCTGGTCTTGGCCGTTCCCCACCATTCGGCGGCGCGTCGGACCGCCGACTCGGCGATCCCCGTGGTCCGTGCGGTGCGTGCCGGCGTCCAGTCGGCGACATGTTGCTCTACTTCGGCGAAACCGGTCGTGTGGCGTTCGACGAAGTCGCGGTCGACCCAGCCGTTCTCGATCATCAGATGGAGGATGCCGTTGAAGAGCGCAATGTCGGTCCCCGGGCGAATCGGCAGAAAGAGGTCACAGGTGCGGGCGATCGGAGTCAAGCGCGGATCGACGACGATGACTCGGGCTCCATGCTCGCGGGCTTGCCAGACATAGTCGGTCGTGATGGGGGCGCACTCGGCGACGTTGGCTCCCGAGATCCAGATCAGCTCCGCGCCAAGGATGTCCGACCAGGGGTTGGCGGCGCGATCGATACCGAACGCCTTGCTGTTTCCGGCGCCGGCCGAAACCATGCACAGCCGACCGTTGTAGTCGATGTTCGAGGTTGCGAGGGCCATGTGCGCGAACTTGCCCATCAGGTAGGCCTTCTCGGTCGTCAGGCTGGCTCCCGATAGGACCGCCATCGCGTCAGGACCGTCGGTCTCCTGAATGCGACGGATCTCCGCCGCGGTGCGCTCGATCGCCTGTGGGTAGGGGACCGGCCGAAACCCGCCGGGCGCGCCGTCGTCGCGTTGGAGCGCGGACAGGAGCCGGTCTGGGTGAGCCCCTTGCAAGTAGCGCTTGATCCCCTTTGGACACAGCATGCCGCGATTGAACGGGAAGTCGTAGCGCGGCTCGAAGCCGATGACTTGCTCGTCCTTGACCTTCAGGGAGATGCCGCATTGCTGGCCGCAGAAGCAACAGTGGGTGTCGACGGTTCGATCCGGCTCGACTCCAGTGTCCAACCGAACTCCAGTCGACCATGCCGGACGTGGTCCGAATGGATCGTTGGGTGCCGGATCGAGCGGCGTCTGGCGCTCAGGCTTACGCATGGAAGTTCTCCGCATCCTCGAGTCCGAGCGGGCCTTCACCCTGCCCCGGATTGACGTAGCGCGGCGCCGTTCCTGGCGCCACCAGGACACCGCCCCGAACGCCGCGCCATGCGGCGCCCTGCGCGGCGGCGAGGAGGGCCCGCCGGCAGGGCGGGCAAACCCGCTGGTAGTGGTCGGTGACCCCGTCGATCCGGTAGTCGAAGCCCAGCCGGCGTTGGACATCTATCAGATCTTCTGCGTGCATCAGTGAGGTAAAGGCGTGTTGGCAACGAGCACAGCACTGCGCCTCCTCGTCGCGACCGACTTGCTTATAGAAGCGCACTGCGATCTGCGCCGGTCGCTGAAAGACGTGGAAGAACTTGCCGAATGGCATCCAAAGGAAGGTGAAAATCACCGTCACCGCGTGAAAGATGGCAAGAAAATCGTAGGCATAGCCGTGCATCCAGGTATAGCTTGCGGTGAGCATCAGGCCGGTCAGACTCACCCCGAAGAGAAGGATGAGTGGCAAGAAATCTTCGGTGTAGCTTTGGAGTGCCGCGGCCCCCTCCTCACGCAATCGCCGTCGCATCGCCAGCATGACACCGGCGATGACCAGGAACGACGCCCAAACCAGGCCGTGGAAAATCAAGAACGCGACCCACGAACCGCTCGGAAAGGAGAGGGTCGGGAAGCCGAAGACGACGATACGGTAGATCGAGGGATCGCCAGACGTGGATTCGAAGCTGAGCCAACCGAAAACGAGGGGGAAAGTGATGGCCACCGCCAGCCCACAGCCCCAGAGAAGCAGCATGTGGGTTAGCCCGCGTAGCCAGCCGCGGGCCCAGATGAACCGATTGAGAGCTATGTCAGATGTTGCGTGAAGGATCAGCGTAAGAAGGTGCTTCGAGCGGCGGCCCCGGCGAAAGAACACCTGCCAACCGCGCCGCCAGTAGACGTCAGTGGGTGGCCGACGCAGCCACATCGCGTAGCGATACGTGAGGCCGAAAGTGGCGAACAACACCGAAAATGTGTAGGCAACTAGCGCTGCGTCGAAGTGCGCCAGGTTCCGGGACCCGATGACGATCAACAGCCCCAGGGTGGCCGTGGCGCCGCAGGCCCACGCGATCGGCGCGGCCACCTCTCGGCCCGGAGGAAGTTTCGTCGCCCGACCGAGGGGCTCCTTGCGGGTCTCTACCACGCTCCCATCCTGACCTGCTTGGCCGAGAGAAGCCACCGGCAAGTGGCGAAGCCAAGACCGTCAGGAGCGACGGGTTGATTGCGGCCCAGTTCCGTCCAGGACGACCGATAGCCCGACCGATGAACCGTCGTAGCCGACCACCTCTCCAGCTTGCTTCGCCGAAGTCTTCGCCTCGCCGGAAGGACGGTCTTTCGTTCGAGCGAGAGACGGGATCGGAGGCATCTCCTGGATTTTGCCATGGCGACTACCACCTTAAGGAGGAACACGTGATCCTGTCAATCACAAGGTTGCAGGGTAATGTATGGGTTGAAGGATCCGTCCGGTAGCCAACTGCCGAGCGACCCTATCCGCACCGTGGAGCCCGCCAGTTTGGAAACGAGAGCACAAGAGGCCCCGAGCGATGCGGTCCAGCGGCTGGCGTATGACGCTTGTCATACGGAGTCCACCAAGCCCGTGGGACACTCTGGGCGACGCCTCTGGATGCCGGTTCTTCGCCGGCTTCAGTTCCCGACTTCAGTTCCCACGGAGATCGCCGATTGAACTCGATGGAAGCGACGGGTGCACACGTGACACGTGCGCCTGCGAAGGGCCCAAAACCCAAGGATATGGCGCGGGCCGGCTGGGAGTCCCGGCTGGCGGCAGGTGTGAGCGCGCTCTTGGTGTTGACGGGTATTTCGGGCCTATGGATCTGGCTCGGACCGTTCTCGGTGACGTCACAGCTGATCTTGCTGGCGCACTCGATCGTCGGCCTACTGGCACTAGTGCCGATCGTTTTCTATCTCTGGCGACACGTCAGCACGTGGTTTCGCCAGAAGCTCACCGCCGCCATGTTCTTGGGCTGGGCGCTGCTCGGGCTGGGGGCGGTGACGATGGTGTCCGGATTGGTGGTGACCTGGCAGGCGGCCTTCGGACAGCGGGTCGGCGATCTGTGGGATTGGCTACACCTGGTCACCGGCCTGGCGGTGCTGGGACTGGTGGTGGCGCACCTGGTGGCCGCGTGGCTCCGGCGACGACCGGCGGCCGTTCGCGATACCGAACTGGCGGGCGCCATGGGGCGATTCCGGCGTCGGCAGGGCTTCTATTTGGCGACACCGATCGTGGCGTTGCTGCTGGCCGCGTTTCTGTGGCCCGAAACCAACTACCGCCATCCGCCGCCGGAAGGCTATTCGCTGCCCATCTATGCCCAGAAGTTCGAGGAATATCGGGGCAATCCTTTCGCGCCGAGTTTTGCCAGGACGGACGACCTTCAGATGGTGCGCTCGGAGCTCTTGGCCGGTTCCCGTGGCTGTGGCAGCGCCGGATGCCACCCCCAGATCCTGGACGAATGGCTGCCCAGCGCCCACCGTTTCTCGGCCATGAACGCACCGTTTCAAGCTGTACAGAAGAACTTCGCGGAGGATCGCGAAGCGGCGGAGACCCGCTACTGCGCTGGCTGTCACGATCCGATTTCGCTCTTTGCCGGAGCCAAGGACCTACACAACCTGAGTCTTTCGGCTCCCGGAATGGACGAGGGTATCTCCTGTGTCGCCTGCCACTCCATCTCCGAGGTCGACCAACGGGGTAACGCAGACTACGTGCTGACGCCGCCGGAAAAGTACCTGGGCGAGGTGGTGGCTCGTGATGGGGCGGCAGCCAAGTTCCTGTCGGACTTCCTGATTCGTGCCTATCCGGGGCAACACCTGGCCGACTACGATCGCAACCTCCTGCGCAGTCCCGAGTTCTGCGCCACCTGCCATAAACAGTTCATCCCTGAAGCCCTGAACCGATTCGGCATGGTGGAGGGCCAGAACCAGTACGACGAATGGAAGAACGGCCACTGGCACAGCGATGATCCCGAGTTGGATCTCTCGTGTAGGGACTGTCATATGCGCCTGGTGACGGAGTCCACCGATCCCGGCAGCGGCGAGGGTGGTGACCGTCGGCGCGACACCGAGGATGGCTCGCATCGCCACCACGGCTTTATCGGAACCAACTTCTTCATTCCTCAGGTGATGAAGCTCGAGGGCTGGGAGAGGCAAGTGGCGTTGACCGAAGAGTGGGTGCGCGGCGAGACCGTGCTGCCGGAGATCGGAGACATCTGGCCCGAGGGCCCGGTCGCATCACTGGAGCTGACCCATGTGGAGAGGGCGAGGGCCGGCGACCAGGTGGAGGTGCGCGCGGTGATCCAGAATCGCAAGGCGGGGCACAACTTCATCACCGGTCCCCTCGACTTCGTTCGTTCGTGGATCCATTTGCGTGCGTTCGACGGCAATGGCGAGTTGCTGGCGGAGTGGGGCGCCATCGATCCCACGTCGCGGCGGATCCTGGACGTCGGGGGGCGGGAGCACGCCATCGGGAATCTCCGCGACGAGGGGACGTTGGTGCTGGAGGCGATGCCGGTAGATGGTGAGGGTCGGGAGTTGCGGGAGCATCAGCTGTGGCAGAAGGCCGGTGGCAAGGGCAAGCGTGTCGTCTTCCCTCAGTATTCGGACAGCCACCTCTTCCGTCTCCAGATTCCGCCCGGTACCCAGGGTCCGGTGACCATCGAGGCTGACTTGCAATACCGCCGCTATCGACAGGAGTTCCTCGATCTCGTGGTGCCGGACATGGAGTCGGCCAGCGGCGTCAATCAGCCGACGGTGACCCAGGCTTCGGCCCGCTCCGAGATCTCTCTGGACGGACCATGACGGGTCCTTTGTCGAAGGAGAGGGGGTCGACGAAGAGACCGCCGCGGCGGGGCAATCAGCGCATCCGCCGCCTGGTGGCGGCCATCGTCGCCACTCTGGCGGGCACCGCGCTCTTGGCGGCGGCCGGCGTGTGGCTCGATCGCCTGAACGACACAGATCTGGCTGACCCGAGTGCCGGGGTCACCGCTCGATTCGACCATGTACAGCCCGCGGAGGCGCCCAAGGTCGAGTTTCACGATGTCGCGGCGGACTGGGGCGTAGACGGTGTCCACGGGCCAGGTCCGCGCCGCCGCCTGCTGCCGGAAGACACTGGTTCCGGCGCCTGCCTGGCGGACTTCGACGGTGACGAAGATCTCGATCTGTTTCTGCCCAACTTCGGTGTGGGCCCGGAAGGTGGAGCCAATCTCTACTACCGGAACGATGGCGGGCACTTCACCGAGGTGGCGGCGGCGGCAGGGGTCGACGACCCGCAGGGATTCGCCATGGGAGCCACGGCGGTGGACTTCGACGCCGACGGCGACCTCGACCTCTACGTGACCCAAGACGGTCCGAATCGCCTCTTTCGCAATCGAGGCGATGGCCGCTTCGAGGACGTGGCGCAGCGATTGGGTGTCGCTGGCGACGTGTGGTCGGTGGGCGCGGCGTGGGGCGACTTCGACCGCGACGGTCGTCTCGATCTCTACGTTGCCAACTATGTGCGCTTTGAGGCGCAGCTGTCGGATGAGGGCGCAGCGGAGACGGTTACGGATCCGGATTGGCAGGGTGTGCCGTTTACCCTCAACCCCAATGCCTTCGACCCGGTGCCCAATCACCTCTACCGACAACTTGCGGACGGGACTTTCGAAGAGATCGCGGTACTGGTCGGCGCGTCGGACCCGGCGGGCCGCAGCCTCAGTGTCACGACCGTCGACCTCGACGGCGACGGCTGGCTCGATCTCTACATCGCCAACGACGTCAGTCCCAACGTGCTGCTGCACAATGTCGGCGACCCGGAAGGATTGCTTTTCGAGGATTGGAGCGCCCGCACCGGCACTGCCGATCCGCGGGGTTCCATGGGCATCTCGGTGGCCGATCTCGGGGCGCCGGCGGAGGATGGTGGACTGCTGCCCCCCGATGGCCTGCCCGACCTCTTCGTCAGCCATTGGGTGGCGCAGGAGAATGCGCTCTATCAGGCGACACGGAACGACTCGGCCGGCCCGTCGTGGCTGGAGTATCGCGATCGGGTGCGCCCGTTGCGTTTGGCCGAGATCTCGACCGATCGGGTGGGGTGGGGGACCGCGCTCGTCGACTTCGATCTCGATGGGCGACTCGACATCGTCGTGGCCAATGGCAGCACGTTGGAGGAGGCGGACGACAGCGGCAGGCCGAGACTCATCGCCCAACGTTCGTTTCTGTTCTGGAACGACGGGGCTCGCTTTCATGACTTGGCGAGTGTTGCCGGTACAGCCATCGGCCAGAACCACGTGGCCCGTGGGCTGGCCGTGGGTGATCTCGACCGCGACGGCGATCCGGACCTGGTGATGACGGTGAACCGAGGTTATCCGCTGGTGCTGCGCAATGACCAGCAGCTGGCCCATCATTGGCTGGTGGTCGAACTCGGGGGTCTTCCGGCCAGGCGCCACGGTGCCATGGTGGAACTTCTCGCCGCCGACGGAACGCGTCAGATCCGTTGGTGGGGCGCCGACGTTTCGTTCGCCTCTCAGCACGCACCGGAACTGCTCTTCGGGCTCGGCGACGCCGTCGATTCGGTCGATGTGACGGTGCATTGGATCGGCGGGCCGTCAAGTCACCATCCGGGTCTAGCGGTGGATGTTCGGCACCGCCTGGAGCCCGACGAGCTTTGAGGTTCCGGCACCGGGCCCGGCAAGTATTTTCGAAAGCCTTTTCAGGTGAGAAGGCTTGCTACCTGGAACCTCTCTATAATCATATAAACGTGCACAGGGTGATCACCGGAAGTATCACCGAGAACGGAGTCAAGAATGTCGAATCACTCTCTCACGATTCTCGCAGGAAAAGCCACGGATAGGCCTTTGACAACGGGCCCTCGAGTCCGGGTCTCCGGTCGACACAGAGCGACTGTCGATCGAGATGGCTGTTGCCCGGGGAAGCGTTCTCGCAGGAGTCCTCTCGCATGTATCTCCTTCTTGGTAGCCTTGGCTATCTGTGGATATCCGGACGAGGTAGGCGCTACGCCCTGGCCTGAGCTGCGCGAGAAAGGCATCCTCACCTACGCTCCGGAGGTCCCTCCACCCATCGAGCGTAGCGAGCCGGCGATCGTCAGCGTGCATCTCGAATCCGGGAGAAACATCGTCGAGATCAAGCCTGGAGTCAAGTACGAGTACTGGACCTTCAACGGTCACGTTCCCGGTCCGATGCTGCGGCTTCGTCTCGGCGACGTGCTCGAGATCCACCACACCAACGCGGATCCCAAGGGGATGCCCCACAACCTCGATTTCCACGCGGTGACCGGGCCCGGTGGAGGTGCCGAGGTGACCTCCGTAACTCCTGGTGAGGAGCGCGTCGCGCGCTTCAAGATGCTTCATCCTGGTCTGTTCGTCTACCACTGTGCCGCTCCACCGGTGACAGACCACATCGCCAACGGAATGTATGGCTTGATCCTGGTCGAACCCGAGGGGGGGCTGCCTCCGGTGGATCGTGAGTTCTACATCATGCAGAGCGAGATCTATGCCGAAGATCCAGCGCAGGCGGCGGCAGGGCCGGTCGAGGATGACTTTTGGGGCGACCAAGGGGAGGAACCTCTCGCCGCGGGTGTCCTGCCATTCTCACACCAGAACGGACTTCTAGAACACCCGAGTTTCGTCTTCTTCAACGGTCGCTACGGAGCGCTGCTCGGGGATAACGCCCTGAAAGCAAGTAAGGGAGACCGAATTAGAATCTACTTCGGCAACATCGGCCCCAACCTGATCTCTTCGTTTCACCTGATCGGCGAGATGTTTGACCAGGTCTATCGAGAAGCTGATCTCATCAGCCCTCCGGGGCGAAGCATCCAGACAACCCTCGTTCCGGCCGGAGGTGCTACCGTCGTGGAGGTGGACTTGGAGGTGCCAGGGACGTTCGTGCTCGTGGATCATGCGATCTTTCGGATCGAGAAGGGCGCCATCGGCCAGCTTCAGGTCAGCGGCGCACCGGAACCGAGCATCTACTACGCGGTCGATTCAGAGGCTGCGAGCGCAACCAGCCCCGATCCCGAAGACGACCGCCGATGAGGTACGCGGTCGAGCCGGTTGTTGTCCTGGGTGTCCTGTCTAGCATATTGTGGAAGCACTTCGCTAAGCCCGATCCACATCCAAAACCCACGTCTAGCGTGTGGAATCGTGTCCAGCACGCCACGGGAGACCGTCCCTTCTATAGTCCACCCACGAGGGCCTCAGATGGCTGAAGGCTTCCTATCTGTGGACTAAACCGTAGCCGGCCCCTCACTGGGCCACAACCTGGTGGACGACAGACTCCGCCGGCTGACCGGCGGATGGTCATCTTCGGAGAGCCAGCGCCATGAAAGTCGACCCACGCGCAGGGAAGTCCGCCACACCGTCGGTGCCGGTGAACGTGGCCCGGCTGATGGTCGCCTACGACACCCGGCGGTCCGACGGAAACGTCGCCGCGCAACGAGTCTCCTTCGGCACGTCAGGACACCGCGTCGCTTCGCTCGATTCGGCTTTCAACAAGTCACACTTCCTGGCCGTCACCCAGGCCCTTTGCGCCGACCGCCGAGAGCAAGGCATCGACAGCCAGCCCTGCTCCACGCCGACGCCGGTCGAGTCTCATGCGATCCTGGTCCAGTGTGTGAAGAGCTTTTTGGGGTGGAAGCATCCGCCACCGTTCGAGTCCGACTACGCCCCGGGGCGGTTGGCTGACCAGTGACTATTCCGCTTCCCTTCAAGACGCCACGACGCGACGCGATCGAACCCCCGATCTGCGCGGAGCTTTTTGGCGTTGAACGGCTCGAGCAGCATGCGGAGAGCCTTGCAGCGGAGCAGGGCGTCGTCGAGCGTATCGCGTCGGGGCGGTCGTTGCTCAACCGCGTCGAGGACAATGCGCGCGTCCTGCGTAACTCGAACCGGGCCATCGCGGCGGCGCTCAAGGAAGACAAGTGGATCACGCCGGCCGCCGAGTGGTTGGTGGACAACTTCTATGTCATCGCCGAGCAGATCCGCCAGATCCGCAGCGACCTGTCGGTTGGGTTCTACCGGGGGCTGCCGAAGCTGGCGAACGGCCCCCTTGCGGGCTATCCCCGCGTGTACGGCGTCGCGTGGGCCTTCGTGGCGCACACCGATAGCCGCTTGGATCCAGAAATGCTTCGCCGATTCGTGCTCGCCTACCAGAGGGTCCAGCCCCTTACCATCGGGGAGCTGTGGGCCATCCCGATCGTGTTGCGCGTGGTATTGGTCGAGAACCTCCGGCGACTCTCGGATGCAATCACCAGCAGCCGCACCGCCCAGCAAGAGGCGCAGCATCTCGCCGAAGCCCTGCTCAGCTCGGAGGAGAGCGATCGGGCGGCGGTTGCGCTGAAGCGGCTGGTCGCGGACCGCCGCCGCCTGGGGTCGGCCTTCGTCGTCGAACTGCTGCAGCGGCTCCGGAACCACGACCCCGGCGTCACGCCGGGCCTCGCTGTCCTACAACAGCGTCTGGCGGCCCAGGAAACGGCCCCGGAAGAGGTGACCCTGCGGGAGCACCAGCGCGAGGCGGCCGCCACCGTCACGGTGGGCAACATCATCACGAGTATGCGGCTGACTACCGCACTCGACTGGACCGAGTTCTTCGAGAGTGTCAGCCTGGTGGATCAGGCGCTGCGGGCCAGCGATGACTACGTCGCGATGGACTTTGTCAGCCGGAACCACTATCGCCAAGCTATCGAGGCGCTGGCGCGTGGGGCGGAGCGACCAGAACTCGAGGTAACCCAGGCGGCGGTGGCCCGGGCTCAGGCGGCACATGGCGACGCGCCCGGTGATGACGACGCCCGGGTCCGGGATGCTGGCTACTACTTGATCGGACGAGGCCGGATTCCCTTCGAGCTCAGCATCGGGTTTCGCCCCAGCCTCCGACTCCGCCTCGGGCGCGCTTTCGTCGACGCGGCGACGCCGGGCTTCTTTGGATCGCTGCTGGTGTTCACCGCTTTCATTCTGGCGGGCCCCATCGCCTTGGGTGCCTTGGGCGGGATGTCGACCAAGGGGTTGCTGGTGCTCGGACTGCTGGCGTTCATCCCCGCCTCAGACCTCGCGGTGGCATTGCTCAACCGCGAAGTCACCACTGTCGTGCCCCCCAAGCTCCTGCCCCGGTTCGAGTGGTCCGCGGGCGTACCCGCGGAATGCCGGACGATGGTGGTGGTGCCGACGCTCCTGACCGGACTCGACGACGTCGAGGAACAGGTGGAGAGACTCGAGGTGCATTATCTCGGCAATGCCGACGGGGATGTGCAGTTTGCCCTGCTCTCCGACTGGTCCGACGCGCCGAATGAGCAACGGCCCGACGACCAGGCCATTCTTGCGGCGGCTCGCGCCGGCATTGCGGCCCTGAACGAGCGTCACGGCCCCGCGCCGGGCGGCGGTGTGCGGTTCTTCGTGCTTCATCGGGCGCGGCAGTGGAACCCGAGCGAAGGTGTCTGGATGGGATGGGAACGGAAGCGCGGGAAGCTGCACGAGCTCAATCGGCTCTTGCGCGGCGCGACCGATACCAGCTTCCTCCCCTCGCCCGATGGCGTGGAACTTCCGACGGGAGTGCGCTACGTCCTGACTCTCGACTCCGATACCCGGATGCCCTGCGGCAGTGTCCGGCGCCTGGTCGGCACCATGGCGCATCCCCTCAATCGGCCCCGAGTCGACCCCGTTACTCGGTACGTCGTCGAGGGGTATGGCGTTCTGCAACCCCGCGTAACGCCGACGTTGCCGGACCGTGCCGGTTCAATCTTTCAGCGGTTGTCGTCGGTCTCGGCCGGGATCGATCCCTATTCGGCGGCGGTCTCCGATGTCTACCAGGACCTGTTCGAAGAGGGTTCTTACACCGGTAAGGGGATCTACGACATCGACGCCTTTGAAGAGGCGCTGGCGGGACGGGTCCCGGAGAATGCCCTCCTGAGTCATGATCTGTTCGAAGGAATCTTTGCCCGGGCCGGTCTCGTAACGGACGTCGAGCTCTTCGAAGCCGCGCCTTCCAGTTACCTCTCCGCCGTCGAGCGGCAGCACCGTTGGGCCAGAGGCGATTGGCAACTGCTTCCCTGGATCTTGCGACATTCTTTCTCGGCGGTGGATCGCTGGAAAATGCTCGACAATCTTCGGCGCACCCTCTCGATGCCGATGGCGTTCTTGACCCTAGTCGCCGCATGGGGCTGGCCGGCGGCCCGACCCGATATCTGGACGGCGTTCATCCTGGTCATACTCGCCATACCCCTCTTGCTGCCGATGCTCGCGGACCTCCTGCCACGGAGGGCGGGTATCTCCAAGCGCATGCACTTCCGGGCGGTGACAAGGGACATCCGGTCGGCGGGCTCCCAGTACGTCCTCACAGTCGCGATGATTGCGCACGAGGCGTGGGTGATGTTCGATGCCATCGCGCGAACGCTCGTGCGGCTCTCCATCACTCACCGCCACCTGCTGGAATGGAAGGCGATGGCCACTGCGTCCGCGCGGATCCCACTGACGAGTCGGGCGTTCCATCGGGAGATGGCGGGCGGACTTGCGTTGGCCGGGGTTGCCGTCGTTGCCGCCGCCCTTCACCCGTCCGTCTGGTCCGTGGCAACCCCCGTGCTCGTCCTGTGGGCGCTCGCTCCCACCATCGCCCTTTCCATCAGCCGTCCGATCCTGGGCAGCCGCACCGTCGAGCTGTCTTCGCAGGATACGCGACTTCTTCGTCTCATTGCCCGGCGTACGTGGAGCTACTTCACCACCTTCGTGACGTCGGAGAGTCGCGCCTTGCCGCCGGACAACTTCCAGGAAGACCCGAACCCGGTCGTCGCCCAGCGCACCTCGCCAACCAATGTCGGTTTGTACCTGCTCACGGCGGTCTCGGCACGTGACTTCGGCTGGATCGGTACACTCGACCTGGTCGACCGGCTGGAAGCCACGCTCCGGACGGTTAACGGCCTCGAACAGTTTCGGGGCCACCTCTTCAACTGGTACGACACCAGCAACGGGCAGCCGCTGGAGCCACGGTACGTTTCCTCGGTGGACAGCGGCAACCTGGCCGGAGCTCTGCTCGCGCTGAGTCAGGCCTGCCGGGAAATCCTCGACCAGCCGATCCTGCTTCACGCCGGCCTCGAGGGAATCGAGGACGCGACTTTCCTCTTGCGCGAAGCCTTGGTGACTCCAGGGAAGCGTGGCGCTGCAGCCGTGCGCAGCCCTGGCAGGGTGGAGGAGGCTCTCGACGTGGTACTGCGCCTCGCGGCCCAACGGCCGGAGACACCGGCTGAGTGGGCGGCGCGGTTGGCGGAACTCGGCACGGCAACCACCTCGGCGGCCAGCCTGGGTCGGGAAGCGGGAAGCAAGGAGGCCGACCCCGTGGCGTCGGAGATCCAGTCGGCGGCGAACGACTTGCGCCGTGCGGTCGAGACCCATGCCCGTGACCTCGACGTGCTGCTGCCGTGGGCCCGGCTCCGGCGCCCTCCGACGCTGGACTCGATCATGGCGACGCTCGACACACCGATGACCTTGCGGGAGTTGCCGCAGCGATGCGAGGCCGTGATCCACGGCCTCGTGGTCCGGCCTGCCGACAAGCCGGGGGGGGCCGAGACCGTGGCCGCTCAACGCGCGACCGACGCCCTGGTGGGTGCACTCGAACATTCTGCCGCGGCCGCCTCCGTTCTGGCACAGCGACTCACTCGGTTGGCAGAGGAGGCCCGAGCGCTGGTTACGGCGATGGAGTTCGGCTTCCTCTTCGACCCCGTCAGGATGCTGTTCTCGATCGGATATCGGATGGCGGACGGCAGCCTCGATCAGGGTCGCTATGACCTTCTCGCCTCCGAGGCACGGGTTTTGAGCTATATCGCCATCGCCAAGGGGGAAGTGCCGGTCAAGCACTGGTTTCGATTGGCGCGTACCCTGGCCCCGGTCGGCAAGAACGCGGTGCTTCTGTCGTGGTCGGGATCGATGTTCGAGTACCTGATGCCGCGCCTACTGGCGCGCGCGCCGCCGGAAAGCCTCCTCGATCAGACCGCCATCCTGATGGTCCAGCGCCAGATCGGGTACGGAGCCGAGCGGGGTGTCCCGTGGGGGGTGTCCGAGTCCGGCTATTTCGCGCGAGACCTGGAGATGACCTTCCAGTATTCCAACTTTGGTGTGCCGGGCCTGGGACTGCGGCGGGGTCTGGCGGACGATCTCGTTGTCGCCCCGTACGCCACAGGGTTGGCCACGATGGTCGATCCCGTGGCGGCCGTCAGGAACTTCCGGAGGTTGCTGGCCGTCGGGGCAGGGGGACGCTACGGATTCTACGAGGCCCTCGACTACACCCCGGAGCGACTTCCGACGGGCACGACGAAGGGCGTGGTCGCGATGCACATGGCGCACCATCAGGGGATGCTGATCGTCGCCATCGACAATCTGTTGCACCACGGGGTGATGCGTGCTCGCTTCCACGCGGAGCCCATCGTGCGGGCAACCGAACTGCTTCTCCAAGAACGGATGCCGCGTGATGTCGCGGTGGTGCGGCCTCAGGTGGCCCGGGCTGCGGCCCTTGGAGATATCCGCGAACCGGTTCCACCGAATACCCGGCACTTCACAACGCCCCACGGGGTCACGCCGCGCGCCCACCTGCTGTCGAACGGCCGCTACTCGGTGATGTTGACCACCGCAGGATCGGGATACAGCTGCTGGCACGACCTCGCGATCACGCGATGGCGGGCGGACGTGACGCGCGACGACGCCGGGGCGTACTTCTACCTGCGGGATGTGACCAGAGGCGAACGGTGGTCGGCGGGATACCAGCCGACCGGGGAGGAACCAGAGCGCTATGAGGTGTCGTTCACCGAGGACCGTGCCGAGTTCGTCCGGCTCGACGGCACGCTGGAAACGCGCCTCGATGTGATCGTGTCGTCGGAGGACGATGCCGAGGTTCGGCGCGTGTCGGTCACCAACCGCGGTATGCGCACCCGCGTGGTGGACGTGACCTCGTACGCCGAAATCGTCCTCGCTCCGGCGGCCGCGGACGCTGATCATCCGGCGTTCTCGAACCTCTTCGTCCAGACCGAATGCGTGGTGGAGCGGAGCACGCTCCTCGCCACCCGTCGCCCCCGATCGCCTGAAGATCCAACGGTCTGGCTCGCCCATATCCTCGCCGTAGAGGGAGAAACCGTCGGCAAACTGGAATGGGAGACGGACCGCCGGCAATTCCTCGGCCGGGGGCGAGGACCGCGTGCGCCCGTGGTAGAAGCATCTCCCACCTCGCTTTCCGAGACTACCGGACCGGTCCTCGACCCCATCGTGAGTCTGCGACGCCGGGTCCGCATCGCTCCGGGCAAGACGGTTCGGCTCGTCTTCTCCACACTGGTGGCTAGAACGCGCGACGAAGTGCTCGAGCTTGCGGAGAAGTACAACGACGTCACCACGTTCGAGCGCGTCGCCACGATGGCCTGGACCCAGGCAATGGTCCAACTGCACCACCTCGGAATCGGGTCGGATGAAGCTCAGCTCTTCCAGACGGTGGCCGGAACGCTGCTCTATGTAGACCGCGCCTCGCGCGCGCCCGGTGAGGTGCTCGCACGGCAGTGCGAAGGGGTTGGCGCGCTTTGGGCGCACGGGATTTCGGGTGACCTGCCCATCGCCCTAGTACTGATCGACGAGATCGACGACATTGGAATCGTGCGGCAACTGCTGCGTGCGCACGAGTACTGGCGGCTGAAAGGGTTGGCCGTTGATCTCGTCATCGTGAATGACCGGGCGCCGTCCTACGCGCAGGATCTTCAGACGCTGCTCGACACCCTCGTGCGTGTCGCTTCGACGATGCCGCGGGAAGAGGGGCAGGAGTCGCGTGGCGGCGTGTTCACCATTCGGGCCGATCGCCTCACCTCGTCGCAGCGCGATGTGCTCGAGAGCGTGGCGCGGGTAATCCTCTCCAGCCAGAACGGCACGCTGGCCGCCCAGGTCATCCGAGTGCTGTTGCCCGACGCATCGGCCGCCCGTCCTCCCCGCCTCGCCCCGGCCGAGCCGCCCGCGGGACCAGCCGAGGCGATTGACGGCAGTACACGGGAGTTCTTTAACGGTCTCGGCGGTTTCGTCGAGGACGGACGCGAATACCGGATAACCCTGCCGCCTGGGGGCTGGACCCCGTCGCCGTGGATCAACGTGCTCGCGAACGCCGAGTTTGGATCGCTGGTGTCTGAGGCGGGCGCCGGGTGCAGTTGGTCGGTCAACAGCCAGGCGAACCGGATCACGCCCTGGTCGAACGATCCGGTCAGCGATCCGCCGAGCGACATGTTCTACATTCGGGATGAGGACTCCGACGAGGTGTGGAGTCCGACGCCGTTGCCGATCCGTGAGCCGAGTGGAGTGTACGAGATCCACCATGGTCAGGGCTTCAGCCGCTTCGGGTACCAGGGACACGGCATCGCCACCGAACTGCTGCACTTCGTTCCGGCTCAGGATCCGCTCAAGGTCGCGCGCTTGAGGTTGGTCAACAATTCCACCCGGACCCGGCGCCTGGCGGTCACGGCCTATCTCGAGTGGGTATTAGGGGTGACGCGCACCAAGGCAGCCCCCTATATCGTCACTGAAGTGGACGGTGGCACTGGAGCAATGTTCGCGCGAAATCCTTGGAACGGGGAGTTCAGCACTCGCATCGCCTTTGCCGACCTGGCGGGGCGACAAACGGAGTGGACAGCGGACCGGACCGAGTTCCTCGGCCGCAACGGCACGCCCGCCGAACCGGCCGCGCTCGGGCGGCGCGAGGCACTCTCGGGTCGGTGCGGCGCCGCGCTCGATCCCTGTTGTGCATTGCAGGAAACGGTGGTGCTGCAGCCGGGCGAACGCGCCGATGTGGTGCTGTTCCTGGGTGAGACCGAGACCCGTGAGCAGGCTCGCGATCTGATCGCCCGGTATCGGAACGCCGATCTGGATGCGACCCTGGGCGAGGTCACTAGGCAATGGGACGAGATTCTCACCACGGTGCAGGTCGAGACCCCCGACCGGGCGCTGGACCTCCTGCTCAACCGATGGCTGCTGTATCAGACGCTGGCCTGTCGCATCTGGGGGCGGACCGCCCTCTATCAATCGAGCGGTGCCTACGGCTTCCGCGACCAGCTGCAGGACGTTATGGCGCTGATGGTGTCAAGAAGCGACCTGGCGCGGGCGCACCTCCTCAAGAGTGCCGGGCGGCAGTTCGTCGAGGGGGATGTTCAACACTGGTGGCACGAGCCGAGTGGCCGCGGCATCCGAACCCGGATGTCCGACGACCTGCTGTGGCTCCCTTACGTGGCCGCGCACTATCTCCAGGTGAGCGGTGATGGGGAAGTGATGGAGGAACGCGTACCGTTCCTCTCTGGGCAGGTTCTAGCGGACGGGCAGCTGGAGTCCTACTTCGAGCCGCGGGTATCGGAGGAGCAGGGCACCCTATTCGAGCATTGCGCGCGGGCCATCGACCGGAGCCTGGCGGGAGGTGTGCATGGACTCCCGCTGATGGGTACTGGCGATTGGAACGATGGAATGAATCGAGTCGGCGCCGGTGGCAAGGGGGAAAGCGTCTGGCTGGCGTGGTTCCTTTCGTCGGTGCTCACCAGCTGGATTCCACTGGCGCAGGCCAGGGGGGAAGCCAAGCGGGCCGAGGCGTGGAGTCAACGGCTCGCGTCCCTCGAGAGGGCGGTGACCGACGGGGGATGGGATGGCGCCTGGTTCCGACGTGCGTACTTCGACGACGGGACGCCGCTCGGCTCGAGCGAGAACGACGCCTGTACCATCGACTCCATCGCCCAAACGTGGAGCGTCATGTCGGGGGTGGCGGATCCGGAGCGCGCCCGTCAGGCGATGACGTCGCTCGACGAGCGATTGGTGCGCCGCAAGGATGCCGTCGTGCTTCTCCTCGAGCCGCCGTTCGACCAGACCGCGCTCGAGCCCGGGTACATCAAGGGGTACCTGCCAGGAGTTCGCGAGAACGGGGGGCAGTACACTCACGCCGCTGCCTGGGCGGTGATCGCGTTCGCCATGCAGGGAGAGGGGGACAAGGCGGCGGAACTGCTGGCGATCCTCAATCCCATCAACCATACCTCCACCCCTGCCCGAGTCGACCGTTACAAGGTAGAGCCGTACGTGCTGGCCGGCGACGTGTACGCGGAGACTCCGCATGTCGGTCGCGGCGGGTGGACCTGGTACACCGGGTCCGCGGCCTGGGTCTACCGCGCCGGACTCGAATGGCTGCTCGGCTTCCGGCTGCACGACGACCGTCTGCGGCTCGATCCGTGCATACCCGCTTCGTGGCCGGGGTATTCGTTGAGCTACCGTCACGGGAGTACGCAGTACGACATCACGGTCGACAACCTTCGCGGTGCAGGTCACGGTGTCTCGCTGCTCGAACTCGACGGTGTGACGCTTGATGTTGGGAAGGGGGTCCCACTCCTCGATGATCAGCAGCCCCACCAGGTCCGTGTGGTCCTTGGCTGAGGTTCTTCGCGGCTGCTCACGGTTGGGTTACCTCGGTCAGGGCGTCTCGAACGTCCTCCAGACACATCTGCATCCTCTCGCGGTGCGTGCGAAAGCTGAGCACACAGATTCGCAGCGCGAATCGGCCGTTCAGCCGGGTCGAGGTCAGAAAGACTCGTTGCCGGGAATTGATGGCGGTGAGGAAGCGGGTGTTCAGGGCATCGAGAGCCTCTTCGTCGAGGCCCCGAGGTGAAGCTCGGAAGGCGAGGATGGACAGCTGCGCCGGTGCCACGATCTCGAGGTCGGGGAGCCTACGGAGTTCTCCTTCGATCCAGCTCGCCAGATCGAGCTTTTCGTCCAGCGCAGATCGAAAGGGCTCGACCCCGAGGAGCTTGAACGGGAGCCAAACCCTCAGGCCCCGGGAGCCTCGCGAGAGTTCGGGTGAATGCTCCGAGAAGTCGATCCTGTCCGGATGATCTTGGAGGGGTGGCATGTAGTCGGCTCTGGCCCCGTGCGCCCTCCGGAGGGTTTCTCGCTCCCGTACCACGAGGCACCCCGTACCGTAGGGAAGGAACAGACCCTTGTGGGGGTCGAGCGTTGCGGAGTCGGCAAGCTCAATACCGGCCAGTCGCTGGCGGCCGCGCTCGGTGAGCAGGAAGAAACCGCCGTAGGCCGCGTCGACGTGAAACCACAGGCCCTCCCGACGAGCGATCTCCGCCATTTCCGGTAGAGGGTCGACCGCGCCGGTGTTCGTCGTCCCCGCACTACCGACAACGAGGAAAGGCTTCAGGCCTGCGTCGCGATCGCGAGCGATTTGATTCTCGAGGTCGGGGAGTTTGATCCGGAATGATCTGTCGACGGCGATCTCGCGAACGTTGCGGCTCGGGAACCCTGCCAACCGTGCGGCTTTGGCGATCGAGTGGTGAGCCTGCGTCGAAACGTAGAGGCTGCCTTGAAGAAACTCCTCCGGGAGGCGGTCCGTGCGTGCCGCGACGAGGGCGCTCAGGTTCGCGATCGATCCGCCCGAAGACAGAAACCCACCCGCGGTCCGCGGAAAACCCACCATCGAGGAAAACCAACGAACGACGTTGGCCTCTACCTGGGCCAACGCGGGTGCGGCGGCCCAGACGGTCGTGTAGCGGTTGAGAGTGTCTCCGATGAGGTCGGCGAGGGCGGTGTGGAAAAGGCCTCCGCCCGGTATGTACGCCAGGTAGCCGGGTCCAGCGCAGTGGAATGAGCTCGGCGCTGCGGAGTCAAAGACGCTCGAGAGGAGATCGTCCAGTTGGACCTTCTCGGGTGGCCAATCCTCCCGGATCATTGAGGCAGCGGCTTCGCCATCGTCGACCGGCCCCGCCGGTTGATCAGGAAACGATCTGATCTCGGCCACGACCCGTTCACTGACTCTTTTCAGTAGGGTGCGCATCTCCTCGGTCGTCGGTTCGAGCTCGTGCCGGGCCCCGGCTGCATTGTCAGACTCGAGCCCTTTTCGTGTCGACATAGCAGACTAGATGTCGGTAGGCCGCGGGTTTGCGTTGGGGAGTGCGCCCGTGACCTCTGCTACTTCCAGCGGACCCCTGGGCTGTTTGCGGTGATACGCGGAGAGCCGTCCTGGCTTCTCTCCTCGTGTGGCACTGTGACTTCCGTCGCAATACGGCCAGTCCGCTGACAAACCGCAGCGGCAGATCCATACCGGTCCGTCGACCTCGGAAGGGTCGATCATCAAGGGTTCGGTGTCACTCAACTCTACGATTCGGGCCATGGTGTCTTCTCCTCAATAGCCATTGAAGGGTTCGTGCAGGATATCGCTGTTGTCGATCTCGAGGCTGGTGAGCAAATGGGACATTGCCTCGACCATGCCCGGTGGACCACAGAGGTAGTACTTGGGTGGCTGTGGGAACCCACCCAGCACCTGCTCGAGGAGGCCCTGGTCGATGTGTCCGACCGGTCCTTTCCAGGATGCGTCCGCTGAGTCGACGGTGTGCACTACTTGCACCCGACCCGTCTCTGCCAACCCATCGAGCTCGCTCCGAAATGGGATCTCGTCTGGGCTGCGGTTGCCGTAGAGCAGCGCCGTAAGAGGGAGGTCGCTCCGGTGTACGGCGTCCCGCAGCATACTCCTGAGGGGGGTGATGCCAATACCACCCGAGAGCAGCAAGGCGGGTCGGTTGGGATCCCGCTGGAATCTTCCGGCCGGACCGATCAAATTAACGGGGTCTCCCGGTTTCAAACGACTGAATGCCTGTTTGAAATCGCTGTCCGACAACCGGACAGCGAAGTCGAGGTGGTCGTCAGACGGGGCGCTGGCGATGGAGAGAAACCGGTCGTCTGCGCCGGAGGGCGTCGCGATCTTGACCATGGCGTGTTGACCCGGCTCGAAGCGGAACCCGGGTGGGCGCGCTACGGTGATCCAATGGGTGGAAGGGGTCAGTGAGCGACTGCCGATGGTCTTGGTCTCTGCTTGCACGGGTTCCTCCTCTGGGGCTCGGTCGACCTCTGGTCGCGGCATCCCAGCTGTCAGTGATCTATCGCGTTCGGGTCTCAGCTCTGGGTGGCCTTCGACGGCGGTGACGGCTCCCAGTCGAACAACTCGTCGTCTTGGGGGACAACCTCCTCTTCGATTCGGAACACGCAGCGACCACAGCCGTCCTGAAACCTCTCGGTGCGCACTACCCGGCGACCCAGCAGACGACGAAGGACTGAGACGGTGACGCTACAAAGGGCTGGTCGTCGTCGAGCGACTTCGAGATAGGGACAGTTCATTTCCACCAGCTTCGGCCCGTCGCTGTCGCCGTGCTCGACGCGACAGAAGGGATCGCCGGAGAGGTAGATGTCGCTGAGTGCCTCGAGGCGCTCCTCGAACGACTTGCCAGCGAGCCTGGGCTTCCAATGCTCGACCTTCTGCCGAGCGACCTCTTCTAGTAGCTGGCGAACCGCCGCCGCGCCCAGACGCTCTCCGGCCGCATCGATGAGCGCCACCGCGAGATCGTCGTACTCCTTCGGGAAGAGGTGATCGCCGGCGGAGGTGAGCTGAAGGAGCGAACGGGGACGGCCGGGCCGCGAAGTACCTCGCTCCAGGGTGCGCGTCACCCATCCCTCGAGCTCGAGCTGTCCGAGCTGTTGCCGCATCCCCTCGTAGGAAATGCCGATCCGCTTCGCGAGCTCCGTGATGTCCATGGCTCCGGTGCCCTTGATCGCAACGAGGATGGACCGCCTCGGCTCAGGTAGTGCGTCTAGCGATTCGGTGTTCTTCACGAGGTCTCCTGTGGTTTTGCCAGTCGACGGGGGAGGCAAGTACGGCCACTGCGAGGTTCATTCTAGATGGCAAAACTTTGAAATACAAGTTATAAGTTGACAAACTTATATATTGATCCTACTCTACACTCTGTTCGAAGGCGAAGACCCCGGGCTCAGATCAACCAAGAGAGAGGAGCGAACCATGCAAGAACGACTCGGAGCCGGCCAAGGAGGATCCTGTCGAGTGTCTGAAGTTGGCTTCATCAACCCTCACGAAGACCAAGTCGTGGACATTCGTCGTCACGCCGAGATCTCGTCTGCGGAACGACCCACAGGACCCGTCGATCTCGACCGGCTCTCCAAGGCGGTCCGCGAGATCCTGGCGGCGATCGGAGAGGACCCGGATCGGGAAGGCTTGCAGGAAACACCGAGGCGAGTCGCACGGGCGTACGCCGAGATCGTTGCCGGTCTCCGGGAGGACCCGGCTGAGCACCTTGGGAGGACCTTCGCACAGAGATAGGGAGACCTCGTAACCCTGTCCGGGATCGAGTTCACAAGTCTCTGCGAGCACCATCTCCTTCCCGTGATAGGTACGGCTCATGTCGCCTATCTGCCATCGGATGGCCGGGTAGTGGGACTCTCGAAGATCGCGAGAACGGTCGATGTCTTCGCTCGCCGACCGCAGCTTCAGGAGCGCATGACGGCCCAGATCGTGGATTCGATCATGACGTACCTGAAGCCCCGAGGGGCGCTGGTCCTGGTGGAGGCTCGACATCTGTGCATGACGATTCGGGGTGCGGAAAAGCGGAACTCGACAATGCGCACTTCGGCGAGTCGTGGCGTCTTCGAGCAGGATCGCGCCTTCCGAGACGAAGCCCTCCGGCTTCTCGGTCGGTGACGCGGCACCACCGGAAGGTCATGCTCTTGGAACGACGGCGTAGGCTGCCTTGAAGTAGCTCGCCAGGACCAACCCGTGACCGACGACGCTGGAAGCCATCACGATGGCGGCGAATCGGATCCCTGACGGAGCACCCAAGAGCGTAGCGAGCAAGAGGATCCATGGGCTGATGGCCCAGATCCCTAGGACCAGGCCCTGCAGGCGGGGCAGTGGCAGCCGGTAGGGTGCCGGCGGAGTCTGCCGATGCTTTGCGGCGACGAAGGCGCGCATCCAGAATAACCATGGGACGAGCCGCTGCTCGATGGCCACGATGAGCTGGGCGAAGAAGCCGAAGAATATGAGAATGCCGTAGGCAGCCACGAGACCAGGCCGGCTGAAGCCAAGGGCGAGGGCAATCCCCAGGGCGGTCGCCCCGAGCAGGCAGATTGCCGACGAGAGCGCACCGAGACGGGGAGGGTCTGGACGAGGCACGGCCCGCCCCGGGCGCCTTTGATTGCGCAGCATCCAGACCAGAGAGGATGCGAAGCCCGCGACACCGGCCACCATGCCGAAGATTCCAACGTGAGTAAGGAGCGAGAAACTCCCGAGGCGACCGGCGGCGAAGAAGGCGACGCCGGTGAACGTCAGCGTGGGTGGCAGCCACGCTCGGAGGCCCTCGGGTATGGCCGACGGTACGATCATGGGTAGGAGTCTGTTGCCGACCGCCATGATCAGGACCAGGACCCAACCGACCAGTCCAAAGTGGGCGTGAGTTGCGACCCTGTCGACAAGGGTCCCGCCAAGTAGGCGGCCGGAAGAATCCACGGCGTGTACGAGTCCGAGAGCCGCGGTGGTGGCTAGACCCGCCCATGCCATCACGAACGGTGCCTTCGCCGCTGAGGGGAGTCTCGATTTTGCTAGAGCCTGCAGGCTCCGAACCGCTACCCAGCCGAGTCCGAGGAGGACCAGAGGCGAGGCTGCGGCGGCCGCGGTGGGTCGTCCCGTTGCGAATCCGCGCACCATCCCCACGGTTCCGAGGGCGTACAAGAGCAGCGCCACGACGTCGCCTGGACCCTCCGTCATCCGCGTGCGCAGGGCGAAGCCGGAAACCAGGTAGAGGCTGCCCAAGATCGTCGACGTCACGAAGCCGAGCGTCAGAAGGTGGACGATCGCCACCACGGGCCTCGACAAGGCCGGACTCAGCAGGAGATCCGGCGACCAGGCAAGTGTTGCCAGCGCTCCGAAGAGGCTCAGCAAGCCGACCAGGAGGTATCCGACCGGCGTCCAGATCGGAGTTGGCGGGGTGGGGGAGGCGTCGGTCACGTCGCCCTCGCGTCAGCCTCTCCGGAGCGCAGGGGCTTCTCTTCGTCGCTGTCGAACTGGTGCTCGCGACAGATCAGGATCGAGTCGGCCGGGCTGAGCGGCTCCTTGGTTAACCCGCAGCGGTAGCCTGAAGCCTCGCGGCCAAAAAAGCGGCATGTGTGGCACGTGCCAAACGTCTTGTGTCCGGTCGCCCTCTGCATGCCGGTCAGGAGCCGTTGCAGATCTGCGGCAAGCGTGTCGGTCGGTACCCGGTCATCGACCAGGGCTCGTTCGAGCGCGGGAGGGACGGCCAACTCCTCGGTAAGCTTCCGTCCCGCCGGGGTGAGTTGCAATCGGACGATTCGTCTGTCCTCCGGGTCGGCCCTCTTGGTCAGGAGGCCCTCGCGTTCCAGGACTTTCAAGGTCTGGGAAACGGTGCCCTTGGTCGAGCCGAGGAACTCGGTCACGGCGAGCGGGGTATCTGAGTAGCGATTGCACCGACCGAGGTAGAGGAGCGCTTCGACCTGGACAGGCCGTAGCCCATGGGGTAGCCCACGCTGGCGAACATCCGTCCGCAGCAGCGCGCAGAGTCGCTCGAGGGTATCGATGACAGGAACGTTGTTCATGGTGCGATGGTATTGAGTCGATAGGACCTTGACAAGAGGGGTGAGTGTTCGTACAGTGGTAGCGACTCGATACTAAAACTCGAAACCCGAAAGGATGGACGACATGAGAATGACTAGACCCATGATGCTTGCCCTGGCCCTGTTGATCTTTGGAACAGGAGCGGAGGCCGCTACCGATGCGGTTGCGAAACTGAAGCCGCAGATGGATCCGCCGGCTGCCGGTCCCGATCTCGATCTCGAGCGCGCGGTGGTGGAGTACCGCCCCGACTTGGACCTCCTGGTATTTGAGGCTCAGGTCGCGGGCATCGCGGGCCGCACGACACCCGAAGCGCGGGGCGCCATGGACGGGGCTCCAGTTCTCGGTTACGTGTTTCCCACCACCTTGAAGCCGTCGGACGTTGGTTTTGTGGCTAGTGACGGGATCGTCGCCCTCGCCGTTACTGCCCACCCCGACTTCGACGACACACCCTTGTGGGACGAGAACGGAAACCGTCGCTACGACGACGATGGCGTCACCTTTCACACCCACTGGGTGGTGCTCGTGCCCGACGATCGTATGCCCGGTGGGCTGGCCGTGGCAGAGATCTCCGAGACCGAGATCGCAACGGTGCTACCGCCGACCAATCCAGGCATGCCGATGTTTATGGACTCCCCTGGCTACTCGGTGGTGTTGAAGGGCAAGAGCCTCAAGGTGCTCGTGCCGGCCTCCCGGGTCTACGGGCGGACCGATTTCAAGTTCGACGCCGTGGTGGCCTACATGGAGGTAGGGCCGAGTGAGGACCGTCCGCTCCTGGGCGTGTATCAGGTCTATGACGTCCTCTCCGGAGACCTAAGCCTGCCCTTCGCGGTAGAAAAGGTCGAGTAAGAAAGTCGAGTAAGACAGTAAGCACTCAACGCTAACGGCTGCTGTCGTCATTCTGAATGGCGGCAGCAGCCTTTTCTAGGAGCCAAACGATGACACCAGACAACGCACCGGAACTGCAGACGAGCGGCTGGCTCAACACCGACCGGCCTCGATCACTCCGCGACCTGCGCGGAAAGGTCGTGGTGATCGAGGCGTTTCAGATGCTGTGCCCGGGATGTGTCTCCCATGGCCTTCCCCAGGCCGGCCGAGTCGCCGAGGCCTTCAGTCCGGACGAGGTGGCCGTTATCGGCCTTCACTGCGTCTTTGAACATCACGATGTGCAGGGCCGAAGGGAAGCGCTCGAGGCGTTCCTGCATGAGTACAAGATCGAGTTTCCGGTTGCCATGGACGAACCGTCCGACGATCGAATCCCCAAGACCATGGCCGCCTACCAGCTGCGTGGCACGCCGACCCTCCTTCTGATTGACCGCAAGGGTCGTCTCCGGAAAAAGGCGTTCGGTCTGACATCCGACCTCGCGCTCGGGGCCGAGATCATGTCTCTAATGCGAGAACCCTTCTCGCCGGAGGGATCGGAAGAGGCTCCGGAAGCTCCAGCGTGCGGGGAGGAAGGGTGCCTGATCCCCAACCGCTAGGGGGCGAGCCCCGGCCTTGGTTGCCTCACATAGAAACGCCCGTGCCTAGTTGGGTGAGTCGAGGGGGTTGGTTTCGACTCGGTAGCGGTCGAGGTTTTTGATCTGGTCCGGGGTCAGGTTGT
>JAIOJS010000006.1 GCA_019911795.1 Thermoanaerobaculia bacterium | reverse complement strand
GAATTTTGAGTCCACACTTGAGAGGCAGAGGCAAGACCACTTGCGGTTCCCGTGAAGACATGAACAGAACCGGCGACACTCACCCCGACGACCACTTCCCGCGGCGCACCGACAGCAAGATCGCATCGGCCGTCGCCGTCGAAATCGCCGGCGGCCAGAGCCGCACCGAAATAGTCGTTCGCTTCCGGAGGGTCGGAACCGGCAGGAGGCTGAGTCAGGGTCTGGTGACCGATCAGGGTCAGGCCGCCGGGGCTACCGTAGGCAACATACACCGCGCCCGCATCTTCGAGCACTCCAAAAACCGACGTCCCCGGGGCGCCGATCGCCAGATCAACGTAGCCGTCGCCATCGAAGTCGCACGTGACGGTTGCCCAGCCAAAGAGGTTACCCTGCGCAGCCGAGTTCAGGTCGAAGTCATCCTGGGTGAGGTGTAGATTGTCGGTGACCGTAAGCTGACCAACCGCACTAGGTGGACCCAAAAAGGATGCCCCCAGGCAGAAAAGCAAGATCACTGTGAACGGGCTGCGAATGTCGTTGCAGAAACCCGACTGGGACAGACGAAATAGGCTCATGGTTCCCCCTTTTCGATACGAGTGGCTATGGCTACCCCTTGGTTGCATACCCACTCTGCCGGGACTCCAGGCGCGAATCTTGACCGTGGAGTGACCGGAAAGGGAGGAAAGGAGTCGTAGTAGAGTGGTTTGCGATGATCTACCGTTTCGGCCGGTTCGAACTCAATGCCGCACGCTACGAGCTGACACGTGACCGGCAACCGATCTCGGTCGAGCCTCGAGTCTTCGAGGTGCTCGCGTATCTGATTGCCCACCGCGACCGCGTGGTCGCCAAAGATGAGCTTCTCGATGAACTCTGGAAGAGCCTGGAGGTGAGCGAGAGCGCACTGACCCGGACCATCAAAAAAGCGCGAGCCCTTCTCGGCGACCCCACCTGGATCAAGGCCGTCTACGGTCGCGGCTACAAGTTTGAAGGTGCGGTCGAGGAGCTCGGGGAAGCCGACCCCGAGCCCAGCCAACTCGAATCAGTCCATCTCGAGCCAAACTCGCGCTCGCTTCCTGCGACCATGACCGGCCGATGGAACCCTCGATCCATCGTGCTGCTCGCGATCGCTCTAGTGGCGGCGCTCTGGCTCATGATCTGGTGGCAAGATCGGGCCGGCGAGCATCCCGCAACTTCAAACCGAGTCCGGTCCATTGCCGTTCTGCCGCTCCTAGACCTCTCCGAGGGAGATCGCGAGGACTACTTCGCGCTGGGACTCACCGAGGCCCTCATCACGAGATTGGCGAACATCGGCGAGCTACGCGTGATCTCGCGAACGTCGGTGATGAACTACCGAGCGAGTCCGAGATCGCTGCCTCAAATTGCCCGAGAACTCAACGTCGAAGCGGTTCTCGAGGGGTCCGTGATGCGCGTCGGCCAGCAGGTGCGCGTGAACGTCCAACTCATTCGCGCCGCAACCGATGAGCACCTGTGGGCACAGGAGTATGAGCGTGATCTGGGCGACATCCTCCTGCTGCAGACGGAGATTGCGCACGCCGTCGCCAATGCGGTGGAGCTTCGCCTGACCGCGGGCGAGTCCTCCCGTCTATCTCTGGCGCAGCAAGTCAACATCGAGGCCTACAAGCGCTATCTTCTGGGTCGATTCCACATGAATCGAAGGACGGTGGCAGACCTGGAGGAGGCTATCGTTCACCTCACGGAGGCGATTCGGCTCGACCCCGAGTACGCCCCGGCCCACGCTACCCTAGCCGACACCTACATCCTGCTCAGTACCTACTACGCTCTCGCTCCGGCCAAAGCGTTTCCCAAAGCGCGAGAGTCGGCCGAGTCGGCCCTGGCCCTGGACCCATTCCTGTCGGAGGCTCACGCTTCGCTCGCGATGGTCTCACTTGCCTTGAGGTGGGATTTTGTGTCGGCTGAGGCTGGTTACCGGCGTGCCATCGAGCTCGCACCGGGCAATGCAAGCGCCCACCAGTGGTACGGCGAGTTGCTCAGTGTTCTGGGTCGGCACGATGAAGCGGTGGCGGAAGGACAGCGCGCCTGGGAACTGGATCCTCTGTCGCCGATTATCAATGCAGCACTGGGGCAGCGCTTGAACGCGGCCGGCCGGTGGCAGGAAGCACTCGAGCAGTTCGCCGCCACTATCGAACTCGATCCTGGACTCCCTTGGATTCACCGGGAGATGGCTCTCGCCTACTCTCACCTCGGGCAAAAGCAGCAATGCCTTGGAGAGAGGGTTGTCGAGATGAAGATGCGAGGCATCGAGTCTCAGCGAATCGCCGAGTTGGAAGAGATCGCGGCGAGTGAGGACATGACCGGATTCTGGCAGTGGGAGCTAGACCGTCTGCATAGAAGTGCCCAAGCGACCTACGTCCCCGAGATGCTGTATGCCGAGGGGCTCAATGGTATCGGCGATCGGGAGCGTGCCTTGATCGCCTTGGCAGAGGGCATAGAACAGCGCGGTGAGCACATCCTTCTGTTGACCACCAGCCCCGAACTCGAGGAACTGACCCGAGATCCGGCGGCACGACCCTATCTCGTAGACAGTGGTCTCGCCCACATGGCGGACCCTTCCAGGCGAGCGCCTGGTTAACACCCAGCAACACCGTTTACCCTCCCTCCACCCGGATGCGTGACCCCTGAAAGACCAGACGTCTATCTGGACCTCCGGGCTTTGAAGCGAAACCCACTAGCATTGATCCAAAGGCCCGAGGTTCCCTCCGGCCGTCGAGGACGAACTGCTTCGTTGAACCGGGAAGCTACCCCCCACTCGGGCGTACCTTTGATGCAATGAAACAGACTACTGAATCTGCAACACATTCCAACCGCACTGGCAAGACGATGACTGGCAAGACGATGACTGGCAGGACGATGACCGGCAAGACCTGCATAGTCACTGGAGCCAATGCTGGCATCGGCCGCGAAATTGCTCGAGGACTATCAAGACGAGGTGCCACGGTCGTTCTGGTGTGCCGCGACCAGAACCGCGGAGAAGCGGCGCTGAAAGACATCGCGAAATCGACGGGCAACGACTCGATCTTCCTGTCTCGCGTAGATCTCGCCTCGCAAGACTCGATCCGGAGGTTCGGCAGAGACTTCACCGATAGGTTCGAATCACTTGACATACTGGCCAGACAGCTGTGGGAGCAGAGCGAAGAGTTGATCGATCGCTCCCGGTGAGGTATCTCGCTATCAAGCGGTGTGTCTTCTGTCTGCGAGACTCCTCTGGCCTCAAGCAGCTCACGGGAGTCTGACGAATTGCCAGGGGACTGAGACCTCAATCTGGCAGCGAGGATGACACTGTTTTTGAGTTCGACTCCCTCACCCGTCTGACATACACTTGCAAAGTGTTCATCGGCGCCGTTCCAGGCGGGAGGCCGTCGGTTCGTCCGCCCAAATGCGAGACGAGGTCTAATTCATGGACCCAAAATCCTCCTGGTACTACCGCGTCTTCGAAGCGACGACCAGCGGGATCTTCGTCTATTCCCGCGCAGGTAATCTGATTGCGATCAATCAGGCGGGTTGTCGCATGGCGGGTCGCACCAGGGATGAGATCCTGGGAATGGACCCACGAGAGTTCATCGCGCCGGAGTCCCACCACGTGTTCACTGCTTTCAGTCAAGCAGTAGGCCGGGGCGAGACCTTTTTTGGCGAGGCTACGGGGCTCCACAAGGACGGGTCGCGGTATGAGGCCGAGGTCACCGGAACGACGGTCGAGATCGAAGGAGAAACGTGTTTCCTCTCCAGTCTGACCGACGTAACCGAGCGCAATTTGCTGCAGCGCCAGCTACAACAATCCCAACGCATGGAGGCCATCGGCAATCTTGCCGGTGGAATCGCACACGACTTCAACAACCTGCTTCTGGTTATCCTGGGCTACACCGAGCTCGTCATGGACGGTCTCGGTCCGGACCATCCACAGCAAGAGAACCTGCACCACATCGTAGGATCATCTAAGAGAGCCGCCACTCTGACCTCGCGCCTGCTGGCTTTTGGGCGGAAACAGGTGCTCTCGGTCGATGTCCATGATCTGAACGCCTTGATCGAGGGCTTTGCTCCGATCCTCGAACGGGCGCTCGGTGGGTTGGTAGAGGTCGCCTGGTTGTTGTCGCCCCAACCCTGTCTGGCGGTGGTGGACGTCGGCCAGATCGAACAGGTACTGCTGAACTTGGCGCTCAACGCGCGCGACGCCATGCCGGGGGGCGGACGACTCACTCTCGAACTCGGCGTGGTCGAGGTGGACGAGGCGCAACCTGGGCTGAAGCCGGGGCCGCACGTCGTCTTGTCGGTCAGCGATGATGGAGCCGGAATCGGAGCGGAAGACCTCGACAAGCTATTCGATCCCTTTTTCACCACTCGACGCGAAGCGGGTGGGACAGGCCTTGGGTTATCGATGGTCCACGGGATCGTGAATCAACTCGGCGGCCACATTTCGGTGGACAGCGAGGTCGAGGTCGGAACCACGTTTCGGATCTACTTGCCGGAAGCCAGCAGGGTGCCGTCGGATGGCACCCCTGTCGCACCGGCAGAACCGATGGACCTAGAAGGCAGTGAATCGCTCGTAGTCGTCGATGACAACGACTCCCTGCGCAGACTCGTCGGCAGCATCCTTCGCAAGCACGGATACGAGGTCCGGACCTTTCGTGGCTCCACAGAGATACTCGCGCTGACGGAGGCAGAGCTCGGTCGTCCCGTTTTGCTCATCACCGATGTGATGATGCCCGGACTCAATGGTAAGGAGCTCTACCTGGCGCTGGCGGAGCGGCTACCTGAACTCGAAGTACTCTACATCTCGGGCTACACCGAGAATGCGATCGAGAGACTCGGCCTCCTGGATCCCGGGATCGAGTTCCTGGAGAAGCCCTTCACGGCCGAGAACCTAGCACGCAGGGTGCGCACGATTCTGAACGGCAACCGGACCGCAAGCTAGAGAGGAGGAGCGCCAATAGAATGCGCATGCCCTAGTTCTCCGAGACCCGGATTGGTCTTGATCCGCGAAGTCCTCTTGCGCTCGGGATCCTACCGATCAGCGCTTTCACCGCCAGCGTGCTTTATGACGCTCATCGCCGTCGCAATCATCGAGGAAACATCAGCGGTGTTGACCGGAAGAAGCATGGTGTTGGTCGACTTGGCCAGCTCACCAAAACGCTCGATGTAGTCCAGCGCAACCCGCAACTGTACGGCTTCGAAGCCGCCTGGGACTTCGACCGCAGAGGCGACCCGCTCGATCCCCGCGGCCGTTGCCTGCGCCACGGCCAGAATGGCCTCAGCCTCGCCCTGGGCCTCGTTGATCTGCCTCTGTCTCGCAGCTTCCGAGGCCTTGATGACCTGTTGCTTGTCGCCCTCGGCTTCGTTGACGACGGCGTCACGCTTTCCCTCCGACGTCAGAATAACCGCGCGTTTCTCCCGTTCGGCCCGCATCTGCTTCTCCATCGCAGCGAGGACATCGCTGGGCGGCGTGATGTTCTTGATCTCGTACCGTAGTACCTTGATGCCCCAGGGATCGGAGGCCTTGTCGACCTCGTTGACCACCTGGACGTTGATGTGGGTGCGCTCTTCGAAGGTCCGATCGAGATCGATCTTGCCGATCTCGCTGCGAAGCGTCGTTTGGGCGAGCTGGGAGATCGCGAAGAGGTAATCGGAGACTCCGTAGGATGCTCGCTGCGGATCCATTACCTTGAGGTAGAGGACCCCATCGACCCCCACCTGCACGTTGTCCCGCGTGATACAGATCTGCTCTGCAATGTCTACGGCACGCTCGCGGAGGTCGTGTCGATAGCGGATCACATCGAGAAATGGCAGGAGGATATGAAACCCCGGCTCGAGGGTCTTGTGGTACTTACCGAGTCTCTCCACCACGAAGGCGTTCTGCTGCGGCACGACGGTGGCGGTCTTGGCGATGACAACGATCACCAGGAGGGCGAAAAAGGCAAAGATGACGACTTCGGTCATGGTCCATTTCTCCTTACAAACAGCTTTAATCCGTCGACGCGCTCGACCGTGGCCTGGGCGCCCGCGGGGAGGGACGCGTCACCGATATTTTCGGCGCTCCACGAGGTACCCCGTAACTCGACTTTCCCCTCCGCTCCTGGTTCGATACTCGCCGCTGCGGTCACGGCTCGACCGACCAGGGTGTCCACCTCGAGATCATGACCGTCGGCCTCCATTCGGCGAAGAATCGGCCCTCGCAGGCTCAGGAGGGAGACGACGGAAAGAAGCGAGAAGAGCGCGAGCTGAAACCACACGGGACCGCCAACACCCAGGCTGACGAGGGTCCCGACGACAAGAGCAGCAGCCCCGAAGAAGAGCATGAAAATACCTCCGGGCGCCAGGATCTCCAAGGCCAATAGAACGATGCCGGCGACGATCCAAATCCAGGAACTCATTCGCCCTCCAGTGCTCCCGGGCGATCCCAGGTTCGGTAGGTTCTGTGATGATCTCCGCTCATGGTAGTTGCGCTCCCATTCATCGTCAACTGAAAGATCCTACGGCCAACGAAGGACTTCTATTTCCCAACTGTGGAGTTGGTTCCGAGGCCCTGGAGTGGTTCTCCCTGCTGCCTCGCCGAGCAAAGCAATTTGGCTAGCAGTGTAGACACACCAACATCGCCCTGCGTAGGCAAAAGTATGACGCCATAGCTACCCGCTGCCGCGAAGGTGATACCCCTCAGTAGGTGATATCTCCAGTGACCGAAGGAAGGAAACCCATGACCACTCACAATGAATCAATGACTCGAACCCTTCTCCTCGCGATCGTTGCCGGTCCGCTGCTGTTGACGGCTCCCGCGGTTTCCCAAATCGGGTTCGCCACCGATGTCCACGGTATCCATTTACTGGACCCTCCCTACGCCAGTGTCATCAACGAACTCGGCTTCTATCCGGGGCCCATCGCGTTCAGTCCGGAAGGTCAGCTCTTCGTGGTGGAACGTTCCCCGCTTCGTCGGCTCCACCGACTCGATTCCGTGGACGGTACTCCGACACTCGTTGGAGATTTTCAACCGCCCCCCGAGGCCTTTGGCTCCACGGATCTCACCTTCCTCGCGGATGGGCGTCTCTTCATGATCGCCTCGTTACCTTCCAACCAGACAGGGCTGTACTCGATAGACCCAACGACAGGGCTGGTTTCTTTGGTCACCGCAATTCCCGGTCGCCTCGAGGCTCTTGCCGGCAGGGGGTTGAGCCTCTTCGCTCTCTCCGTTGAAGGCTACCAGCGCGCCCTACAGGAGATCGATCCGATGACCGGCGAGATGACCCCGACCGGCGTAGAGTTCACGCCCGTGAACTATCCGGGTCTGGGTGGCCCCTTTTTCATGGATTTCTCTGGCGACGACCGGATCTTGGTACTTAGGCCACTGAGTCCCTGTTTCGGCTGCTCCGAATACTATGAGCACTACACGCTGGACGTCGACGGTGAAGTGGACTTCGGGGGACTGGTGGAGGGTCCCATCGCTCGTGGCTTTGCGGTGGCTCCACCTCCACCCTACTGCCTTAGCGGACCCAACCAGATCTGCCTCCACGATCGCTTCCTGGTTTCGACCACGTGGAGTACACCCCAGGGCGAGGCGGGGCCTGGACATCCGCTAACGCTGGGAGAGAGCTCGGCCGGATTCTGGTTCTTCGAACCGGGCAATTTCGAGGTCCTGGTAAAGGTCCTCGACGCCTGCGCCCCCCCGTGGAACCGCTACTGGGTATTTGCTTCGGGATTGACTGACGTCGAAACGACCGTGACCGTCGACGACCTGGAGAGTGGACAGTCCTGGGGGTTCGAGAACCCGCAGAACCAGCCGTTCCCACCAATTCAGGACACGGATGCCTTTGCTACCTGCCCGTAGACGGAGAGTTCCTTCGAGGCTGTGAAGGCTCCTGGGTGGCCCAGAGGTGCCCAAGAGGAAGTGGCTAGCAGGGTGAGGTCTTCGGCAGCGCCTGGACCTAGGAAGTCGCCATGCGCTCGAGCGCTGCTATGCTGGTGCCGTGCCCCATCGTCAACAAGTTCTCGCCGTACTTCTTGTTGCCGCGATCAACACCATCGGGTGTGCGTCATTGCCCGCGAGTCACCTCGATTCTTCACCCCGGGTGGTGGTGCTGACCCCACTCGACGGGGTGCCGATTCGTGCGCGCGATGCACTTCCTGGAGAACCGATCAGTGGTGACTTCGAAGCTGCCCGCGGTGCGGCACTTTCCCTGCTTAGAGACGACTTCGAGGCGTTGCTCTTGGAGGGTGGAGTCGACGTCGTGGAGGGGGATCTCCCCGCTCTGACTGGCCGGCGACCCGACTTCTCTGAGATCGCGGGGCTGGGTCAACAAGCCGATGCCGACGCCGTGTTGTTCACCGAACTCGTAGCCTACGGCAACATTCGGCGCTCCTGGTTGTGGATCCTCGCCGGGCAGGCGCTCGCTGCGGGTGTTGGACATGGTGTTGTCGTCGCCTCGGCCACTGGTAGCTCGGCGTACGGTTGGTGGGCGGGAGCGGGAGAATTCGCACTCGAGACCGCGACCTGGGTCGGTGGCGCGACTGTGGGCAGCCGCGGCATCGATCCGGTGTTGCTCAGGGTCTGGCTGGTGGACGCCGAGGACGAGTCCGTCCTGGGGCGCTGGACGCGGGAGGGAACGAGACCCGTTCGCCACTGGTTTAGGCGGCGCGGAATGCCAGCGCGCGACGTTCGGCTGCGTCAGGTGGCGGACGCGGTCCTCGAGAAGCTGACGCCTCGAGTCCTGCGGCGCCTGAGCAAGAAGCGTCCCGGTCACCTGGACGCTTCGCCGCCGAGGTAAACGACTCAAGTATCCCGGCTCGGGCCTCTGATCGACACCGGTCGGCCTCTGTCCGGACTCTCTCGGAGTCCTCTCCGTGGTGTCAGTCAATCCAGCGCCGCGATCGGGCACCGGGTTGTCGAGGGTCTGTCCCCCCAGCCGATACCTTCCAATATCGAGCCGCTCTACCTGACCATTGCCAATAATGCGCAATGAGGGACTCACTATTCTGGTCTAGAATGGAGGTAATGCCCGACTTCAATGCATTGATCGGCGAACCCCAGGTACGTTTCGGCGAGATGATCGCCTCCACGCCGTGGTGCCTCAAGATCGTTGCTCGCGAGGGTCATCTGCTGACCATGAATCCTCGTGGATTGGAGATGATCGAAGCGGACTCGCTGGAGAGCGTGCAGGGTCTCGACTTGTACCCCTTGGTACACCCCAGCCATCGCGAGAGGTTTAGGGCTTTCAACGCAGCGATCTGCAGCGGTGAGAGCGGTAACCTGAAATTCGACCTGATCGGGTTGAAGGGCACTCAGCGGTCGATGGAGACCTGGGCAGCGCCGTATCTCTTGACAACCGGAGAGTATGCGCACATTGCGATCACCAACGACACGACGGAGCGAGATAGCGCCATCGAGACGGTCAATCAGCAGAGCCATGCGCTGGAGGTCGCGTCGCGACTCGCGGCTCTCGGGGAGCTCTCGGCTGGCATCGCCCACGAGATCAACAACCCACTGACGGTGATTGCGGGTCATGCAGGATTGCTCCGATACCAACTAGAGTCTGGGCTTCGGGATGATGGTCAGCTTCTCGAGAGCCTCACCGCTATCGAAAAGACGGTAGAGCGGATATCCAGCATCACGACGGCGCTCCGGACGATCTCGAACGATACCTCCGCAGAGACGCAATCCGCGATCCCGATCAGGACCCTCATCGCCGATACGCTTAGCCTGTGCAGCGAGAAGGCTCGAGTTCGTGGCATCGAGATCGCTGTGGACCTAGATGAAACGCTTGTTGCGAACGTGAACCCGGTACAGTTCTCTCAAGTATTGATGAATCTGCTGACGAACAGTTTCCATGCTCTCGAGAGTTCCTTGGAGAAGCGGATTGGTATTCGAGGAATTCGAGATGCTGACGCTATTCGGATCGAGTTCTCCGACAGCGGCCCCCCCATCGACCGCAAGATCGCGGAGCAAATGATGACCCCGTTCTTTACAACCAAGACGCGGGGTGTGGGCACGGGTCTCGGACTGCCAATCTCGAGAGGTATCATGCGAACTCACGGCGGCGATCTTCGGTACGAGCCAGGTCGCGCCACGACGACGTTCATTATCGAAGTGCCGGTCGGCCGCTCCAGCCAGTGAACATTATCGTCGTCGACGACGAAGTGCAGCTACTGGAGATCTGGAAGCGACTGTTCGAGGTTCTGGGTGTCTCGATTAGCACCGCGACCAACGGAGTTGAAGCCGTCGAAGTCATGCAGCAGCAGACAATCGACCTGTTGATCACGGACATCAGGATGCCGTTGGCGGACGGGTTCCACGTTCTCCGTTACGCGTTTTCGGAACAAGTCCCCCCTCCCGCAACCTTCGTCTGTAGTGGCTATATTCATGATGAACCAACCGTGCTTGCGCCCTTCCAGATCGTCCGAGTGATTCCCAAGCCGTTCTCGTTCGCTGGCGAACTCGAGTACTTTCGGAGCTATCTGGCATCAACTTAGGTTGCGGTGGCAAGGGTCGTCTGGGACTCCAGACCGTCTCACTGGATCCTGAAGTTTATTGTGAGGTTGTAGTAGACGGAGACTGGCACTCCGTTCAGGGTAGCGGGCTCAAAGCGCCACCGCCGAACCGCCTCCACCGTGGCCTCGGAGAGCCCCATCGGAAGACCTTGCTGGACGACAACGCTGGTAACGGATCCCTCGCAGTCGATAGTGGCCTGGACGATGACCACGCCCTGAACTCTTGCTATCCGAGCCTCCTCGGTATACATCGGTGTCGGTGCAAAGATCCTGACGGGAGCTACGACATCGCCTTCCAGATTGAGCGGACCCGAGCAGGATTCGCTCGGCGATCTACCGCAGGCGAGACAGCTTGCCCCTGCAACAGCGAGTAGAAGAAGGACCCGCAGCCCTTCGATTTTCAAAGCCCTCGACACAGCGTCCTCCCGCCTACTCGCGTATCCATTCCTCTGACATGGCTGTCTCACACGGAGCCATGAACTCCTAAGTTGACTGACCGTTCGGCCCCACGCAACGCACTCGGAAGACCGGACCCAAGGTGAGCAAACCAAGTGTGAGGCGAAGCCTATCGCACCCCGAGGCGAGGCCCCTAGTGTAAAGGCTTTCCGCGGGTCAACTGCATGGTTGGTGCGAGTGAGCTGGTGCGAGTGAACTGGTGCGAGTGAACTGGTGCGAGAGACCCTAGGTCGCAGGTTTATGACGCTTCGACGACATCGGCGATGACGCAGGCCGCTAGACCCACGGCGTAGGCAGCAACGTCGAGAGGATCGAACGTGCCGGTGACGATTCGCGGAAAGTACAACTGTGCGAACTCGGAGGCTACGCCAACTGCGAGGATGCTCGCGGCCGTAGCGACGGGTGACCGGCCGAACCAGGGAAACAACCAACTCGTGGGCCGCCGGCGACAGGAGATGTAGAACCACGGGGGAAAAGCGAGATCGGCTGCGTAGCTCGTGAAGAGCGTGTCGGAGAGTCGCAGGGCTCGGCCGATCACGGGGTACATCGTGATAGCTGCCGCGAGGACCCAGATCGGGAAAAGGATCCGTTCGGCAAGACGCCAGCGACCCCTGGCG
>JAIOJS010000534.1 GCA_019911795.1 Thermoanaerobaculia bacterium | reverse complement strand
GCCCTAACGCGGGGTAGCCGGCTTTCCGCGACTCCAGTTGCCGTAGCGGAGGTCATCAGCGGCTCGGTGAGTGTCAGAATGGAGGCTCACGGTGCGGAGGCCGCGGCGGCGATCGGAGTCGCGGACCAACTGGGGGCCGGCAGCACAATCGTCACGGCAGAGGATGGGCGGGCCGCCTTTCGCTTGGCCGATGGCCAGTCGCTGCGCCTCGACTACCGAAGCCGGGCCCGGCTCCTCTCCACCGGCACTGTCGAGCTAACTCGCGGTGCTCTGTACGTCGACTCAGACGCGCGCTCCGCTGGTGGTTCCCACCTAGAGATCAGAACCCCCTTTGGGATCGTTCGCGATTTTGGTACCCAGTTCGAGGTGCGGATCGTCGAAGACCGGCTACAGGTTCGGGTGCGCGAGGGTAGCGTCGTTCTCGACCAAGGGAATCTGACCCTCGAGGCCGGCCCGGGCGAAGCTTTCGAAGTGGACGAGCGAGGCCGCCGATCGACCTCGGCGGTCCCGCTCTACGGCGAACCCTGGAATTGGAGTCTGAGCGTCTCTCCCCCCTACGAACTCGAGGGCAAGAGTCTCGAGGACTTCTTGCGAGTCGTGGCTCGCGAGACGGGGTGGCGGCTGGAGTATGCCCATCCAGAGATTGGAGCGTCCGCCGACCAGGTGATTCTGCATGGAGATCTCGACACCATGGGGATCGAGAGTGCCCTGCCGTCGGTACTAGAGACTTGTGGACTGGTGCATCACGCCGCGGATGGCGTCCTTCGCATCGACTATGAGGAGGCATCGTGAAGGAGAGATGCTCAATGGATGCAATGGCTGTTGCGGATGTGATTTGGAGGGAGCAGTGCGCGAAGTGGAGCCATCCCGTCTCTGGTAGAGCCTGCCTCCTGGCGATTCTCGGCACTCTGCTGCTCTTCGTGGCACCGGCGCAACTCGCAGCTGAGACGCAGGAGGGTATGAAGTACGTGTGCCGGCAGCTCGACGAGGTCCTCCAGGATTTCCGCTCGCAGGGACTCAAGGTGATCTACAGCAGCGAGTGGGTGCGGCCCGAGATGCAGATCAAGGAGGCGCCGGAGGGGCACACGCTACGTGAGCTTCTCGACAACGTCCTCCAGCCGTTCGGCCTGATGGCGAAGGACGGAGGGAACGGTGTGCTACTAGTGATCGCAAACCCCGAGAGTGACCTCGGAAGGGGGAGCGTTCCCAGTTCGAAACTTACAACGGACGACGCGGAGGCCCCGCAGGAGGGGGTCTTGCCGATCTGGGCCAAGCGGTCCGAGGTTGTCGAGTTTACCTTTCCGGAGCGCAGCGAGCCGCCCGCCCAAGTGTCCCCCGATTCCCGATTCCTCACCGTAAGGCTGACTGCGGTTGAATACGAAGACTGGGCTGCGACCGCCTTCGACCTCAAGAACCTCATTGTCGATGCTCGGGCGGTGGCGCCAGCCCTCAAGGTCGCGCTCGATGGCCCTTCCGCAACGACCGCCCGCTTGGTAACTCACGGGCTTGCACCCTACATCGACGCCTACCTCTATGCTGACGATCCCTCGGTCCCCCTGGTGGATCCGACGGCTAGAAGGTGGCGTCGGGTGGCGGGCGATGCCTCATCCGTTCTCGAGACACTGCTCCTATCGGGTGGAAGAGGAGATGAGCTGGTGATCTTCGACGACTCGCGACTGGATGACCTCCACGAGACCTTCCTGGCCCAGATCCAGCGTACGGAGGGCGCCGATCTCTACGAGCAGCCTTCGGTGGAGGGTGTCGATCCATCTCGCACTCGGTTTTTCCAGCATCCGACCACGGGTGACCACTACCTCGCCATCTATTCGCAAGGTCCCGAAACCCTGACCTTTCGCCTGCCGCAGCCGCAAGACGCCCGCCTTCTCTTTCCCTCGGGCGAAGGCTTCGAGTTCGAGAGCGATTGGGTGGGATCACGCCTCACCATCGACGGTACCCTGCCCTACTACCTGTTCGAACTGAAGCTCTACGGCCCGGAGACCGAAGCCACCGAGTTCGAAGTGACGACGGATCTGTTTGTCGATCCCTACGAAGAGGTGGTCAAGAACCAGGTGTTCCAGGAGCGTCAGTACGAACGGTTCGAGTCGCTTGACGTGATGGAGTACATCAACAGCGTGGGTCAATGGGCGGGCGGTTCTCGCACCCAATGGGAACACCGACTGATCGAACGCAAGGGACACCTCACGGACTATCACCACCTGGGCTACTCGATCAACGGGGCGCCCTACCCGACCAAGAAGCTCCTGAAGGGGCGGCTCTATCGCAATGAGGCGTTGCTTCGCCTCCGCCCGCTCGAGGTCGAACTCGACAAGACCTACCGTTATGAGTACTTGGGACAGGAGACCATCAACGGTCACCCGACCTACAAGATCGGCTACAAACCCTTGGCCGATGTCTCATCCGAGGGCGGTAGCTACGTCAGTGGTGTGCTGTGGCTCGACCAGGAGACCCACGCTCACCATCGGGTGCGCACGGTCCAACGGGCCACCCAGGATGGGGTCCTAACCGATGAGGGCGTGTACCACTATGGGTGGATCCCGAGCAATGGGGAGTGCTGGTGGGATTGGACGGAGCGGAAGGGTTCCGCTACCTTTAGTGACTCTGGGCAGATCTATGGCAGCAAGTCCAGCACCACTCGAAAAGACTTCAAATTCAACCGTCCGGATATCGAACAGGTGGTTGCCGAGGCCTACGCCAGCGACATCATGATCCACGTCGAGACGCCCCCCGATGGGCATCGCTGGTTGGTCAAAGACAAGGAGCACGGGCGCCGACTCGAAGATCCAACCGCACTGGGGGTGGAACAACAACAGCAGGTCGCCCTCGCCTCTCTCCCCTCCCAGAAGGGGGCCGGCGTCGGCACGCCGTCCGAGGGGAGATCCACTCCCGATTATGGGCCGCGGTCTCTTGCCGACATCCATGCCTATTCGAATCATGGCAGCTTCTCGATCCTCGGTATCGATACGGGCAGCGACACCTTCGACTTCTATCCCGGCATTACCCTCTCCAGCGATGATCTCTTTCGCACCGGATCCACGGGCTGGGTTGGGATCTTTCGCGACGACTTGCAGCTTGGGTTGGGAGTTCCCAACTTCCTCCGCGACAGCTGGAGTCTCTCGGTGGGACTTTACCTACCGTATGACGCTGACGTCCGGGAGTCGACAGTTCTGGCTGACGGGGAGCTCTTCGACACCTCCGTGGACTTTGTCGATCATTCCCTGAGCCTTAGTCTCAGCATGCCATTGAACCGCCGGACCGGGTTCAGCTTCACCTATGCACTGACCCGGCTCGACTTCGAACCGATCGAGCGCACCTCCTCGCGGTTCATACTTCCTACTGACACCTACGAGCACTCGGTTGACGTCGGGCTGGCCACGCGCTGGGCCAACTACACGGCCGAGGTAGGGCTCGAGCACGGGTTTCGGCAGGACTGGAACCCTTGGGGCATCGATGGCCTGGCCGAAACCTACGATGAGTTCGAGGTGTTTCGGGCCAGCATCGGAGGGTTCTGGAAAGTTGGCCAGAATGACAATCTGAGCGTCGCCTTGGCGTACCAGCAAGGCGAAGACCTCGACCGCTTCTCGCGGCGCCGCAACGGTCGGTCGCGCATCGGCATCGTCGGCTTCGGCAACGCGACGGGCTACGATGGATCGATCGCGGCCAGCATGACCTGGGGCACCCACGTTTGGAAGGTTCCGATCAATCTCCGCCTGACGACGAGCAGCGAGTGGCTGGATGCTCTCGACTACCCCGACGATCGCACCTGGCTACGGTTTCGCTTCCTCATCAACGCGCCCTTCAAGCTGGATGTCTGGCCTTCGGTGAGCTACATGATCGACTCGAGCGTCCCCGGAGAGAGCGACGAAGTGAGCTATGGGATCTCTCTTGGCCGACGCCAATAGGGTGCTCAGCCAGACGCTGATGTCGTCCGTCGGGCCTTCGCCAGGAATCCTGCGCCCGGTGCGAGTCCCGGGCCGGCCCCCTTGGCGGCGGACACTCCTGCTGCTGGCGATCCTTCTCGGCTCGACGGGATGGAGGCCGCACGTCTTTGACCATGCGGCGAGCAGCAACGCGCGCGCCGACCAGCTCTTCGATGAATATTTCGAGGCCTATCTAGAACTCCACCCCAGTCGCGCTTCGAGTCTCGGTGACCACCGCTTTGACGATCGGCTGGAGATCACCATCGGCGATCGCTACCGCTCCCAGTTCGCGGCCTTGGCCCAGAGTACATTGGATGCGATGGCGGGTCTCGACCCGGCCCACCTGACCCCTGACCGGAAGACGAGCCGGGATCTCCTGACCTATCAGTTGGAGCAAGAGCTCGAGCTGCTCTCGTTTCCCGGCCATCTCCTCCCCATCTCCTCGATGGACCACTTTCCGGACGAGTTTGCGACGCTCGGTAGCGGCCTCGGGGCTCATCGGTTCGAAACCCCGGCCGACTTCGAGAACTTCATGCTGCGCGTGGACGACTTCACCCGGTGGGTGGACATCGCCATCGAGCGCATGCGGGAGGGAGTACGTCGGGGCTACGTGCTGCCCAAGATCGTGACCGAGGAGGTGATTCGCCTAACGGAACGTCAAGATGTCCCCTCTGTCCGCGATAGCGTCTTTGCCGATCCGCTGAAGGCTCTGCCCGCTGAACTTACGTGGCGGCAACGTCGCCATCTGAAGAAGCGCTATCTCGACACCATCCGCGACCGGATCCTCCCGACCTACCGCAAGCTGATCCACTACCTGAGGACGGACTACCTTCCCCATTGCCGAGACTCTGTAGCGTGGTCGGCCCTTCCGGATGGGGTGGCCTGGTATCGCGCTTGGGTCGCCTTTTGGACCAGCACTGACCTCACGGCCTCAGAGATCCACGCGATCGGTCGCCGCGAGGTCGAGCGCATCTCCAAGGAGATTGCCCAGCTCGAGGCGAAGTCGAGCGACAGGGGGCGCGTCACTTACGACACCACAGCCGAACTCCTCGCCGCCTATGACGAGCTGACGCTCCGCGTCGAGCCTCGTCTCGAAGCGCTCTTTGGCCCCTGGAAGCCCACACCGTTGGAGATCGTTCCAACCCACCTGGTCTCCCACTATCGCGGCGGCTCCGACGACGGCAAGCGCCCCGGTCGCTTCATGCTCTCGGTCGGCAACATCGCGAAGTATCCCCATGCGGTCAGCCCCGCCCTATACCTTCACGAAGCGATTCCTGGCCACCACTTTCAGCACTCGGTGCAGAGCCATTCGCCGCATCGCGAGACCGAGCTGCCCGCGTTCCGTCGACACACCTTCGAGTCTGCCTACTCCGAGGGCTGGGCCCTCTATGTCGAAGGCTTCGGCCACGAGCTAGGGATCTATGAAACTCCGACCGACGACCGAGAACGACTCCATTCAGAGCTCTTCCGAGCCGTTCGACTCGTCGTCGACACCGGGATCCACACCCAGGGTTGGACGGCCCAGCAAGCGATCGACTACTTCCAACAGCATGGTGGGTCTTCACCCTGGAGCGAGGTCATCCGCTACATCTCCCTGCCGGGCCAGGCTCTCAGCTACAAGCTTGGCGAGTTGAAGATCCTCGAACTTCGGCAACGCGCCGAGCAAGCCCTCGGACCCCACTTCGACATCCGCGAGTTTCATCGCCAGATCCTCGAGCCGGGTCCGCTCCCCCTCGCGCTCCTCGAGCGATCGGTCGAGGAGTGGATCGGGTTGCAACTCAGGGCCTCCGTCGGCGGCTGAGTCTCCTTTGCGACTGCAGAGCACGGATGGGCGAGATCCGATGGAGTCTCTCGGGACGGACGGCCCCTCAGTCGGCCAAGTTTCCGCAACCCTCGGAGAGGGTCAACGCATTGGGCGAGCATGTAGACGGCTCTCGTCGATCTGAACGAGACTGCACCCTCTCGTCTCGGGGGTGTTCTCTTACGTGGTAGTGCTCGCGCGCTTCTAGTCGAATTGTCCTTGACAACATCTCTCGACTAGATTGGAGCGACTGCCTCTGCAAGAATGTCCGCAGAAATTGGTCGTTCATGGCTGTTCGCTGTTGCCGGTGTGTCCAGTTGGCTCGGAGCCGCTGTACGGCGCAGCCAGATTTCTAGTCCCAAATATTGGAAGCCTTCGATACACGGAGAACGATCGAAATATGAGCGGCGAGAGCTTTCGACAGATGATCAAAGCAGGGGACCTGCAAGGACTGAAAGGTGCTCTGGCCTCCGACCCTGGCTTGGCCAATCAGAGTGTCTCGTGGTTTCTCAACCAGCAAAACGAATCCGATCCACTTCACTATGTCTGTGACTGCGTATTCAATGACTGGCTGGACGACGCTCGGGCCTCCGAGATTGTAGCGTTGCTCCTCGAGAACGGGGCGCTAATCGAGGGGACGGAAGGAAGGGAGAGTCCATTGATCGCAGCCACGTCGCTAGGTACCGAGACAGTAGCGAATGTGCTGGTTGACTCTGGGGCCAACCTGGAAGCGACCGCGGTCTTTGGTGCACGCCCATTGCATTGGGCGGCTTCAGTGGGCCTTCCATCGACAGTTGAACTGTTGATTCAACATGGAGCCGAACTCGAAGCAAGATGTATGGAATTCGGAGCGACACCGCTCTATTGGGCAGTGTTTGGTTTTGGACAGCACGGCCCAAACAGAAAAGGAGATCCTCTCGAATCAGCGAGAGTGTTGCTCAATGCCGGTGCAAGCATCGACACCACTAACAAGCAAGGGATATCTCTACTCGAGTGCTCGCAGCAGGCTCAGTCGAATGAGATGTACGAGCTCTTGATCCGCTGTTCCAAGGAGCCATGAAGGGCTCCGCATGACGAGAGCAGGCGGTGACACGCCGCTGATGCGAGGCGTTAGGCCGCGGTACCCCCTTGCTTCTTCTCATCGAAGAGGGCGTCGAGACCTGGCGTACCGGTATGAGGTCGAGTGGAATCGTGGAGGAGTGTCGACAACTGCCTCTGGCTCCCATTTGTGGAAGGTCGCATGCTCCTACCGGTGGCCTCATTACTGCACTGCCACAACCACAGAGTCTGAATCGCCCGGGCCAAGATGGCTAAGCTAACCCCTTGAAGGGAAGAGTGGTGCGCCCGGGAAGATTCGAACTCCCAACCCCCAGATCCGTAGTCTAGTACTCTATCCAGTTGAGCTACGGGCGCAGTCCCTTGCGGGACGGGAATTCTAAGGGAAGTCCTGGAGGAAAAGCAACCCTGGCCATGGGGTCTGGTATGGCGAGGGGATTGGTTCCAGATGGGGAGTTCGCGGCCCTACTCGATCAAACCGCTCAAAGGTGACGACGCAGTTGCATAGAGCCGGGTGGGAATGCGACCGGCGTGCCGCGCGAGGTAGCCGGCCTCGACGGCGAGTTTCATGGCTCTAGCCATGCGTACCGGATCGTCGGCGCCGGCGATCGCGGTGTTCATGAGGACGGCGTCGGCGCCAAGCTCCATGG